>JAUNVO010000084.1 GCA_030540695.1 Micrococcaceae bacterium | reverse complement strand
ATGAACTCACCTTTGTGCCCGGTCAGCAACATCCGGTATACAGCGATAGCGAGGAGGTGTTGTGGCTTGCGCTGGAGCAGCTCATGTTTGTCGATGCACCAGAGGCCGGGGAGCTACCCGTGGTCTGGTTCGGTTACCACGTCCAGAGCAGGTTCTCCGGCAAGCGCGAGGCGCAGGGGGATTCCTGCTGACGGACCGCAGGCTGATCGTGAAGGACGACTGCGATGGAGTCTTCGGCAAGGCGGCGGCCCGCTCCTATCCGCTGTACCTGGGCACGGACGGTCCCCGGGAAACAGCCGCCGTTATCAGCGCCAAGGCAACTGGTTCCTATTCATGGGCATTTGCCAAAGGGCTCGTGTCCGAGGATATATCGAGCGCCCTAGCCGGTCGGGTAGGAACGTCAGTGGCTGTGGTGCTCGAGATCCTCCACGAGCATGGTGCGCCCCTCGGCCACGAGCCGAAGGTGGCCGGCGACCTGCGAGGCAGGATCGCCGAACTCGGGCTGAGCGCAGTGGTGAAGTATCCGGAGGATCCAAAGCAACGCAGGCACTTCGCAAAACTTGCCCAGAAGATCCAGCTTGAAGACAACGAAACGATCCTTGCCACCTTTACCGAGGCCACCTTCATGGGTGAGGACCCTGTGCTGACGCCGTGGGAATCGGTCGAGCCCACGAACGTGGCACCCAATGCTGCAAATTGCAAGCAGCTGGTGGTGGCAGCGGGTGCCGTGCATGAGCTTCCACCGTCACTCACTTTCCAGCAGCTCGAAGCCGTGGCGCATCTCGTGCGTGAATTCGCGGCCGGATCCGTGAGCTAGCGGCCCCAGCCTCCTGACCCAGGGAGCCCCTCCAGGCCCTTTGGCACGGGATCAAATCCCTACCCTTGAATTTCTCCTAGTCAGAGACTGACAATGAGTGACCGGGCTTTGATCCGGGAAACGGTGCCCCGTCATCGAGAAGACCATTTTCGGTTGAGGGCGGCACCGTGGGAATCAGCGGCGGGGGAGAGCCATGAAAGACCCGGATCTACTGGAAATCCGGATTCACGGAGTGCGCAACACACCGGCCCACCGGATGCTTCAGGTGCCGGCAGCCAAGCTGCTCATGGGGCGCGGCGATGCTGCGGCCGGATTTTCGACGGTTGCTGATCCTGCCCCGGGAGAGCCCGAGGCTGATCACCGCCTTGAAGCCTACTCGTGGGGACAACTTGCCCGAAGCACCGGGCTGCCGCAACTTGGCCGTGTGGGTGATGCAGCGGTCCGGGTCATCTGGTTTGCCTTGGCTCCCTTTGGCTTGGTGAATACGGCGTTTTGGTCCCGTGCCCGGGTGTTGGACCACCCGCTTGGCATCGACGGGCAGGAGGAGCCGGTAGATGGCCGCGAACAGATTGCGCGGCTAGGTTCGGCGGTGAACGCGGGCCCCGGAACGGGCACGATACGTTTCGTGGGGTTGCTGTTGACTTTAATGTTGGTGGTGACGGCCGCTTCGATCACGATGCGTTTCGACACCGACATGCTATTCAAGAAGTTCAGCCCCTTGCGCAACTGGACGCCGGGCCAGGACCTCGCTTTGGCGGGCCTGGTGTGCGCGGCCGGGGTGCTGGTGATCTGGGCGCTCCCGAAACTGGCCAATATCTCCTTCATGCCCGTTCCGCACCTGCCTGGGCCCACAGCGTCCCCCGCGAAGGCGCAGGACGCTGCAACGCCGCCGCCGGCGGATGCCTCGCGGCCACTGGTCGCCCATCGACACTTCTGGGAGATCGGTTCGGGCACGGCCGGACTGGCCGTGAATCACCTGACAGCCTCGTTCGCCCTGTTGGCGGGTCTGGTTGCAGGCTCCTACCTCGCGGCGGCGGCCCTCCCCGAAGCGGAACGGGATGCGGGCATCGGCTGGTGGATTGTTGTTGCCGCGGCCGCGGCAACCCTGTTCCTGTTCAGCTTGGTGCGCAGCGTCAAGTACGAGCATTCCAGCCATCTTGATCTGTCCGTGCTGGTCGCAGGTTCTGCGGTTCTTGCCACCGCACTGGCCCTTTCGGCGTGGGGACCGAGCTTGCCCATGGAGGACAACGGCACCCCGCTCGTTGCTGCCGCCCTGGTCTTGGCCCTGGTGATCGCCCTGGGGATGGTCCGGGCGAGGTGCTCTGCAGGATCCTCCGGCGATAGGGAGCCGGAGCAGATGGGTTGGGGCGGACGCGGACCGTTTGTCTTTGCCGCGCTGGCCACCGGGTTTGCCCTGCTGCTCTCCTTTGCCGCAGTCCAGCTGGCAGCCCTGGTTCCCGGAGGCCCGCCCCCTCCCATGGTTTACGTGCTCAGCAGTCTCGGTTTCGTTTTGTTGGTGGGAACGGGCTTGATATATGTCTTGGTCCGATGGCCCACCCGGGGAGGCCCACGTGGTGAAGAAATGGACGCCGTCGACACGTCGCTGCGAATCAGCTCCTGGCAAGGCGTCGATGGGTGGATGAAGCAGCGGGCACGCGAACGGGTATGGAAGTCGCGTCGGTTCACCTCGCTGATGCGACGGGCGGAACCGATCGCCGGCGCAACGGCAAGGCTCCTGGTTTTGAGCACCGCGGTGTTTGCCGTTCTGGCGCTGGCGTGGGAGCTGCATGATGCAAGCAGCCTCGGAGAGTTCGGAACGAAACTTGAAAACACGGAAACGTGGGTACGCTTCGGTGGCGGATTCGGGCTATGGGTCGCATTGGTTGCGCTGCTGGGGTTGGTGCTGATGTCCTCCAAGACCGAGGCCCGGCCCATTGGGCTGCTCTGGGACCTGATGTGTTTCCTGCCGGTGCAGGGACACCCGTTCGGCCCGCCGTGCTATTCGACCAGGGTTGCCCCGGAACTTGCTGACCGTGTGGGGGACTGGTTGGCGGGTGCGGACGATCAATACACCCGCCCGGGGAAAGACGGTCGGCAGCCGCAGCGCCCGGCCTATCCGCTGACCGCCAATCCGCAGCGGCGGGTGGTGATCTCCGCCCATTCCATGGGCATGGTGCTTACCGTGTGCATGCTCTTCCATGCCCGGGCCGATGGCAGCCTGGGCGAGGAAGAATTCAAGCGCATCGCGGTGCTCAGTTACGGGGTGCAGCTGAGGCGCTACTTCGGGCGTTTCTTCCCGTCGATCCTTGGCCCGGAACTACTCTCCGTCGTCCCCGCAGGCCCACCCGAAACGGGAAGCGATTCCCGAAACCCGTGGCCGATCGATGCCTGGCCCCGGAACCCGGGAGACCAACCGGAGGTCAGCGAGGAAGATATGGCCGCGGCCATTGCCCGGGACCGGGCAGGAGGCCCATGGCCGCTGTCCAGGATCCTGGAAGAACGGTGGATCAATCTATACCGGCCCAACGACCCCCTGGGATTTGGCCTGCACTACATAGGCGCCTGGCCCCGGCAGGACAATAATCCCATGCGGGACAGGCCGGCGGAGGAGTTCGTCCGTGATGCCTACCAATTCACCGTCGCCGGCCACGGCTTCTACCTGCCGACCGATGCCTACCGACAGGGAATCACCGACGTGAAGGTCTTGGTGGCTCCCCGGGAGCCAACGGGCGGGGCTGGTCCTGGCAGTTGAGCCAGATGTCGACTAACGCAGCTCGGGCAACCTGGAGAGCAATTCCTGCGCCGCGGAGGTTGGATCGGCGGCGTCGGTGATCGCGCGGACCACCACGATGCGTGAGGCACCGGCCTCCACGACCTGCTCCACGTTGCCCAGATCGATCCCGCCAATGGCAAACCACGGCTTGGACGTTTCCAGGGATGCCGCATGGGTGAGCATCTCCAGGCCCACCGCCGCCCGCCCCGGCTTGGTGGGTGTTGCCCAGAGCGGACCGACGCAAAAGTAATCCGCGTCCGGATCCGCCGCGGCGGCGGAAACCTGGGCGGGGTCGTGGCTGGAAAGACCGATGGCGACCGAGGAGCCCAGCAAGGACCGGGCGCCGGGAAGCGGCAGGTCACGCTGGCCAACATGGAACACCGGGGCACCGGTGAGCAGGGCCAGGTCCGCACGGTCGTTCACCGACCAGGGCTTGCCGAATTCCTCGGCAACCGAGCGCAGCACGCCGAGCAATTCCAGTTCCTCGGCGGCATCGATGCCCTTGTCGCGCAGCTGGATGATGTCCACCCCTCCGGCATAGGCGGCGCGCAGGAAATCGGCGAAGTCCCCACGCTCCTTGCGGGCATCGGTGCACAGGTAAAGCCGTGCGGAAGCAATATGGGGGGCGGATGAGACGGTGGTCTCGTCATCGTTATCGGTGATTTGGCTCATGTCTCATAGACTAGCTTCTGTACCGCGGGAGCCAGGAACGCTGGCTGAGAGGGCGCCGAACGCGCCGACCGAAAGACGCCGTCCCGGAACCAAGGGAGGCGTGGAACCTGATCCGGCTCATACCGGCGTAGGGAAGGAGACCCTGATGTCGTGCACCGAACCGGAGCGCACAAACACCGATGTCGTCGTGATCGGTGGCGGAATCATCGGCCTGGGCATCGCATTGGAGGCGCAGCGGGCCGGATACCGCATAACGCTCATCGACCCGGCACCTGCCAGCGGCGCAACATATGCGGCGGCCGGAATGCTGGCCCCGGTCAGCGAACTGCACTACCAGGAAGAAGGGCTTCTCGGGTTGACCCTGGCCTCGGCCAAACGATGGCCCGGCTTCATCCGGGAGCTTGCCCTGGACGGGTACCCGGAGATCGGGTTCCAATCCACGCCCACCCTGGCTCTGGGGGCCGACGCCGCAGACCGCATTGCTTTGGCGGACATGCGTGAGGCGCAGACGCGGGAGGGACTGGACGTTTCCCGGCTCTCGATACGTGAAGCCCGCCGCCTGGAACCCCTGCTTTCCCCACATATCACCGCAGCCCACATGATTTCCGGGGACCACCAGATCGATCCCCGGGCCGTTGCCGCCGCGATCGAGGCCAGGCTTCTGGCCGGGGCGGGTGAGAGCGCCACGAGTGCCGGGAACACCATCATCCGCACCAGCGTCGCCGCCTTGCTGCACCAAGACCCCGAGGACCACGACTCCCCGGTCACCGGGGTGATGCTGGCCGACGGGCGATCGATCCGTGCCGACGAGGTCGTGGTCGCCAACGGACTGGGCGCCGCTTCCCTGGGCGGGTTGCCGGCGCACCTGGTGCTTCCCCTGCGCCCGGTGTACGGGGACGTGCTCCGCTTGCGCGTGCCCGAACACCTCAGACCGTTGACCACGGCAACAGTGCGCGGCATGGTCCGCGGGCTTCCGGTCTATATCGTCCCGCGCAGCGATGGGACGGTGGTCATCGGAGCCACCTCGCGCGAGGACTCGAACCCCGGGGTCAGTGCCGGGGGAGTTCACCAGCTGCTGCGCGACGCGCAGGTGCTTTTGCCCGCGGTCGCCGAACTCGAACTTCTTGAAACCACCGCCCGCGCACGCCCGGGAACCCCGGACAATGCGCCGCTGCTCGGCCGGGTGGCAGGGGCCGGGGGCCGCGACATTCCGGGGTTGTTGATCGCCACCGGGTTCTTCCGCCACGGAGTGCTGCTGACCCCCATTGCAGCCCACGTCATCACCGAATTGCTGCAAGGACGTAGCGACCCGGCCCATGCCGGTTTCCGTCCCGACCGCTTCTCACCCGCTTTCGAACCACAGGAGAGACCATGAGCACCATCGAACTCAACGGAGCCACCCGCCCGCTGGCATCGGGCACGACACTGGCGCAGCTTGTTGCCCAGGTCACCGGCCGTGAGCTGCTTCCCAGCGGCCAGCCCAGCGATGGAGGCCGGCTCGGCGTCGCCGTGGCCCGGAACTCCGGAATCATCCCGCGCAGCCAATGGTCCAAGACCGTACTGGAAGCCAGCGACGACATCGAGATCGTCACCGCCGTCCAAGGCGGCTAGCAAGCACGCCCCCCGCCACTTATCCCCAGGAAGCGAAGCACCATGACCCACACACTTGTACACACCGATCCGCTGGTCATCGACGGCGTGGAATTGGGCTCCCGGCTCATCATGGGCACCGGCGGCGCCCCCAGCCTGGACGGGCTCGGCGCCGCCCTGGTGGCATCCGGGACCGAGCTGACCACCGTGGCCATGCGCAGATACAGCACCCCGGGCGCCGGATCCACCGGGGGAACCAACCTCTTTGACCTGCTTCTGGAGAACAACATCCGGGTGCTGCCCAACACCGCCGGATGCTTCACCGCCCGCGAGGCGTTGATGACCGCGGAGCTCGGCCGCGAGGCCCTGGAAACCGACTGGGTCAAGCTTGAGGTGATCGCCGACGAGCACACGCTGCTGCCCGACGCCGTCGAGCTGGTGGAGGCCACCGAGGCGTTGGTGGACCGCGGCTTCAAGGTCTTCGCCTACACCAACGACGACCCCGTCCTTGCGCTGCGCCTCGAACAGCTCGGGGCCGCGGCGGTCATGCCGCTGGGGGCGCCGATCGGCACCGGACTGGGGATCTTGAACCCGCACAACATCGAGTTGATCGTCGCCCGTGCCTCGGTTCCGATCATTCTCGATGCCGGGATCGGTACGGCCTCCGATGCCGCCCTGGCCATGGAACTGGGCTGCGACGCGGTGTTGCTGGCCTCGGCCGTGACCCGTGCCCAGGATCCGGTGCGCATGGCCGGGGCCTTTAGACATGCGGTCATTGGTGGAAGACTGGCGGCACAAGCCGGACGCATCCCCAAACGCGCCCATGCCCTGGCTTCCTCCGCCATGGAGGGCCGCCCGGACTTCTAGCACCGGAACCCGAAGGAGCACGTCATGCCAGCACAAGATGTTCTGACCACGGAGCAGGTCCATGCCAACCTCGCGGCGCTGCCGCAATGGCGCTATGGCCTGGGCGCGTTGCGCACCGCGTTGAAGTGCGAGTCCTCCGCCGCGGCGCTGGCGTTGTTCGCCACCATTGGGGCCAGGGCCCAGGAAGCCAACCACCACCCGGACATCGACTGGCGCTACGACACGTTGTTCATCACGCTGACCTCGCACGACGTGGGAAGCAGGGTGAGCGTGCGCGACACTGCGCTGGCCCGTTCGATCTCAGCCGTGGCCCAGGAGTCCGGTGCCGAAGCGAAGCCCGAACTCTTGCGCACCGTGGAGATCGCCATTGACACCGATGACGTGGAAGCGATCTCGGAAACCTGGCGCACGGCGCTGGGGTACAAGCAGCAGGACGACGGCAGCCTCGCAGATCCCAACGGCCGCGGTCCGGCCATCTGGTTCCAGAAGACCGCCACCCCCAATCAGAACCGCTTCCACCTCGATATCACCGTGCCCTTCAGCGAAAGCTCCCCGGTGCTCGAGGCCCTGGGTGCCAGCGGCGCCGTTCTTGACCCATCGGTCTCACCGAGTTGGACGGTGGCCACCGACGTGCAGGGAAACAGGCTGTGCATCTGCACCGAAAAGGACCGGGACGCCCGCTAGCCACCAACCGCCATGGGCCGCACAGCACCGCTGCCATGCCCACCCACCCCGAAAAGAAGGTCGATTTGAGCCAGACGCTCGCCGAAAACAGCATTGCCTCGTTGCCTCCCCTGGTCGAACCGGGACCGGCACTGGACGCAGGGGAACTGGAGAGGTATTCCCGCCATGCCCTCATGCCCGAGATCGGGCTTGAGGGACAGCGCCGGCTGCGAAATGCCAAGGTGCTGGTCATCGGGGCCGGCGGGCTCGGCTCGCCCGCTTTGCTCTACCTTGCGGCTGCCGGCGTGGGAACCTTGGGCATCATCGACGATGACTCGGTTGAACTGAGCAATCTCCAACGCCAGGTGATCCACGGCGTCGGCGACATCGGCCGCACCAAGCTCGAATCCGCGCGCGATTCGATCGCGGAACTCAACCCGGGCGTTGGTATCGTGCTGCACCCGGTGCGCCTTGATTCCAGCAACGCGTTGGAAATCTTCGCGGGCTACGACGTGATCCTCGACGGTGCCGATAACTTCGCCACGCGTTACCTGGTCAACGACGCCGCCACGCTGTTGGGCAAGCCCTATGTGTGGGGCTCGATCTTGCGCTTTGACGGACAGGTGAGCGTCTTTTGGGACAAGCACGGCCCGAACTACCGAGACCTTTACCCGGAGCCGCCGGCCGCCGGAACCGTTCCCTCGTGTGCGGAGGGCGGGGTTTTTGGCATGCTGTGCGCCTCGATCGGAGCAATGATGGTCACCGAGGCCGTCAAGCTGATCACCGGGGTCGGTGAAACCCTGCTGGGCAGGCTCCTGGTTTTCGATGCGCTGGCGTCACGCTGGCGAGAGCTGCGCATCACCAAGGATCCCGAAGCCCCGGCGATCACCGAGCTGGTGGACTATGAGATTTTTTGCGGCCTCGGTACCGCAGGCGATCCGCAGGACAGCGATGAATCGGCGCTAAACGTGGCGGAACTGCGGGCCAGATTGCGCCAGCGGGAGGCCGGGGAGTCGGACTTCGTCCTTATCGATGTGCGCGAACCGGTGGAATTCGAGATGGCCCGCATCCCCGGCTCGGTGCTGGTCCCGCTTGCAGGGATCAAGGACTCGACGGCGCTGGATAAAATCCCGCGTGGGATACCGCTGGTTTTGCACTGCAAGTCGGGCGTGCGTTCGTCGCAGGCGCTGGAAGTACTTGCCGCAGCCGGGTATGCCGATGTGGTGCATCTCGAAGGCGGGATCGACGCCTGGCTGCAACAGCATTCCGCCAACGGCTGAGGCCCCGGCGGGGATCCGGTGACGGCCCGCCGGGAACGCATATCGGCATGGCCAGGGATGATCGCCCACCCCTGGCATCCGGCCGGGTGCATACTTCCGTAGCGGTTCCCGTGGCCCGGGAACCCTATGATTCGAGTTGATCCACGGATTCGGCCATCGAGAGGTTGTTGCTGGCCGGCCGTTTGCCCAGGTAGCTGACGACCACCAGGACCAGCAGTGAGACGGGCAAGGAGAAGATGACCCCGTTCATGATGGTCTGCGACAGCCCGTTGGTTTCCCACACGATGGTGGCCGCACCGCCGGCGATCATCGACGCAGCCACGCCGATCCCCGTGGCGCGCTTCCAGAACAGTGCGGCCAGCAAGGCAGGCGTGATGGCTACCCCGTACATCGTGTAGGCGTACATCTGCAGCGAAAGGACGCTGGGGAAGAACTGGACCATGACAAAGCCGAGCACGGCCACGGCGAGCACGCCCCAGCGTCCAATGACCATGGCCTGGCGATCGGTGGTCTTGCCTCGACGAAGTTGCACGACGAGGTCGTGGACGATGTTGCCCGAACAGGTCAACAGGTAAGAGGAACCTGTGGTGACAATCAAGGCGAACGCACCGGTTAGCAGCAGGCCGCCAAGGAAGGCCGGGCTGAAGTCCGTTCCTGCCAGCGAGAGGATGGCCGTGTCTGGGTTGATCCCTTTTTGCAGCACCGCGGAAGCCGATGCGAGCAGGATGATCGGAATGATGATGAAGAAGGACCCGAAGAAGAACAGCAGCATGCCGAAGCGGGCAGTTTTTTCGCTGGCAGCGGCCGCTATGCGCTGATACATGTTTTGGTCCCCGAGCAAGAGCAAGAAGACCGGCAGGAAATAGCCAAGCAGCTGAAGCGGTGACAGTCCGCCGGTGAGTGACTTCTGGATGGGGTCCAATCCATCCACGTAGGTTGCAATCCCGCCCAGATCGACGGAGAAGATGTAGATCATCAAGGCAATGAGTGAAATTGCCACGATCGCGATGGAAATGAAGTCGGTCCATGCCACGGATTTCAATCCACCGCCCAAGGCCAGGAACGTGATCAACACGGTTGCAGCGATGGTGCTCTCTGAGGCCGAGAGCGGGGTGATCAAACTGATGATGTACCCGGCACCGGTGAATTGGTAGGCCGCGATTCCGATGAAAGCGACCAGGATGATGATGGTGGCGATGATCCGCACCACTTTCCCGAACCGAATTTCCAGGATCTGTGGGACGGTGTACTTCGCCAATCGCTGGACCTTGGGCGCGAGCATCAGCAGGAAAATGATGCCGGTGAACGTGCCGCTGAAGAAGAGTACGCCGGCCCATGGCCCGTACTGGTAGATGAAGCTCGCCGCACCAATGATGGATCCCGAGCCGACAAAGGTGGCGAGCATCGTTCCGGCCAGCACCGGTGCGGGCAGGGAGCGCCCGGCCAACAGGAAATCCTCACCAGTCGAGATCGCTTTCGAACGGCTGAACCAGGCTCCGACAACGATCATCAGGGCGACGTAGCCTACGAGAATCAGGACATGGGTAATCTGCATATGGGACTCCGAGGATGGGTGTAATCAACGTCCATTAGTGTGACACCCACCTCAAGGCATTGCAACGTTTGTTGCAGACTTTAATGATTTTTTACGTGGCGGGATCCACGAGGTTCAGCTCCTGCCAAATCAGCTCGACGTCCCGCAGGCTCTCGGCGGACGACTCGGGGTTCCGGGAAGTCAGTTCCGCGATGACCGCCTGGCTCACTGTCATGGCCGCCGTCATCGACATCAGATAGCTGACGCCTTCGCTGGGCACGATGACGGATTCGTCGGCCAGGTCCGAAAGATCGGTTCTCCGATCGGAGATCACCACGACGTTGGCTCCACGCTTCTTGGCCACCCGTGTTGCTTCAAGAATCCAGGTGCTCGAACGCCATAGGGCGCAGCTGATGACGCAATCCCCCTCGCGGAGCAGGCGAATCCGGGCCGCCAGGCCGGTGCTCATGGCGGTATGCAGCTCAAGGTCGTGCCCCAACGTCAACCCGATATGGGAAAGCTGAACTCCGGGTGCGGCGTAACTGCCGGTCGCCAAGACCATGGATCTGCGGGCGTTTGCAATTAGATCGGCTATCCGGCGAAATTGGTCTTCATCGGCCCTGGCGACGAAGTCGTGCAGGTTCTTGACATCGGCCATCATGCTGGAGCGGGAGGGTGAATGGCCGGAGGTGTTTCGTGCCCCCATGAGCTGGTCTCCGCTCAGGGTCGCCAGATATCGGTGCCGCACTTCCTGTTTGAAGGCCGGCCATCCGCTGAAGCCAAGGAACTGGGCGGCACGGACCACGGACGCCACGTTGACCCGAGCCAGCACCGCAATCTTCTGTGCGGACAGATCGAAGGTGCCACCCGGATCATCCTGGAGCACCTCGAGCACACGACCTATGGCCGGTGACACTTCGCGCTGGAGAATCAAGGAGTCGATCCATGTGACGATTTCAGACATACACGCATTGTGCCTTATGACGGCGTGCGTCTTGCAAACCGCAAAGTCCGGGTGCAAGACTGCTTGCAAAGAACATTGCAAAACTGGAAGGCCTTCATGAGCTACGAATCAGTCTCACTTGTCACGAATGCACAAATCCTCGATACCCGGGACTTTCGTGTTGTCCAAGGGCAGACCATCGAGATCGTCGAAGGGCGTGTCGCACGTGTTCGAGACAGTCGAAGCAGCGACAGGCAGATGCCAAACGCCGTCGATGCCGCCGGGAAGATCGTCATGCCGGGGTTGATTGATTCCCATGTCCACGTCACGGCGGTGACCGCCACACTGGGAGACCTTGCAGAATGGTCGCCGAACTATGTTGCGGCTAGAAGCTCATCCCTGATGAGCGACATGCTGCATCGTGGTTTTACGACCGTTCGGGACGTTGCCGGAGCGGATTGGGGACTTTCACAAGCTGTTGAGGAAGGCTATTTCCAGGGCCCACGCTTGTTCTTTGGCGGAAAATCGCTGAGTCAAACCGGTGGGCACGGTGACATGCGCGGGCCGGGCCAGAACACATTGGACAGCCATCCGTGTTGCCCCGCCATGAGCATCATCTGCGATGGCGTTTCGGAGGTGCGGAAGGCTGCACGCGAACAGCTGCGCACCGGGGCGCAACACCTCAAGATCATGTTGTCCGGAGGGGTTGCCTCCCGGACGGATCGGGTCGACTCGATCCAGTTTTCGGAGGAGGAAATCCGGGCGATCGTCGAAGAGGCCGAGGCAGCCAACCGCTACGTCACCGGACATGCCTACACGGCGCGAGCCGTGAACCGTGGCCTTCGCGCGGGCGTGCGCAGCATTGAGCACGGAAACCTGATTGATGCCGAAAGCGTGGAGCTCTTCAAGGAACATGGCGCATTTTTGGTCCCTACCCTCGTGACGTACGTCCACCTCAAGAAGGACGGTGCGGCAGCCGGGCTTCCGCTGGAAGGCCAAAAGAAGGTGGACGATGTCTTGAATGCCGGTCTGGAAGCCCTTGCCCTGGCCACGAAAGGCGGAGTGAAGATAGCGTTCGGGACCGACCTGCTGGGGGACATGCAAATCTACCAAAGCGAGGAATTCGCCATCCGTGCGCAGGTGCAGACGAATGAGCAGATCGTGGCCTCGGCAACCACCGTTGGCGCGGAGTTGCTCGGTGCCGGGGACGAGCTGGGGACCATCCAGGCAGGTGCACATGCCGACCTCCTGATGCTCGACGGGAACCCGCTCGATGACATTGG
>JAUNVO010000393.1 GCA_030540695.1 Micrococcaceae bacterium | reverse complement strand
TGCCCGCATCATAGACTCCGCGGCGCTCCACGTTCTCCGCGCCAAGGAGAGCTAGCCCAGCTGTTTCATGAGGTTCCGGCTTGCCGCTGATTCCGTATTTTGGCGCGGAGCTGGCGGTCTTGCCGTTTTCGGGCATGCAGACGATGGCCGTGTCGACTGCCGGTGTCGCCGGGTTCCACTGCCCAGGATATTGGTCTTTCGTCTTGTGGTGGATGGGAAAGCCGCGGTTTCAGGCGGCCAGGTTGCCGTGCCTGAAGTGCTGATGGGCACGGGTGATGCGCCGGTGCAGGTCCATGGCTAGTTCCGCCTCCGGAGCCACAGCGGGGAGCAGCAGCCGTGTTTGCCGCCCGCCGCGCACCAGTTTCCCGGCCATTGAAAACATCCGGTAACGCCACCGCTTCACGTCCCAGACCCCGGCCGCGTGCCCCGAGGGCAGGATCGCAAGCTGTATCCAGCTGACAAGGTTCATCGCGAACATCGCCAGGTTGGCCCACGCCTCATTGGCGGCATAGGAAAAGTAGGGAAACTTGCCAAGACCCGTATTTTTGAGGGTCTTGATCCTGTTTTCGCATCTGCCGCGGGCGCGGTGCCGGGCGTCGAGGAACGCGACGTTGTAGCGCGGTGCGTTGGTCAAAAACGCGGTGACGCGGTTGCCGTCGGTGTCGAACAGGCTGGCCTTCGCGCCCGGGTGCAGGGGCTCGGCCCGCAGGTGGATCCGGGTTCCTGGCGGGTAGTTCTTCAGGTTCAGGACCTTGGACGCGTCGATGACCCACGCGTCGCGGCGTTCGTTGCCGTGCTGGTCGGTGGCCGGCTCCCAGTACTTTTTCTCATTGATCCACCCGATCAGGCGTTCGTTGGCCACCGGCAGCGCAAAGGACGTGGAGAACTGGATGCCCAGGGAGTGCAAGTGGTTCAGGAATTCGCGGGAGGCCCCGGCGCTGTCGGTGCGTATCAGGATCTTCTCCCCGAGCAGGTTCCCGTGACTGTCGTAGAAGTCCTCCGGCAGCTGCGCCAACGCCCGGGTGAGGACCTCGATGTGGTCTCGGGCGGAGTTGGCTCCCTTGTTGCCCGGGCGCATCATGACCGCGAGGATTTCCCCGGTCCCGTTGTCCTGGCCGTAGTCGACGATGGCGATCAGGGGCGAAAATCCGTATCCACCCTTGTATGTGCCTGCGGATTTTTCCTTCTCCGAGTGCACGTGCACGAGGGATGCATCGATGTCGATGATCAGCGGGTCCGCGGCGGTGGCGCGGAGGCCGGGACTTCGTTTGCCAGCCGCCGCCCAGACCTTCGTGCGCAGGGTTCGTTGCATCGTGGCGAACCCGTGGGCGAAGGCCTCGGGCTGGTCCTTGACCCGGGCCATAAACCGGCTGATCGTAGCCTCCGAGGCGACGGCACCGAACAAGGCCGGGGCTGCGCGCAGCTGGTCGACGTCGCTGACCTGCTCGCCTCCGGCCGCGAGCATCACTGCCAGAGATCCGAGGATCTTGCCGGGCCGGTGCACCGCCATCGAAGGCACGAATTGGGAGAACCGGTCCTCGCAGAGCTTCCGGAAACCCAGGGCGTTGAGGAAGCCAGTGAGCACGCCCAGCCCGGCGTGGGAGACCAGGGCCTGGGCGGTGAGGGATGCCGGGACGGCGGGGAAGACTGCGGTAGAGTTGTGCATTGAAAAGGTGACCCTTTGAACCGGTGGAATAAAGCTTAGACACTTCTATTTTTCCAGTTCAGGTCACCTTTTCCTCGTTAAAGACAGTTAATGACGCCAGCC
>JAUNVO010000083.1 GCA_030540695.1 Micrococcaceae bacterium | reverse complement strand
TGACCCTGGGCATCTATGCGGATTCCACCGCAGCCACTGCCAAGGCCAGAAACATGACCGGCATCAGCGCCATGTGGTTCCCGTCATGGATCCTGGCCGGTGCCATCACCGCCGTGGTGCTGTTCATCTCGATCGCCGCGGCGGAGCGGAGATGGCCACGATGCAGGCACTTTCCCCGGCTACGCGTTTTCTCCACGGCACGTCACGGCGAAAGCCGGATGACCGCCACTGGCGATCGCGCATGCATGAGGCAATCGGCCCAGGATGTGGAAAAACCCCGGCAACCCAACGCTACTTCGTTGGTTTGCCGGGGTTTTAACCGGTCGGGCTAGCGGGATTCGAACCCACGGCCTCCTGACCCCCAGTCAGGCGCGCTACCAAGCTGCGCCATAGCCCGGTTGCTTCCGCAGCCGTTCTCCCTCATTTCCATGAAGGTGCCGTCTGCGAAAAGCTCCGTGATTACCCTACCCTACTTTTTTGGCTACTTCGAACGCTGGCGCTTTTCACGAACGCGCATCGCGACCTCGATCGGTGTTCCCTCGAAACCGAAGGTCTCCCGCAGCCGGCGGGTAATGAACCGGCGGTACCCGGGATCCAGGAAACCTGTGGTGAACAGCACAAAACGTGGCGGGCGCGAGGACACCTGGGTGCCGAAGAGGATGCGTGGCTGCTTACCCCCGCGCAGCGGGTGCGGATGGGCCGCGACAAGCTCGCCCAGGAAGGTGTTGAGCTTGCCGGTGGAGATCCGCTTGTCCCACGATTCCAGTGCGGTGTGCAGGGCCGGAACCAGCTTGTCCTTGTGCCAGCCGGTCATCGCCGAGATATTCACCCGCGGCGCCCACTCGACGTGCGCGAGGTCGGTTTCGACCTCACGCTCGAGGTAGCGGCGGCGGTCATCGTCCATCAAGTCCCATTTGTTGAAGGCGAGCACCAGGGCGCGGCCCGAATCGATGGTCATCTGCAGGATGCGCACATCCTGCTCGGAGAGGACCTCGTCAACGGCCATCAGCACGACGGCCACCTCGGCCTTTTCCAGGGCGGCCTGGGTGCGCAGCGAGGCGTAGTAGTCCGAGCCCTGGGCCATGTGCTGGCGGCGGCGGATGCCCGCTGTGTCGACGAAGCGCCAGATTTCGCCGCCGAGCTCGACGAGTTCGTCGACCGGGTCACGGGTGGTGCCTGCGACGTTGTCAACGACCACGCGCTCTGATCCCGCCATCTTGTTCAGCAGCGAGGACTTGCCCACGTTTGGTCGCCCGATCAGCGCAATGCGGCGCGGTCCGCCACGCGGGATGACCCCGCCGAAGGCGGAGTGCTCGGGAAGCTTGGCCACCACGGCGTCCAACAGGTCCGCGGCGCCGCGGCCGTGCAGGGCCGAGACCGGCCAAGGCTGGCCGAAGCCAAGGCCCCAGAGGAACGCCGTGTCGGCTTCCTGGTTCGCGTCATCGACCTTGTTGGCCACCAGCAGCACCGGCTTCTTCTTCCGGCGCAGCATCTTCACCACTGCCTCGTCGGTGGCCGTGGCCCCGACGCGTGAGTCAACGACGAAGAGAATCACGTCGGCGACGTCCGCGGCGATCTCGGCCTGTTCGGCAACGCGGGCGTGGATGCCCTTGGCGTCATGCTCCCAGCCACCGGTGTCGACGATGGTGAAGTTCTTTCCGAGCCACTCGGCCTGGTAGGTGACGCGATCGCGGGTCACGCCCGGAACATCCTCCACCACGGCCTCGCGGCGGCCCAGGATGCGGTTGACCAACGTTGACTTGCCGACGTTGGGGCGGCCGATGATGGCCACGACCGGCGGGATCACCGCGTCGGCGTCGTCGTCGAAATCGTCGTCGAGGTGCGCGAGTAGTTCGGCGTCCTCGGGGTCGAGGTCGTAGTCGTCAAGACCGGCCAGCAGGGACGCGGCGCGTGCCTCGGCGTCCTCCTCGCTGATCTCGGCCATGCGGTCGGCTATTTGGTCGTCGTTGACGGGCTGGTACTCGTCCCCGTCGCCGGGAAGCAGGCGCTCACTCATGTGTGGTTCCTTTGCGTTGCGTGCCTCCACCAAACGCGGAAGCCGGTATCAATTCAAGCATGTCTGCCCCACCGGTTCACACAGCGCTTTCGCACCGCCATCCCGGCGGGGATTTGGGGGAAATCCAGCTTGATGCGGATCACCCCCGGGAAGTGGCCCCTAGGAGGCCTGGGCCTCGATGGCCTTGAGCACCGTGGCCACGGTTTGCTCGAAGTCCAGCTCCGAGGAATCCACGGTCGCCACGCCGTCGGAGGCCACCTGGAAGTTCACGACCGTCGAATCCTTGGCGTCGCGGGCGAGCACCTGGGCCTCGAGCTCGGCGGCGGACTGGGTCCCGCCCAGCTGCAGGCCGCGGCGGCGCATCCGCGCCTCCTCCGAGGCGGTGAGCAGGATCCGCGCCGACGCGTCGGGGGCGACCACCGTGGTGATGTCCCGCCCCTCGGCCACGATGCGTGGGTGTGTGGCGATGATGGCGCGTTGCCGGGCCACCAGCTCCTTGCGTGCGGCCAGGTTGGTTGCAACCGCGGAGACGGCCTCGGAGACGAACGGCTCGCGGATCGCCTCGGTGACGTCGGTGCCGTGGATCGTCACCTTTTCCACATCCGGGTCGGTGGAGATGAACAGGTCCGCGGCGGCCACAGCGGCGGCCACGGCGTCGGCATCGGTCAAATCCGTTCCCGCGTCAAGGGCGTGCCAGGTCACCGCGCGGTACATCGCACCGGTGTCCAGGTACGCGGCGCCCAGGCGCCGTGCGGCTTCCTTGGAGACCGATGACTTGCCGCTTCCGGAGGGGCCATCGATGGCCACCGTGAGTTTGTGCATTACTGTGCAACCTTCCAGCCAAGTGCGCTGAGCACCGTGATCAATTCTTCGCGTCGTCCCGGGATGACCGAGACATCGACGAGGCCGACCTGGTGGCCGGCAGAGTGTTCCACCCGGAGGTCCTCGACGTTGATTCCCGCATCGCCGATTTCCATCAGGAGCTTGGCGACCTGCCCGGGCTTGTCCTTCACCACGACGGTGACCAAGGCAAAGGCCTGCGGCGGGGCGCCGTGCTTGCCCGGGATCCGCGCCTGCCCGGCGTTGCCCTCCCCCATCAATTCCGCGAGGTCAAGCAGCGCCCCTGCGGCGCCGGGATCGCTCAGGGTTCCGATGAGCCGTTCCAGGTCCTCGTGCATCCCGCGCAGGATGGGGACCAGCGAGCCGGCGTTGTGGCTGAGGATCTGGATCCACAGCTTCGGGTCGCTGGCAGCGATCCGGGTGGTGTCGCGCAAGCCATTGCCGGCCAGGGCCAGTGAGTGGCCCGTGGCGTTGAGCAGCCGCGAGGCGATCAACGAGGAGGCGACCTGGGGGAAGTGGGAGATCAAGGCGACGGAGTCGTCGTGGTCCTGCGCGTTCATCCTCGAGACGGTGGCGCCCAGGTCGATGGCCAGGGCTTCGGCGGTCTTCACCGAGTCCCCGCGCGATCCGGAGTGGGCGCATACGACCCACGGCATCGAGGTGAACAACTCGCCGCGGGCCGAGGCCGGACCGGAGCGCTCGCGCCCGGCCATCGGGTGGGTGCCCACGTAGCGGGCCAGATGCTCGTCGGTGATCCGCTCATCGGCCCGCACGGCATCGAGGATCGAGCCCTTGACGCTGGCGATATCGATGACGGTGGACATCGGGAAGTCCAGCAGCGCCTGGGTGACCACGGCCGCGGTGACATCCGGCGGCGCGGCAACCACGATGAGTTCCGGCGCGAGCGGGCGCCCGGGAACATGGATGGTGCCGGCGCCGATGTCCTGTGCAATGGTTTGCGCGCTGGGCGAGGGGTCGCAGAGCCAGACGTTGAGTCCGCGCGTGCTCAGCCCCAGCCCGACGCTGGTGCCCAGCAGCCCGGTGCCGATGACCAATACGGGTCCGGCAAGGTGGGTGGTGGGCATGGGGTTACATCCCCACCATTGCCAGCAGGTGTCCGACTTCCTGGTTGCCCAGTGGGCGGATGGTGCCCTGCTTCTGGTCGCCCAGGCGGATCGGGCCGACCTGGACGCGGACCAGGCGGGTCACCGGGTGGCCGACCTCGTCAAAGAGCCGGCGGACGATGCGGTTGCGCCCGGAGTGCAGCACGACTTCCACGAGCACGTGCCCGGGGGTGGAGTCGATCAGGCGGAAGGAGTCGACCGAGGCCCATCCGTCCTCGAGCTTGATGCCCTTCTTCATCTGCGCACCGATGCCCGTGGCCATCGGGCCCCGGACCTGCACCAGGTAGGTCTTGGGGACCTCGAAGGAGGGGTGTGCGAGCCGGTTGGCGGCCTCCCCGTCGTTGGTCAGGATCAGCAGACCCTCGGTCTGGTAGTCCAGGCGCCCGACGTGGAAGAGGCGTTCCTGGCTCTTTTTGCGCATGAAGTCGGTGATGCACTTGCGGCCCTCGGGGTCCTCCATGGTGGAGACGACATTGCGCGGCTTGTTGAACACGAAGTAGCGCTTTTCCGCATCAAGCTGCAGGCGCATGCCATCGACGTGCACGGCGTCGCGCTCGGGATCAACGCGCACCCCGAGCTCGGTGACCAGCGAGCCGTTGACCTCGACGCGGCCGGCGGCGATCATCTCTTCGCAGACGCGGCGAGAGGCCACCCCGGCGTTGGCCATGACCTTTTGCAGGCGCACGCCCTCGAGATCGGACTGGGCCGCTGCGGCCCGGGCACGCTGGGTGGGCTTGGTGCGCCCGGAATCGACCGGGCCCAGGTTCTGCCCGAAGCGCTCCTTGCCGAAGGCCTTGGGACCCGAATACTTCTTGGCCGGGGCCCCGGACTTCTTGGACTGCTTCGGTCCGCCGTGGGACTTGGACCAGGAACCGGACGAGGACTCGGTGCCGCGTTCGGAGCCCGGACGCGAGTCGGCGGAACGCGGGTTTTGCTTCGAACGGCCGGCACCGCTTGCTCCACGGCCGCTGCCGGAGCCTTGCGGGCGCTGGTTGCCGCGGTTTGGGCGGGATCCCTGGTTCATCATCTGTCCTTATGTCGTTTCGTGGTTCGCCGATTGCCAGGGCGAATCAACGAACGTAGTCGTCGATGTCACCCACTCCGGGAAGATGCGGGGAGAGCATGGGCAGCTCGGAGATACTGCCCAGTCCCAATCTTTCCAGAAAGTACGAGGTGGTCTGATACAACGTGGCACCACTTTCACCATCGTCGGGTGCTTCGTGGATCAGCCCGCGTGTGAGAAGCGTGCGCACCACCGAATCGACGTTGACCCCGCGAATCGCCGCGATCCTGCCGCGGGAGACCGGTTGCCGGTAGGCGATCACCGCCAGTGTTTCCAGCGCTGCCTGGGTAAGTCTTGCCGTTTGGCCGTCGATGACGAAGCGTGAAACGAAGGGAGCAAAATCACGTCGGGAGAAGATGCGCCAGCCGCCGGCCAATTCACGCAGCTCGAAACCGCGTGGTGTATCCCCACCATCATACGCATCCCGCAGGCTTTGCAGGGCCGCTGTGACGCGTTCCTCACCGACGTCCAGCACCGTGGCGAGGTGTGCGGCGGCGATGGGTTCATCGATGACCATCAGCACCGCCTCGATGCCCGCTTCCAGTCCCCCGGGCAGTGAATCGACCTCGGCACCGGTGCCGGCATCATTCGCCGGGGTCGGCCGGGACGGGGTTGCGGCTGGCTGGTTCATCGGTTTCCCCCCTGTACGGGTTGGTTCTCTGTGGCGGAAATCTCGTTTTCCTCGGTGGCAACGGGACCGTATTCCTCGCGTAGCGCGCCCGGATCCCAAGTCCCGCCGGGTTCGACCCAGCGGATGAGCAGCTGATCAAGCGGGGCGTCCTGCGCAAAGGCGATGACTGCCTCGCGGTACATCTCCAGCAGCGCCAGGAACCGGGCAACGACGATCAGCTGGCTGCCGGCATCGGCGATCAGTTCGCCAAAGGCCATCGAGCCAGCCTCCCTGAGCATCGCCGCCATCAGGCCCGCCTGCTCGCGCACCGATACGGTGCCTCCGTGCAGGTGCGCGAGGCCGACCTCGGTGGGTTCGGGCTTCTTGGGGGCCAGCGCCGCAAGCGCCAGTGCCGCCAACGCGCCCGGGGTGGTCTTGAACACCAGCTCGGGCAGCAACGCGGCGAAGTGCGCCTCCAGCCCGGCCTGGCGCGGGTAGCTGGTTGCCTCGTCCTGGAGTTTGTCGCTGATCCATCCGGCGGCGTGCTTGAATGCCTTGTATTGCAGCAACCGGGCAAAAAGGAGGTCGCGCTCCTCAAGCACCGCCATGTCTTCCTCGGTCTCGGCCAGGGAGTTGGGAAGCAACCGGGCGGCCTTCAAATCCAGCAGCGTGGAGGCGATGACCAAGAACTCGGTGGTCTCATCGAGCGAGGTATCCCCGGAGCTTGCCCGGAGTTCCTTGAGGTAGGCAATGAACTCGTCGGTGACCTCGGCCATCGCGATCTGCGTGATGTCAAGCTCGCGCTTGGCGATCAGTGAGAGCAGCAGGTCGAAGGGACCGGAAAAGTTCTCCAGCGAAACCCGAAAGCCACCGGCGGAATCCCCTGCAGGATCCTGCTCGGTGGCCAGGGTTTCGGCGGCGGGCGCCGTCATTACGGGGCGCCACCGCGGAAGATCAGTTCCTTGGCCAACAGCCGGTAGGCCTCGGCCCCGGGGTGGTTGGTCGCGTAGGAGGTGATCGGCTCGGCGGCCACGTTGGCGTCGGCGAACTTGATGGTCCGGCGGATCACCGTTTCAAAAACGGTGTCCCCGAACGCCTCGACCAGCCGGCCCACCACTTCGCGCCCGTGCAGGGTGCGTGGGTCATACATGGTGGCCAGCACGCCATCGATGGTCAGTGCCGGATTCAGCCGGTCCTGGACCTTCTCAATGGTTTCCACCAGCAGTGCGACGGCGCGCAGCGCGAAGAACTCGGCGGTCAGCGGGATGATGACACCGTGGGCCGCGGTCAGCGCGTTGACCGTCAACAGTCCCAGCGAGGGCTGGCAGTCGATGAGCACGACGTCGTAGTCATCGGTCACCGAACGCAGCGCGCGCTCCAGGACCTGTTCACGGGCCACCTCGTTGACCAGCTGGACCTCGGCGGCCGAGAGATCGATGTTGGCCGGAAGCAAATCGACGTTCTCCACGTCCGTTTCCAGGATCGCATCGCGGATCCCGACCTTGCGGTCCATCAACACGTTGTAGACGGTGACGTCGAGCTCGTGCGGGTTGGTCCCGAAGCCTGCCGAAAGCGCACCCTGCGGGTCGAAATCCACGAGCAGCACCTTGCGGCCGTATTCGGCCAGGGCCGCGGCCAGGTTGATGGTGGAGGTGGTCTTTCCGACCCCGCCCTTCTGGTTGACCATGGCGATCACTCGGGCCGGGCCGTGGGATTCCAGTGGCGTCGGTTCGGGGAAAATCGTCATCGGGCGACCGGTGGGACCCAAGGGGATTGGCTCCTTGAGCAAACCCGCACCTCGCGCCTTGCTGCCCTGTTCCTCGCTCACGGTATGAACCACGCTTCCGTTCGTTGTGCGATCTGGTTGGCTTCTTGTGTTCTAGGGTATAGGTTTCGCGGGGTCGATTGCCGAAACAAGGTTTCGGCGAGCCTTTACCTTGAAGTTGAGGTCCAATGTTGGTGTCCGGCGGGCCACGCGGAAGGCCCGGCCGCCGTGCCCGCGTCAACGAGCTCGGCCGCCGGGTCTCGCACTCCCCTCCCAATCCCCCGGCCACCATCGTGCCTTCGGGGCGGGCAGCGGGTTTCCTAGTGTTCGTTGGCGGTCAGCGAGAGCTCGTCGAAGGGACGGTCCCCGGCCAGCACCGCACGGGCCTGCTCCATGTCGATTTCCTTGGTCCACTTGCCGATCAGCAAGGTCGCAACGGCATTGCCGGTGAAGTTGGTCAGCGCGCGCGCCTCGGACATGAACTTGTCAATGCCCACGATCACGCCCATCCCGTCGAGAAGTTCGGGGCGATGGGACTGCAGTCCCGCGGCGAGGGTCGCCAGACCGGCACCGGTGACACCGGCGGCGCCCTTGGAGGCGATGATCATGAAGACCAGCAGTGAAATCTGCTCACCGATGTTCATCGGCATGCCCATGGCGGTTGAGACGAACAGTGCGCTCATCGTGAGGTAGATGGCGGTGCCATCAAGGTTGAAGGAGTATCCGGTGGGAACCGTGATCCCGACAACCGGCTTGGAAACACCTGCATGCTCCATCTTCGCGATCAAGCGCGGCAACGCGGACTCGGAGGACGAGGTGGAGAAGATCAGCAGGTATTCGCGGGCCAGGTACTTCAGCAGCGAGAAGATGCTCAACCCGGTCACGGCGCGCAGCAGCGAACCCAGGATCACGATGATGAACAGCGCGCAGGTCGCGTAGAAGGCGCCCATGAGGATGGCCATGGAACCGATGGCCGCCCAGCCGGTCGCCCCGACGACGGCGGCGATCGCACCGAAAGCGCCAATGGGTGCCGCCCACATGATCATCATCATGATGCGGAAGACCACGCCCTGGACGTTCTTGATGGCGCCCAGCACCGGCTCGCCGGACTTGCCCATCGACTGCAGGGCGAAGCCCACGAAGAGCGCCAACACCAAGGTGGGCAGCACGGGGATGTCCTTGGGGATCATCTCGAGCAGGAAATCGACCGTGGCGTTGCCGCCGGCGGCCGCGCCCTCATACTTTTCCAGTTTGAGGCCCGCACCGGGGTGAATCAGGTTGCCCACCAAAAGGCCGATGGCCAGGGCGAAGGTGGACATGGTGATGAAGTAGCCAAGCGCCAGCCCGCCGACCTTGCCGACCGTCGCTGCCTTGGCGATCGATCCGATGCCCAGCACGATCGTGCAGAAGATCACCGGGGCGATGATCATCTTGATCAACGCGACGAATCCGGTGCCCAGCGGCTTGAGCGCCTTGCCCGCCTCCGGGGCCAGCAGCCCGATGGCCGCGCCCGCGACCACGGCGACGATCACCATGATGTACAGCCAGTGGGTGCGGTCCTTCTTGGCCGGTGGTTCCTGGTTCCCGGCCGGGTCCCGGTCCAGGACCCCGGTCGATGTAGGCGTCGTTGCCATGCGTTGGCTCCTTCTGGTCAATGTTCGATGCCGGGGCCGGTGGCCCCCGGTGTGACGTGCACTTCATCCATGGTGGTTGCAGGAGCGTGCGTTGGGCTTCTTGTGTTCATAATGGTCATGGCACGTCGCCGGGCGGGCCAGGGGCACAGCGACCCCGAGGGGGTTCTTCCCACCCGACGCAACATGAAGGCGAGACCAATGCCACAGCCATCGCCGCACCCCCGGGCCCGGCTCCGTGGGCCGCGGACCCGGCGCTCCCCGTATTCGTTGGCAACCCGGATTTTTATCGCCCAGCTGTCCCTGGTGGCCTTGGTCGTGCTGCTGGTCAGCACCGCCAGCTACCTCAATGCCCGGTCCAACACCCACGATTCCGCCCAGGCGCGGGTGCTCTCCGTCGCGCAGACCCTCTCCCTGGATCCCTACGTGATCCAGGCCGTTGACGCCGCGGACCCCTCGTACCGGCTCCAGCCCTACACCGAAGAGCTGCTGGCCCACGCCTCGGTGGACTTCGTGACGGTCATGGACTCAGACGGCACCCGCTACACCCACCCGCGGGCCGGGGAGATCGGGCGAAAGTACGTCGGAAGCATCTCCCAAGCACTGGCCGGGCAAAGCCACGTGGAGGACTACGCCGGCACGCTGGGCCCCTCGGTCCGGGGAATCGCACCGATCCTCGACGCCGCCGGAAACGTCACCGCGATGGTGTCCGTCGGGGTGACGCTGCAATCCCTGGGCGTCACCCAGGCGGCCCTGGTTCCGGCAACATTGCTGGTGGGATTGTTGGCCGTGGGCCTGGGCGGGGTGTTCACCTACGCGCTGAGCAGGTACCTGCGCCGGGCCACCCTGGGATACGGGCCCGAGGAACTGCGCCGGCTCTACGCCTACTACTTTTCCGCCCTGCATTCGTTGCGTGAAGGACTGGTGCTCGTGGATGCCGACAAGCGCCTGGTCCTGTACAACGACCAGGCGGCCGGCCTGCTGGGCCTGCCGCCCGCCGGTTCCCTGCGCCCCCTGCCGGTGACCAAGCTCGGGTTGCCCGAGACCGTGGAGGGGCTCTTTGCCTCGGGACGGCGCGCCACCGATGAAATCCATTTGACCGACGACCGGGTCCTGGTCATTTCACAGCAGAATGCCGAGCAACCGGACTCGGATCCCGGGGCGCGGGTTCCGTGGCCGATGCGGCGGCGCCATGTCGAAAGCTCGCTGGGCACCGTGGCCACCCTGCGTGACCACACCGAGGTGCAGGCGCTGACCGGGCAGCTCGAATCAATGCGCACGCTCACCGAGGCGCTGCGTGCCCAGACACATGAACATGCCAACCGGCTGCACACCGTGGCGAGCCTGATCGAACTCGGCAAGTCGCACGAGGCCCTGGAGTTTGCGGTGGCGGACCGGCAGGAATCCCAGCGGCTCACCGACGAGTTCGTGCTGGCCGTCGATGAGCCGTACCTGACCTCGTTGCTGGTGGGCAAGGCCGCACAGGCGCACGAGCGGGGAATCACCCTGAGCATGAGCGCCTCGGGCAGGCTGCCCACCGGCGCCCTGGATGCCCGCGACCTGGTGACCATCACCGGAAACCTGCTCGATAACGCCTTCGATGCCGCTGCCGGATCGGAGCTGCGCCGGGTGTGGGCGGAATTCGCCGCCGATGAGGACTCCGTGGTCATTTCCATCGCCGATTCGGGGCCCGGGGTGGACCCGGACCTGATCGAGGAGTTCTTCCGGATGGGGGTCTCCTCAAAGCCGGTTTCCGCCGAGGGAGGTTCGCGCGGCCTCGGCCTGGCGCTGGTCCGCCAGGCGGTGGCACGGCTCGGCGGAAGCCTGGAAGTGGATAATGATGCAGGGGCCATCTTCACGGTGACCCTCCCGCTGGCCGTTCGCGGTGCCGTCCCTCCTCCTGCCTAGGCCCGCACCCGTACCGCCGAACGCTACCGCCCGCACCGTGGCACCAAGCAGAAGGAGTCACCCAGACCCCATGGATACCCCCAGGTTGCTTCGCGTGCTGGTGGTGGATGACGAGCCGATGACCGCCGCAGCACACGCCAAATTCGTCACCCGGGTCGAGGGCTTCAGCGTGCATTCAATCGCCCACAGCGGCACCGAGGCCTTTGCCGCACTCGACCGGGCGCAGCGCGAAGGTTCCCCGATCGATCTGGTGCTGTTGGACATGAACCTGCCGGATTTGCACGGGCTGGATGTCGCCCGTCGGGTGCGCGGGCGGGGGAACACCGTGGACATCATCGCGATCACCGCAATCCGCGACCTGAATGTGGTGCGCACCGCGATTTCCGCCGGCGTGACCCAGTATCTGATCAAGCCGTTCGGCTTCGCTGCGTTCAGCGAAAAGCTGGGGAACTACCGGCAGTTCCGGTTCAATCTCGGAACCGGCGGGCAGGCTGCCTCGCAGGCCTCGATCGACAACGCGTTTGCCGCTCTTCGTTCCGTCGGTCCAGCCCCGTTGCCCAAGGGCCTGATCACCGAGACCCTGGGCGCCATAGCGGCCACCTTGCGTTCGGCGAGCGCCGCGCTCTCGGCCACCGAGGTCTCCGAATCCCTCGCGCTCTCCCGGGTGACGGCCCGGCGCTATCTGGAGCACCTGGCCGAGACCGGGCAGGCCGCCAAGTCCCCGCGCCATGGCACCCGCGGCCGGCCCGAGTACGAGTACCGCTGGCAATAGCAGGATCGGTGTCCGGCCCGGATTGCTGGATGGCCCAGCTGCCCCGGACGATTCATAGTCCGGCGAGCAGTTCCTTCCAGAAGGCTTTCCACTCGGCCGCGGCCTCGGGAGAAAGCAGCCGGGCATGTTGCACCGCGACCCGTGATTTGCCGGGGGCCGACGCGTTGACCGTGACGTTGACGCGGGAGTCGTCTTCCAGCCCGCAGCGCCAGTAGCGCCATTTTTCGGTGGCGGAGGTGGTCGGTTCCTCACTCACCTCCAGATTGTTGAACGAGCTGCACGCGTCCACCAGCGCGATCCAGGCGGCGAGCGCCTCATCCATCGAGCCGGACACCGTCTTGCTGGCGCTGGAGGCGAAGGTTCCATCGCCCTGCTGGCCCGGGATGCGGCGACCAATGTGTTGTTCGTAGGCGATGGTGATGCCTTGCGCCCACCAGCCGTGGTTCTTCATTTCCAGGTGCGCGATCTCCCGCTGGACCAGCGGGACGATCTCGGGGTGGGCAAGCTCCCGGCCGCCCATCGAATCGATCAGTGCGACCCACTCCGGCCAGGGGCGTTGGGTGATTTTTTCGTACGGGCCGACACCCTGTGGTTTCGTCATGGACCAAACCTAACCGACACCCCCGCCCCTTTCACAGGCTGGCGTCCCCCCGATTGGGGCTGCACGCCGCTGCATGCGTTCCGCCGGGGCGCCGATTCGCTTCCCTTCGCCCTGCTAGGCGAACCAGCCACGAAGGGATCCCGGCGCCCACCGGTTATTTCGGGGGCGCGAGGAACGGGATCAGTTCGTCAAT
>JAUNVO010000082.1 GCA_030540695.1 Micrococcaceae bacterium | reverse complement strand
GGTTCCTTCCGCAACCCTGTAAGACCGTACCAAGCCAGGTTGACGACGTGCGCTGCGACAGTCCGCTTGTCGGGGTGCCGAGCATCGAGCCACCACTGCGCGGTCATTGCGACCATGCCCACGAGCATCTGTGCGTATATCGATCCATCCTCGGAACTGAACCCTCGGTGGGTGAATTCATCGGCCAGGATGTGCTCGACTTGTTCAGTCACCTTGGTCAGCAGCGTGGAGTAGGTGCCCTCCGGTTGGGACGGCGGGGCATCGCGAACCAGGATGCGGAACCCCTCGGTGCAGTCCTCGATGTAAGTAAGGATCGCCAAGGCAGCTTTTTCCAGCAACACCCGCGAGGAGTCATCGCCGGAGAGTGACTCGGTGATGCGGGCGAGCAATTCCCGATACTCGTTGGTCACCACCTCCATGTAGAGCGCTTCCTTGGAGCCAAAATGCTCGTAAACAACGGGCTTCGACACACCGGCCGCCCTGGCGATTTCCTCGATCGTGGTCCCGTCGACCCCGCGCAGGGAGAAAAGCTGTCGTGAGACATCGATCAGCTGCAAGCGTCGCTGGACGCCGGTCATTCGGGTGCGCGGGCGTGCTGGGGGGATCATGATCCTCATGGTAAGCACAGATACCGCCCAAACGGTGTCCACGCACCGGTATTAACCCGGGATTGGGGCCTCGTCCCGCCCAAGTCGCATCCATGGGTCCAGTCGTGGCAGAATAGTTCACTGTGTCGACGAGGCAAGCTCAACGCACATTCCGCCCTGGTGTAATGGCAGCACCCCAGCCTTTGGAGCTGTGGAGTATAGGTTCGAATCCTATGGGCGGAACGCATCACTTCGTTGAAATCCCGGAACTTTTCCCGGGATAGAATGATGAGGCCTGGCCCCGCCGGTCTGGCTAACCTAAGTACAGGGGAGTAGCAATCTTGAGCGTTCACGCAAACGCACCAGCCGCTGTCATCGTTCTCGCCGCAGGCGCGGGAACACGAATGAAGTCGGCGAAACCCAAGATCTTGCACGAAATCGGTGGCCGGTCAATGATCGGGCACGCACTTGCAGCGGCGGAGGGGCTCGAGCCCCAGCAGCTCGTGGCAGTGGTGCGGTTCGAGCGTGAACGCGTCGTCGAGCATCTCTTGCGGATCAACCCCGGCGTTGTGATCGCTGACCAGGACGAGGTCCCGGGCACCGGACGCGCCGTGCAGCAGGGCCTTGACCAGCTGGATCCGACGCTTGAAGGAACCATCGTCGTCACCTATGGCGATGTCCCCCTGCTGACCACCGACCTGCTCTCCGAGCTTGTCGCCACGCATGATCGCGAGGGCAATGCAGTCACCGTGCTTACCGCCCTGCTTGACGACGCCACCGGATATGGCCGGATCCTGCGTGCCAAGGACGGAACCGTCCTGGGAATCCGAGAGCACAAGGACGCCAGCGACGAAGAGCGGGCCATCAACGAGGTGAACTCCGGGATCTACGCCTTCGACGCACAGGTGCTGCGCTCGGCGCTGTCCGAGGTCACCACCGAGAACGCGCAGGGCGAAATGTACCTGACGGACGTCCTGGGCATTGCCCGCTCCACCGGCGGCCGTGTGGCGGCAGTGGTGACCGAGGACCCCTGGCAGGTCGAGGGAGCCAACGACCGGGTGCAGCTTGCCGCCCTGGGCAAGGAAATGAACCGGCGCATCCTGGAAAAGTGGATGCGCGCAGGGGTTAGCATCATCGACACGGAAACCACTTGGATCGACGTCGAGGTTGCCTTGTCCAATGACGTGACCATCAAACCGGGAACACAGCTTCTGGGTGGGACCGCCATTGGCACGAACGCCGTCATCGGCCCGGACACCACCTTGACCAATACCCAGGTCGGCCCGGGCGCAAAGATCACCAGGTCGGATGTCACCGATTCGACGATTGCCGAAGGCGGCTCCGTCGGACCCTTCGCATACCTGCGGCCCAAGACCAACCTTGGGCCCGATGCCAGGATCGGCGCTTTCTACGAGACCAAGAACATCGTCGTCGGCCGAGGCTCCAAGCTCTCGCACCTCGGTTACGCCGGGGACGCCGAGATCGGCGAGTACACGAACATCGGCTGTGGCAACATCACGGCCAACTACGACGGGGTCAACAAGCACCGCACTCTCATCGGTTCGCACGTACGCACGGCTTCCAACACCGTGTTTGTCGCTCCGGTGACCATCGGGGACGGCGCCTACACGGGGGCTGGCGCCATCGTGCGCAAGAACGTTCCGGCAGGGGCACTGGCCCTTTCCGTTGCTCCGCAACGTAACTCGGAGGGCTGGACGATGTCCAAGCGCCCCGGTTCCGCCGCCGCGGAGGCCGCATTCAAGTCCGCACTGGATTCCGGCGAGAACGCCGCGTCCACGGATCAGGCCAAGTAACAACCCAAATCATCTCCGATCCCCGTTCGAGCCAGAAAGCGATCCCATGAGTGAACTGATCCATAACGTCGACAAGAAGCTGGTGCTGGCCTCCGGCCGTGCGCACCCGGAGCTTGCTGAAGAGGTGGCGGCCGCCCTCGGGACCGAGCTGCTTCCGCTGAGCGCCTACGATTTTGCCAACGGAGAGATCTACGTCCGCTCCGGCGAGTCCGTGCGCGGCAAGGAAGTCTTCGTCATCCAGGCGCACCCGGCACCGTTGAACAACTGGCTCATGGAGCAGCTGATCATGGTTGATTCGATGAAACGTGCCTCGGCCCGGCGCATCACCGTGGTTGCACCCTTCTACCCCTATGCACGCCAAGACAAGAAGGGTCGTGGCCGCGAGCCGATCTCGGCCCGTCTGGTCGCGGACATGTTCAAGGTTGCCGGAGCGGACCGCATCATGAGCGTTGACCTGCACACCGCGCAGATCCAGGGCTTCTTCGACGGCCCGGTCGACCACCTTTTCGCCATCCCTTTGCTTGCCGACTACATCCGCGGCGTCGTCGGCGACGACGCCGTGACAGTGGTTTCCCCGGACACCGGACGCGTCCGTGTTGCCGAGCAGTGGGCGGAGCGCCTCGGCGGGGCCCCGTTGGCCTTCGTGCACAAGTCGCGCGACTTGACCGTCCCGAACCAGGCGGTTTCCAAGACCGTGGTCGGCCAGGTCAAGGACCGCACCTGCGTGTTGATCGATGACATGATCGACACCGGCGGGACCATCGCCGGCGCGGTGAAGGTGCTCAAGGACGCCGGAGCCAAGGACGTCATCATCGCGGCCACGCATGCCGTGTTCTCGGATCCCGCCTCGCAGCGGCTCGCCGAATCCGGCGCACGGGAGGTCGTGGTGACCAACACCTTGCCGATCCCCGAATCAAAGCGCTTCGAAACCTTGACCGTCCTGTCGATCGCCCCCCTGCTGGCCCGCGCCATCAAGGAAGTATTCGAAGACGGATCGGTCACCAGCCTCTTTGACGGCGACGCCTAAAACATCCGTTCACTGAAACGGCACGTCCGTTCCCGGGCCCTTCGGTTTTCCCCCAGCGGGAAGGCCGAAGGGCCCGAGGTCGTTTCACCGGTGAACGGGCCGCGCGCCGACGATTTCTGTCACGCGGCCAAGTCCTGCTAAAATTATCGATTGTGCCCAGGCGAGGGAACTCCATTTCGGTGGAGGTCCGTTATCGACGAGGCTAGAACCGCACTAACGTTCAACTCCTTAGCGGGAATCGGATGATGATGCTTCTAGGCCCGAGCGGGGCAGGAACCAATCAATCATCTTCCACAAGGAGAACAACATGGCTAAGACCATCAAGCTTGACGGCGAACTTCGCACCGACTTCGGCAAGGGTGCTGCACGCCAGGCACGCCGCGCCGGCAAGATCCCGGCAGTCATCTACGGCCACGGCACCGATCCGGTCCGCATCCTGCTGCCGATCGCCGCAACCACCCTGGCCGTTCGTGGCTCCAACGCACTGCTGAAGATCTCGGTCGAGGGCGAAAACACCACCACACTGGTGAAGGACATCCAGCGCCACCCGCTGCGCCAGACGGTTGACCACCTTGACCTCCTGATCGTCAAGAAGGGCGAGAAGGTCATCGTTGACGTTTCCGTCCACATCGAAGGCGAGCTCACCGCTGGCACCCAGCTGTCCCTGGACCAGCCGGTCATCGCGGTCGAGGCAGAAGCCGTGGCCCTTCCGGAGTACGTCGTCGCCAACATCACCGGCGTGCAGGCAGGCAGCCAGATCCTCGCATCGGACCTGATCCTTCCCGAGGGCACCGCACTGGCCATCGAAGCCGACGTCGTCGTGGCGACCATCGACGAAGCCACCGTCGAGGCAGAGCCGGAAGAAGCCTCGGCGGCCTCCGCCGAGTAGTTATTTCTTCTCGGTTATCGCATGACTAGCGAAACCTGGCTTGTAGCCGGGCTCGGAAACCCCGGGCCCGGCTACGCGCATAACAGGCACAATGTTGGCCAGATGGTCGTCGATGAACTTTCCACTCGTGTCGGTGGAAAGTTCAAGACCCACAATTCCCGCGCCCAGATCCTTGAAGGGCGCCTCGGGATTGGGGGTCCCCGGCTGATTTTGGCAAAACCCATGAGCTTCATGAACCTCTCCGGCGGGCCGGTGGCTAACCTGGCCAAGTTTTTTGGCATCGACAACGGGCACGTCATCGCCGTGCACGACGAGATCGACATTCCGTTTGACACCGTCAAGATCAAGCGTGGCGGCGGCGAGGGCGGCCACAACGGACTGCGCGATATTTCCAAGGCGTTGGGCACCAAGGACTATCTGCGGGTGCGGGTCGGCGTGGGTCGCCCCCCGGGCCGCATGGAAACTGCGGACTATGTGCTTAAGGACTTCTCGAAGGACGAAAAGAAGGAGCTTCCATTCCTCCTCGACACGGCAGCGGATGCCGTAGAGGAATTGATGAGGCACGGGCTCGAAGCCGCCCAAGACAAATTCCACCACGGGTGATTTGACGCCAGTGGCAGGTGTCCTTGCTCAAGAGGGTGATCGGGCGGAGGCCCGTGAAACATTCGTGTTCCATCGCGGATCCCGCTGGCGGGGCCGGTAGCGGGCGGCCGTCAATCCCGGGGCGCAGGAACTCGCCAACGGCCGCCTTGTGCTCCCCGATCACGACGCGGGCCGTAACGGTAAGGGTGGACTTATGTGCCATGGGCGCCCGCACGTGGGAGAATTAGCGAAGAAAATGATGCCGTAATCTCATTGCGGACCGCGAGCCCAGCCCCCAACCGGTGGAGCCGGGCACTCGAGGCGCCGCCGGCATGGAACAACCTTCGGAGGAAACCCCACGTGTCCAGCGCATCGCACACGACGCAAGATACCCTTCCCCATCAGCTCGATGACGTGGAAGTCGCGCGCCTACGGGCAGATTTTCCGATACTGGAGCGCAGGGTCAATGGGGTTCCGCTGACGTACCTGGATTCGGGCGCCACCTCGCAAACACCCACGTGTGTCTATGAGGCCGAACAGCATTTCTACGAGAACTTCAACTCTGCCGTGCACCGCGGCGCGCATAGCCTTGCCGTGGAGGCAACCGACATCTTCGAACAGGCACGCACCGACGTGGCCAGCTTCATCGGGGCCAAGGAGAACGAGGTAATCTGGACCTCAAACGCCACCGAAGCCATTAACCTCATCACCTATTCCTTTGGTAACGCCAGCGCAGGCCTGGGTGGGGATGCCGCGAGGAAGTTCGTGCTCGGTCCCGGAGACGAAATCGTTGTCACCGAGCTGGAACACCACGCCAACCTGATCCCGTGGCAGGAGCTGGCGCTGCGCACCGGAGCCACCTTGAAGTTCATCCCCGTCGATGAGGCAGGGGCCCTGCGCATGGAACTGGCGGGCGCGATCATCACCCCGGCCACCAAGGTCGTGGCATTCACCCATGTCTCGAACGTGCTGGGCACGGTGACCGATGTCGCTGCATTGGTCGGTATCGCCCGCGGCGTCGGTGCCTTGACGGTTCTGGACGGGTGCCAGTCGGTCCCGCACCTGCCCGTGGACGTCAAGGAACTCGACGTGGATTTCATGGCGTTCTCCGGACACAAGATGCTAGGTCCCACGGGGATCGGCGGGCTCTATGGCCGCGGGGAGCTGCTCGATTCCATGCCGCCCTTCCTGACCGGCGGCTCGATGATCACCTCGGTGACCATGGAGAAGGCCGAGTATCTGCCCTCCCCGATGCGCTTCGAGGCGGGCACCCAACGCATCTCACAGGCCCATGGCCTGGCCACCGCAGTGGCCTACCTACGCGAGGTGGGGATGGAGAACATCGCTGCGTGGGAAAAGCAGCTGGGCCAGCGGATGCTCAGCGGGCTGGCCTCCATTCCCGGTGTGCGCGTGCTGGGCCCCATGGGGGGAGCGGATCGAATCGGCACCGCTCCATTCATCGTTGAGGACGTGCACCCGCACGACGTCGGCCAATTCCTGGACTCACGCGGTGTTGCCGTGCGGGTCGGACACCACTGCGCACAACCCCTGCACCGGGCCCTGGGCATCGTTTCCAGCACCCGGGCCAGCACCTATTTGTACAACACCACCAGTGACGTCGACGCGCTGCTCAATGCCGTCTCCGACGTGCGTGGATACTTCCGGGTGGGCAAATGAGCGACCTTGACCAGCTGTACCAGCAGATCATCCTCGACCACGCCAGGGAACGCCACGGCGCCGGGCTGCGCGAGGCCCGGGCCGGAGTGGCCCACGGGGAGTCGATACAACACAACCCCGTATGCGGGGACTACATCACGCTGCGTGTCCAGCTTGAAGGAACGAAGCTGACAAACGTTTCCTGGGAGGGCGACGGCTGTTCCATCTCGATGGCGTCGGCCTCGGTGCTCAGCGAAATGGCCACCGGCATCGAGCGCGATGAATTCATGGGGATCCTGGACGAGTTCCGCGAACTGATGCGCTCGCGTGGAAGCAGGGCGGGGGACGAGGAAATCCTGGGTGACGGAGCCGCATTCGCCGGGGTCTCCAAGTATCCCGCACGGGTCAAGTGCGCCATGCTCTCCTGGGTCGCCGCTGAAGCGGCCCTGCTGGCCGCGAACGGCTGAGAAGCCCGCCGTCAGGTCCCCACGACAGAAGCCGGTTGGTTTGCCCCCCTGTCGTTCAGGGGGGCAAAGCAACGGGCTTCCGCCTTTGCCCACGCCAGGCTAGTTGTTCGGCTCCGGCGTCTGGAAGATGTCGGGGATGCCGTCGTCATCGGCGTCAACTGCGGCCTGTTCGTTGAGCCTGCGGTAGCGGCGGTCCCGTGGACGCAGCCACAAGGTGCCGAGGAAGGCCGCCAACAACGAACCGGTGAGGATCGCGACCTTCGCATGGTCGTAGTGCGGGGACGCCAGCCCGAAGGAGAGCTCGGAGACCAACAGTGAAACGGTGAAGCCGATGCCGGCAAGAAGTGTCACTCCCAGCAGGTCGCTCCATTTGGTGCCCGGGGCGAGATTTGCCTTGGTGGTGTGGGTGACCAGCCAGGTGGCACCGAGGATACCGATCGGTTTGCCGAAGATCAGCCCGAAGACAATGCCCCACAGCACCGGGTCGCCCAACGCCGAGGCAAAACCTTCGAGACCTCCAATGGCAACGCCGGCTGAGAAGAATGCAAAGACCGGGACGCAGAAACCGCTGGAGAGAGGGCGGAAACGGTGCTCGAATTTCTCGGCCAATCCGGGCTTTTCGATCTCGTCCTTGTTCTTGCGCAGGACGGGGACACAGAAGCCCAGCACGACACCGGCAATCGTTGCATGGATGCCCGAGCCAAAGACCAATGCCCAGCTGATCATGCCCAAGGGCAGCAGAATGAGCCAAGGTGCCCAGCGCCGGGCGGCAAAGAACTTGGGCCATTTGTGGGAAATGAACGCATAGGCGCCGATCGGCACCAAGGCCATCAACAGGTACGGTGGGCGCAGCTCGTCGGTGAAGACGAAGGCGATGATCACGATGGCAATGAGGTCATCGACCACCGCCAGGGTCAGCAGGAAGATGCGCAGGGGGGAAGGCAGGTTCGATCCGATGACGGCCAGCACGGCCACGGCGAAGGCGATGTCCGTGGCGGTGGGAATGGCCCAGCCGCGCAGTGTCTCTCCTCCCGTTGAAAGGTTGAAGGCGACGAAGATCAACGCGGGAACCAGTACGCCGCCAAACGCGGCAGCCACCGGAACAATGGCGCGCTTCACATCGCGCAGGTCACCGGCGACAAATTCCTTCTTGAGTTCGAGACCGACCAGGAAGAAGAAGACCGCCAGGAGCCCGTCGGCGGCCCAGTGGCCGAGCGACAGGTTCAGGTCGATGCCAAAGACCTCGAAGCCGATGGTGAAATCACGAAGGGCGAAGTAGCTGTCTGAGGCCGGTGAGTTGGCCCAGATGAGCGCGATGATCGCGCCAACGATCAGGACGAGTCCGCCGACCGTCTCCTTACGGAGGATCTCGCCGATTCTCAGGGATTCGGTATAACTCCCGGGACCAAATACCGTCTTGGGTTTGTTGGCGGGTGGGGGTGTTTGGTTCATGGTCTTCTTCGATTCTTTTTAGGGACGCTGAAGTTATTGCCGACCAGACTTCCCGGCACACCGAAAACCACACTAACGCTTAAAGGTGTCCCGGCGCACTTTTGCGTGACGTCACGACAACGCTTGCCGCGTAATCTTTTGCTGCCGGTGTCCCCGGTGCGGGTTCCAGCACGCGGCGGGTCCCCGTACTTGGGCGTCAGGAGGTGGGGCCCATCCAAAAACCCGATTCAGGCGGGGTAACCGCGGAGCCATGCAGTCGGGGGAGGCCCGGTGGAGTTAGCCTCGCTCGATCCAGGAGGAGACTTTGGACCCCTGCAGGGCCAGCGCCTTGGAGATGAACGGCTCGGCGGCCGATGCGATCTTTCCGCCCACGAACGGGATGGAGGAGGAGACCGTCGCCTCCAGGCCCAGGACGGATCCGGTGGATGTCGCCTTGAGCGACTCGGTGCCGGAGACCGAGACCGGCAGCGAGCCCACGGTGACCTTCAGCGTCGCTTTGCGGCTTCCATCATCTTCCGGCGCGGACCAAGACTCGACCTGGGTGACGTCCACGGTTTGGCCCACAAACTTCCGGGCGATCTCCGGTGCCCTGTCGGTGGGCAGGGTGCGCACGGTGGTCAGGGTGAACGCCGCTGCGATATCCCCGTCGACCTCGAAGCTCTTGAGCGTTCCGGAGACGATCCCGGTCAGGTGCTCGGCAAATGATCGGTCGGCCAACGTCGCAATGACGATTTCGGGGGCATGGGTCAAATCGGTGGTGGCGTTAAGGGCCATGGGGCAGGGCTCCGTAGGGTCGAATGGCGGGGCAAGATCTTCGTGCAACGCCATCAGCTTACCGGGCGTGCCTGTTCGCGGCGGTAAGCTTGGACGGCGCACCCCGGGAATCCACATGGACCTCGGGTACTTGTGTTGTGCGCCTACCAGGTCTTCGGAAAGGACCCCCAGCAGATGGCGCTTCACGGCCTGCGCGCAGCCTTGCGACACGACACCTCTTTCACCAGGGTGGGGTTCAACGCCTCGACCACGTACGAGTCCCGGGCCAACGAGCTGGAGATCGCGGCCCCAGCGGGAATGCGCGCGATCATCACCGCCGAGATCGTTGAAGCGTTGCGCACCAAGGTTTCCGGCGGGATCGTGCTGGCGGTGACAGCCACCGGACGAGAAGCCGAGGAACTGGTGTCCTCCCTGAACGGTTTTCTGCCCGAAGACGCCGTGGTGGAGTTCCCGTCATGGGAAACGCTGCCCCACGAGCGGCTCTCCCCGCGCTCGGACACCGTGGGCCGGCGACTGCACGTGCTGCGTCGGCTCGAAGTCCGGGATCCGGGGCTGCAGGTTATCGTGGCCCCGATACGCGCCGTCATCCAGCCGCTGGTGGCGGGGCTGGGCAAACTCGAGCCGGTTGATCTGGAGGTCGGGGAAGAATATGAATTCTCCTCCGTCGTCAGGGCGCTGGCCGATGCCGCGTACGCCCGTGTCGACATGGTCACGCACCGCGGCGAGTTCGCCGTGCGCGGAGGCATCCTCGATGTCTTCCCGCCCACCTCCAACCACCCGGTGCGCATCGATTTCTTTGGCGACGAGATCGACGCCATGCGCTACTTCTCCATCGCCGACCAGCGCTCGCTGGAAAACGAACCGCCCGAGGCGATCCAGGCACCTCCGTGCCGTGAATTGCTGATCACCCCCTCGGTGATGTCCCGGGCCGCGAAGTTGCAGGAACAGATGCCGGCCGCGCGGGACATGCTTTCCAAGATCGCCGGGGGCATCGCCGTGGAGGGCATGGAGTCGTTGGCGCCGGTGCTCGTCGATTCGATGGTCCCGCTGTTGGACACGCTTCCGGCCGGATCCATCGCCGTGGTCATGGAACCCGAACGCGTCAGGGCCAGGGCGCACGACCTGGAAGCCACCAATGCGGAGTTCCTCGCTGCTGCGTGGGCCACGGCCTCCGATGGAGGGGCTGCGCCCCTGGACCTGTCCCAGGCACAGGCACAGGCCGCCGCGGCCGAGCTCGAAGCCGGAAACTTCACGTCGCTGGCGCAGACGCTTCTTGATGCGCGGGCAGCCTCGGTTTCGTGGTGGTCCCTGACCTCGCTGGGCGCCGACACCGAACTTTTGCCCGAGGCCGACTCGATACGCATCGACGCCCGCGAACCCCGCGGCTACCAGGGCGACGTGGCGGAGATGCTCGAGTTCATCTCCTCGCGGATCAAGGACGACTGGTCGATCGTGGTGGCCACCGACGGCCCGGGTCCGGCCCAGCGCCTGGCCGAACTCTTCCATGACGCGGACATCCCCACGCATCGCATTGCCTCCCTCGAGGCTGAGCCCACGCACGGGCTGATCGAGATCACCACGGCGGAGGCCGGACGCGGGTTTGCGCTGGATTCGCTGAAGCTCGGATTCCTCACCGAGGCGGACCTGCTGGGCCGATCCAGCGCCTACGCACCGCGCGGTGCCAAGCGGTTGGCCGCCAAGCGCCGCAACGCCGTTGACCCGTTGACGTTGGTCGAGGGCGACTTCGTGGTCCACGAACAGCACGGCATCGCCAGGTTCGTGGAACTGATGGCCCGCAAGATAGCCGGCGGGAAGGACGCCAAACGTGAATACCTGGTCCTGGAATACGCGCCCTCCAAACGCGGGGCCCCGGGGGACAAGCTTTTCGTGCCGACCGACCAGCTCGACCAGATCACCCGCTACGTCGGGGGCGAAGCACCCACGCTGTCCAAGATGGGTGGCTCGGATTGGTCAAGCACCAAGTCCAAGGCCCGCAAGGCCGTCAAGGAGATTGCCGGGGACCTGATCAGGTTGTACTCCGCGCGGATGGCCAGCCGCGGGCACGCCTTTGCCGCGGACACCCCCTGGCAGGCAGAGCTCGAGGAAGCTTTCGCCTATGTGGAGACCCCCGACCAGCTGACGAGCATCAACGAGGTCAAGGCGGACATGGAGCGTGAGATCCCGATGGACCGGCTCATCTCCGGGGACGTGGGCTTCGGCAAGACCGAGGTCGCGGTGCGCGCGGCGTTCAAGGCGGTGCAGGACTCCAAGCAGGTCGCGGTGCTGGTTCCCACCACGCTGCTGGCCTCCCAGCACCAACAGACGTTCACCGAGCGCTATGCCGGCTTCCCGGTGCGCGTGCGCACGCTCTCGCGTTTCCAAAGCGCCAAGGAATCCAAGGAGATCATCGAGGGGCTGAAGAACGGCACCGTGGACGTGGTCATCGGCACACACCGGCTGTTCTCGGACACCGTGTCGTTCAAGGACCTTGGTCTGGTGATCGTCGATGAGGAACAGCGCTTTGGCGTCGAGCACAAGGAACAGCTCAAGAAGCTGCGCACCAACGTCGATGTCCTGTCCATGTCGGCCACCCCGATCCCACGCACCCTGGAGATGTCGCTGACGGGAATCCGCGAGACCTCGACGCTGGCCACCCCTCCGGAGGAGCGCCACCCGGTGCTCACCTACGTCGGTCCGCGCACCGACCAGCAGATCTCCGCCGCCATCCGTCGCGAACTGATGCGCGACGGGCAGGTCTTCTTCGTGCACAACAGGGTTTCCTCGATCGACAAGATCGCCGCCGAGCTGCGTGAACTGGTCCCCGAGGCGCGCGTCGAGGTCGCCCACGGCAAGATGAGCGAATCCCGCCTGGAGAAGATCATCCAGGACTTCTGGGAGAAGAAGTTCGATGTGCTGGTCTCCACCACCATCATCGAAACCGGCCTGGACATCTCCAACGCCAACACGTTGATCGTGGACCGTGCGAACAACTACGGGCTCTCCCAGCTGCACCAGCTGCGTGGACGGGTGGGCCGCGGACGCGAGCGCGCCTACGCCTACTTCCTGTGGAACGCGGAAAAGCCGCTCGGTGAGGTCGCACTGGAACGGCTCAAGGCCGTGGCTGCGCACAACGAGTTGGGTTCCGGGTACCAGCTGGCGATGAAGGACCTGGAAATCCGCGGGGCCGGCAACCTGCTCGGCGGAGAGCAGTCCGGACACATCGCCGGGGTCGGGTTCGACCTCTACCTGCGCCTGGTGGGCGAGGCCGTCGCCGACTTCAAGGGCGACAAGGTGGAAAAGACCGCGGAGATGAAGATCGAGCTC
>JAUNVO010000081.1 GCA_030540695.1 Micrococcaceae bacterium | reverse complement strand
CCCCCAGGATGTCCGCGGCTTGGGCCAGTGCCTCCGCGTCGTCCAAACCGTGGGCGCCCACGATGGTGGCTTGCACCAGATGGCGGCCTGCCGGTGCGTACGACGGGCTGATATTGGAGATGACCGAGGTATGGGTGAGCTTGGCTCCATCGCGCATATCCAGGTACAGGAAGGTTGAATCGACAGGGCGCTGGGCCGCTGCGAACCACCACGTCGTGATCGGGTTCATGGCCGGTTCCGGCTGACCGGTGAGTCTGGCACTGGCACGCGGGCCAGCGGCCACCACCACCCGATCCGCCACCAGCCGTTCCCCGGAGGTGCAGCGCACCGTGATACGGCCATCCTTGGCGCTCAGTGTCTCTGCGGCCGTGGAGAACCGGATGCGATCCATGATGGGCTCGGCGAGTTGCAGGGCCATCGCGCCCATACCCTGGGCTGGCAGGGACGGGATCGCCTTGGCGAAATATCCGGCAAGCTTGCGGGCGAAGTCGGCGGCGACTTCCAGATCAGCGTCCCCCACGACCCCGGCAAAGAAGCGCTCCATGACCTTGCGAACGGGCTCAGAAAATCCTGCGTCTTTGATGCTTTGGCGCAAGGAACGTGATCCGTCGCGCGAGAGGCGGTTCCAACGGAACACGGCGCGCAGATCGGCCACGGCGAGGGTTCCACCGAACAACCCCCGGATCCGGGAAGGATGGCGGAAGGGATCGGCAAGGACAACAACGCCCTCTCCGGTGCGGAGCGCGACGCCGCGTCCCGATGCGTGCAGGTCCAAGGCCCCTAGGTCCAGTGCGCGCTTGGCCTCGGGATAGCCCGGATTCAAGAGCTGAAAACCGCGATCACAGAGAAACCCGTCAACCACTTGGGTGCTGACGCGTCCCCCGACGCGGTCGGATGACTCCAAGACGGTGACTTCGTGGCCTTGCAAGACGGCCAGTGAGGCCGCGCGCAAGCCGGCCAACCCCGCCCCGATAACCAGTACTTTCATTCTCGTTCCTTGATCTCTATGCGATGGGTTCCGCATCGCTGGCGGTGTTGGACGCTCACGGACCCCCTCGGGTCCTGGCCTTGCCCCGCGCTCCGATGCGTGGAGCGCGGGGCAAGCTCACCCGCTGGCCGGAATCAATGATCCAGCCCTACCACCGGGCAGCGGGCGGGGAAGCTGTTCAGCCTTTGGCCTTTTCCTCCTCCAGGTCCTCCGCTGCACTGGTGATCCGCTTGGCCATGGAGGAGAAGATGATGCCGTGGAACGGCAGGATGGAGAACCAGTACAGGCGACCGGCCAGGCCCCGGGGGAAGAACACGGCCCGCTGGCGGTAGTGGCTGCCGCCAGCGTCCAGCGGCTCTACGGAGAGTTCAAGCCAGGCCCTTCCCGGCACCCGCATTTCCGCGCGCAACCTCAGCAATTCATCGGGCACCAGGGCTTCCACCCGCCACCAGTCCAACGGATCGCCCAGGGCCAGGGTGGTGGGGCTGCGCCGTCCCCGGCGCAGGCCCACGCCGCCGACCATCTTGTCCATCAGTCCGCGCAACGCCCACATGCCGGGCAAGGAGTAATAGCCCGTATTGCCTCCGATTCCCTGGATCACGGTGAACAGCGAGGCGGGAGATGCCGTGCTGTCGCGTCCGCGGTCATCGGTATAGACCCGCCGTCCGGCCCATTCCGGGTCCGAGGGCAGGGACTCCGCAGGCAGTGCCAGCGCCTGGGCGGTGGCCCAGGTAGTAAGCACCTCGTCCTTCTCCATTTTGGCCAGGGCAAGTTCCACGGACCGGCGGTAATCGATCAACCCCTCTTCCGGAGGCGCGATGATGTCATCGATATCCGCATTGCGGACCACGCAGTCGTGCTGCAGCGACCCCACCAGCGGGATCGCCAGCGAACGGGGAATCGGTGTCACCAAGTTCACCCACTGGGCCGACAGCCACGGGGTGAGCACCGGCAAGGCCAAGATGGTCGGCCGGCGCAATCCGGCGGCATCGGCGTAGATCCGCATGATATCCGCGTAGGTGTAGGCATCGGGGCCACCGATGTCGTAGGCACCGGAGATATCGACAGGCAGGTCAGCGGCGTGGCTCAGGTAGTGCAGGGCATCGCGCACGGCGATGGGCTGGACCTTGTTCAGCACCCAGCGGGGCGCCGGCATCACCGGCAGCACGTCGGTGAGGTGGCGGACCATCTCGAAGCTCGCAGAGCCCGAACCGATGATGAGCCCTGCCTGGAGCGTGATGGTGGGGATCCCGCTGCTGGCCAGGATCTCGCCGACCTTGACCCGTGAGCTCAAATGGCGGCTGAGTTCGCCTTCCGGATGCAGGCCCGAAAGATAGACGAACCGCTTGACTCCGGCGTCCTTGGCGGCTGTCACGATGGTGTTGGCGCATCTCTCCTCCACCGGGACGAAATCCGATCGCCCTCCCATGGAGTGAACGAGGTAGTAAAGGACATCGACGCCTTCACATAGCTCGCGTGCTGCCCGGTGGTCCGTCAGGTCCCCTTCTATGACCTCGACTTCAGATCTCCAGGGAACATCGCGCAAGGCGCTGGCCCGCCGGGTCATCACCCGGATCTTGTGCCCTTGGGCCAACAAGACCGGGACCAATCTGCCTCCGATGTATCCGGTGGCGCCGGTGACTGCTATGACGCTCATGGGTGAACCGCCGTTCTGTTAGTGGTGGGTTGAGCGGATCGCAGCCGCCATGCGGCCGCTGCGGCAAAGACAAGCAGGAGCCCCGCGGAGACAAACGCGCCGATCGCGACGGCACTGGAGGTCAACCCTCCGTCGCTGCGCCCCACCCCGATCCAGGCGATCCCCCAGACCATGGCGGCGGCAACCGAGACGTGGCCCCGGGAATACACCACGGTGGCCGCTCCGATCAGTGCGGCGACCACACACAGGCCAATCGCGGCTCCTTCGATCCATGATGCATCACGGCCCAGGCCCAGCGATGCCAGCCATGCGGCGATGTTTGCCACCGCGGCGACGCTGACCCATCCCAGGTACGGGCCAAAGGTGAGCCACATGATCCAGCGTTCCGCAGCTGAAGCCATGGGTCGTTTGGCCATGAGCATGAACATGCGGATCAGCACCAGCAACAGGACCATCATGACCACCACACTGAGCCCGAGCCAGTTCAGTTGCACCACGCCGAGCCACAGGGCGTTGAGGATCGCCGAAGCCGCTGCCAGCGGGCGCAGGCTGCGCTGGGTCGTTGAGCGCCTGGCCGTGTGAGTGAGCTGCCAGATCGCGTAGACCGCCAAGCCCGCGTAGACCAGGCTCCAGATCGAAAAGGCTCCGGTCCCCGGTGCCAAGAGTGTGCCATCGGCACCCAACCGCCCTTGGGCCGCATCCTGGACGGGAGTGCCGCCGGCGGCTCCGCTGCCGTAGAAGGCGCCGACGATGGCCGCGATCACTGCTGCCGTGGTCAGGACCGGTACGGTTGGGCCGACTTTGACATCGGTGTTCATCAGGGGGTTCCTTCCGGGTTTCTGAAGTGTTTCGCGGAGGAAATTGCTCCCCCACTCGACAAACACTATCGTGTTAAACCATGATGTAGCTAGACAAGCTAGTAATCAATCTATGGAGCTAAAGCGATGGGTCCTACCCCGAAGGATGTTTCAGCAGTTCATCCCGCCTCGAAGCTGCTTTCGGAGGTCTTGGTCGTCAACGATGCCCTGGAGCGCGCCTTGTGCCGCTACCTCAACACCAATGAAACAGACCTGCAGGCCCTGCAACATTTGATCCGCGCCCATGACCTGACGCCCAGCGGGCTGGCGGCCCGGCTGCAGATTTCCACGGCAGCGACAACGGCCGTCATTGACCGCATGAGCGAGCGCGGGCATGTGGAACGCAAACCCCACCCCAGCGACCGGCGCAGCCAACTGATTTCCGCGAGCCCGGCAGCCGTGCAACAAGTCCTCGAGGCACTTCGCCCCCTGTTCAACGACGCGGAGCGCATCATTGGCGGATTCGGGCGTCATGAGCAAGCTGCGGTGGTACGTTATCTTGAAGCCACGCTTGAGGCAATGAACTCCCGGATTGACGATTTTCTGCAATCCCCAGACACCACCAACCGGAGCCCACGACCATGAGCCAGCCAACCCGGAGCGCGAGACAGAGCCACGCAGCCCCAGCCGAAGCACTGCCGCCAGAGACCACGGTGGCCGTGCGCCACGAACTCCAAGAAATCATTCGTCGGCAGCAGGCCTCAGCAACCGGGTACTCCCCGGCGACCGGAATCATGTGGGAACGTATCGGCTCCGCGTTGGGTGGTGGCAAGTTGACCCGCCCACAGCTGGTGATGCTGGGCTTCGAGGCCTTTGGCGGCACCGACACCCGCAATGCCGTGCTGCTGGGCTGTGCCTTCGAGCTGCTGCACGGATCCCTGTTGATGCACGACGACATGATCGACAGGGACTTTGTGCGGCGCGGGAAACCCACACTGTCCGCCCTTTACCGGGACGAAGCCCTGGCCGTCGGCAAGAACCTGCGCGATGCGGAGCATGCAGGGCATTCGGCGGCAGTGATCGCCGGGGATTTGTTGCTGGCCACGGCGATCAGGATCAGCGTCACCGCTGCCTCGTCGTGTGCCTCCGCCGAGGCCATCATCGACTCCTTCCAGCGTTGCATCCACCATGCCGGAGCCGGTGAGCTCGAGGACCTGCTCTATTCCCTTAACGATTCCCCGGCCAAGGTCCAGGATGTCCTGCGCATGGAAGAGCTCAAGACAGCCGGATATTCGTTCCAGGTGCCTCTGGAAACCGGTGCACTGCTCGCTGGCGCGAGCCTCGAAGAGGCCGCCGCGATCGGGGGCATCGGAAGCCAGCTCGGCGTCGCCTACCAACTGATTGACGACGTGTTGGGGACCTTCGGGGATCCCGGTGTCACCGGCAAGTCGATTGAATCGGATCTGCGCGAAGGCAAGAGCACCATCCTCACCGCGTTGGCCTCCACGACACCGGCCTTCTCCGAAAACCTCCAGCTCTTCCGTGCCCAACGCGTCGGCATCGATACGGTGCGCCAAAGCCTGGAGCACACCGGGGCCGAATCCCTGGCCCGGCAGCTCGCCGATGAACTGTGCAATGCCGCCACCCAGGCGGCCTTGGGCATGCGGTTGCCGCCGCGGGCCACGGAGTCCATCGAGGGCTTCGCCTCGCTGATCCTTCGCCGAGGAGCCTAGCACCATGGAACCCACCGCACTTGAGCGCTACACCGCTGCCGCCGAACGCAGCTCGCGGGTGGTCATCACCCGGTACTCAACATCGTTTTCCCTCGCCTGCCGAATGCTTGATCGTGCCACGCGCCTGCACATCTCCAACATCTACGCTCTGGTGCGACTGGCGGACGAAGTCGTCGACGGGGTCCCCAGCGAGGCCGGCCTCGGGCCCGAGGCCATTGCCCAGGCACTGCAACGCCTTGAGCAAGAGACCGAGGCTGCCCTGGACACCGGATACAGCACCAACCTCATCGTCCATGCCTTTGCCTGCACCGCACGCAGCCAGGGAATCGACACCTCGCTCACGCGGCCCTTCTTCGCCTCGATGCGTAGCGACCTTTCCGTGGACACCCACGACGCCGCCACGCTTGAGGATTACATCTACGGTTCCGCTGAAGTGGTGGGATTGATGTGCTTGGAGGTCTTTCGCAGGATGCCCCATGCACCCCGCGGGCATGACTGCGACCTTGATGCTGCCGCCCGCCACTTGGGCGCTGCCTTCCAGAAGGTCAATTTCCTTCGCGACCTGGCCCAAGACACCAGCGAATTGGGCCGGAGCTATTTCCCCGGGCTGGACCCCAAGGCCTTCAGCGACCGGCACAAGGACCAATTGGTCGCCGAGATCCGCGCCGACCTGGAGGCCGCTGCCATCGGCATCCGCCATCTGGCCCCGCGTGCCGCCCATGCTGTGGGTACGGCCCACGGGCTCTTCGAGGCCCTGGCCGATGAACTGGACAACACTCCCGCCAGCGAGCTCTTGCGCAGGCGGATATCCGTACCCAATCGGCGCAAGGCCCTGATCGCCTTGCGCTCCAGTTGGGGATACCGACGAAAGGCCGCAGCATGAGCGGACAAGAACACCCTGTGCAGTGCCCGGCAGACATCGTGGTCATTGGCGGAGGATTCTCCGGACTGGCCACCGCTGGCCTGTTGGCCAGGTCGGGGCACCGCGTGACGTTGCTCGAAAAGCAGGATGAACTCGGGGGCAGGGCCGGACGCCTGCACCGCGACGGATTCAATTTCGACACCGGTCCCTCCTGGTACCTGATGCCCGAAGTCATCGAGCATTGGTTCGGGCTCATGGGAACATCCACCGATCAAAAGCTTGAGTTGGCCGACCTGGAGGTGGGCTACCGGACCTGGTTCGAAGGCCACGCCGAGCCGCTGGACATGCCTACCGGGGACGGCGCCGCCGCTGCCTTCGAGTCCCTCCAACCCGGCGCCGGAGAAGCCTTGGAGGCCTACCTCGCCAAGGCGAAAACCAGCTATGAGTTGGCCCTGGAACACTTCCTCTACGACGACTTCTCCTCAGCGAAGTCCTTCATGAATCCGACAACCCTGGGTTTGCTGCCGCAATTGGCTCCACTGCTCACCGGTTCACTTGATTCATTCGTGGCCAAGCGCTTCACCGACCCCCGGTTGCGACAGGTCCTGGGCTATCCCGCGGTCTTCCTGGGCTCCAGCCCCAAGCGCACCCCGGCGCTCTACCACCTGATGAGCCACCTGGATTTGACCCAAGGCGTCAAATACCCGATGGGCGGGTTCATGGCGCTGGTTGATGCCATGGCCGCACTATGTGAGGAAGCCGGAGTGGAGATCCTCACCGGTGCCACGGTGGACGCCATCGAGACCTTGGGCACCGGCAGAGAGGCCCGCGTCAGCGCGGTCAGCTGGATCGACGCGCAGCAGCAGAGCCATCGGCGGCAGGCAGGAATCGTCGTTGGAGCCGCCGACTTGCACCATGTCGAAACGCAACTGCTTCCCCCTGCCCTGCGTGCTTCCTCCGAATCGGCGTGGAAACGCCGGGACCCGGGCCCCAGCGCCGTTTTGCTGTGTCTGGGCGTTCGCGGCAAGCTGCCGGAGCTCAACCACCACAACCTGTTTTTCACCCGGGACTGGGACGATAACTTTTCGCGCATCCACCGCGGGAAGGACCTGGCCAGCGAAACCAGCATCTACGTGTGCATGCCCAGCGCCACGGATCCCTCCGTGGCACCGGCGGGGCACGAGAACCTCTTTGTGCTGGTCCCCTCCCCCGCGCTGCCGCAATGGGGCACGGGAGGAAGTGACGGCACCGGCAGCAAGGCCATCGAGGCGGTAGCCGATGCGGCGTTGGAGCAGATTGCGCGCTGGAGCGGCGTCGGGGACCTGGCCGACCGCGTCGTGGTGCGCCAAAGCTATGGCCCCGGGGATTTCGTGCAAAACGTCAATGCCTGGCAGGGCGGCGCCCTGGGCCTGGCCCATACGCTGGCCCAAAGCGCCTTTTTCCGTCCCGCCAACAAGAATCCCAAGGTCTCCGGGCTCTACTACGCCGGCAGTTCAGTGCGCCCGGGGATCGGCATCCCCATGTGCTTGATCAGCGCCGAGATCATCGCCAAGGCGGTCAACGGCATCAAGGATCCTGGCCCGTTCGACCTGGACGCAGTAACCATCTCGAACGGCAACGAGCAAGCGGGACGGCCATGATCTACCTGTCCATACTGCTCGCCCTCATTGCCTGCATGGTTTTGCTCGACGCAAGGTTCCGGCTTGTCATTTTCGCATCCCCGCTGGCTGCGTCGGTTGCCCTGCTGGGAGGGACCGGCATATTCCTGCTCTGGGACATCATTGCCATCGACCAAGGCATATTCCTGCACCGGGATTCACCGCTGATGACGGGCATCATGCTCGGGGACCAGCTACCCCTGGAAGAAGCCTTCTTCCTGTTCTTCCTGTGCTACCAGAGCATGGTCCTTCTCAACGGGTACCTCGCCTGGCGCACGAACCGCGCCACATCCGGCGGAAAGGTCGATGCCCGGTGAGTTTCGCTACCCTTTCCCTCTACTTCCTGCTCGGTTCGTTGGCCCTTTTCCTGCTCTCGATACGCGTACGCAAGATCCGGCTGCGCTCCGTGCTCCCTGCCCTTGGTGTTGCCGCGGCCATCTTGCTCGGGCTGACGGCGGTGTTCGATAACCTGATGATCCATTCGGGACTCTTTGACTACGAAAGCGAAACGCTGCTGGGAGCACACCTGGGCCTGGCACCGATCGAGGACTTCACCTACCCGCTGGCCGCGCTGCTGTTCGTGCCCGCCCTGTGGTGGCTTTCCGGGGGACGTTCCCCGGTCTTGGAGGAACAAGAATGATCCGAGAGCTCTTCATGACCAGCCGGCCGATCTCCTGGGTCAACACCGCTTTCCCCTTTGCCGCCGCCTACCTGCTGACCACCGGTGGCATCGATTGGCTCTGGGTGCTCGGAACGATCTTCTTCCTCATCCCCTACAACCTGGCAATGTATGGGATCAACGATGTCTTCGACTACGAATCGGACCTCTTGAATCCCCGCAAGGGCGGGGCCGAGGGCGCCCTGGTTGAACGCAGTCGGCACCGCGGGATCCTCGTGGCCTGCCTCGTGGCCACCGTTCCGTTCCTCGTGGTGCTGGGAATGGCCGGTTCGTGGGAGGCCAACCTGGTGCTGCTGGTCTCGATGCTCGCGGTCGTGGCCTACAGCGCGCCCAAACTGCGCTTCAAGGAACGCCCCTTCGTTGATTCGCTGACCTCGAGCACCCACTTTGTTTCCCCGGCCGTCTACGGGCTGGTCCTGGCCGGGGCGCAATTCAACACACCGCTGTTGGCCTTGCTGGTGGCCTTCTTCCTCTGGGGCATGGCCTCCCACGCCTTCGGCGCCGTGCAGGACATCGTTCCGGACCGTGCGGCGTCCTTGGGTTCCATCGGGACCGTGCTGGGAGCCAAATGGACGGTGCGCGGTGCCGCGCTTGCCTACCTGGCAGCCGGGGTGCTGTTGCTTGCCACCGAGTGGCCCGGACCGCTGGCCGGTTTGCTGGCCCTGCCCTATGTGGCCAACGTGCTGCCCTACGTGAACCTCGACGACGTCGGTTCAGAGCGTGCCCATGGCGGGTGGGCCAGGTTCCTCTGGCTTAACTACGTCACAGGGTTCTTCATCACCATGATCCTGATCTGGTACGCGTTCGTCCGTTAGGACAGCGCACCACCGGTCCACCGAAAGGCACGACAGTGAACCACCAGTCCACCACCTTGATGTGGTTCCGCGACGATCTTCGCCTGGCTGACAACCCCGCCTTGCACGCCGCCATGGCCGCCGGCAACGTGAGGGCGGTTTTCATCCTGGACGAGGAATCGGAGGGCATCCGGCCGCTGGGCGGCGCCGCCCGCTGGTGGTTGCACCACGGCCTTGAAGCACTCACCGAGGACCTCGATGCCATCGGTGTGCCATTGCAGTTACACCGTGGTCCGGCGGCCAAGATCCTGCACGGGATCCTGTCCGCGGGGGGCACCTCGGAGGTGCACTGGAACCGGCGCTACGGCGGTCCCGAACGCGCGGTGGACATCCAGGTCAAGGAACTGGTGCATACGGCAGGCGCCACGGCACACAGCCATTCCGGGTCGCTGCTACACGAGCCCTGGGTCCCACAGACCCAAGATGGGCGGGCCTTCAAGGTCTTCACCCCCTTCTACAACGCCGTGCAACGCCTTGAGCTGCGCCCGGAGCTGGGGATCCCTTCCCCACAGCACCCTCCCGTGCCGCTGGATAACCACTCTGCCGGTGACACGCTGGCACAGTGGAATCTGCTGCCGACCACGCCGGACTGGTCCCAGGGTCTCACCGAGGCGTGGACCCCAGGGGAGCGCGGGGCCCACGAGCGTCTCCAGACCGTGCTGGAAGAGATCGCCGGGGACTACGAGACAAGCCGCAACCGCCCCGATATCGATGGAACATCACGCCTGTCCCCCGCCCTGAGATGGGGGCACCTGAGCCCGATACAGGTCTGGGAATCACTCAGCGCCAGCATCGCTGCCCACCCCGAGCGGGCCGAAGGGACCCGTGCGATGATGCGCCAGCTGGTGTGGCGGGATTTCTGCTGGAACCTGCTCTACCACCATCCGCTCCTTCCCACCCAAAACCTTCGCGCGGAATTCGACGCTTTCGATTGGGCCTGGCCCGATGAATCCGGCGATGCCACAGAAGAGACCTTGGCCCAACACCTCGCCGCCTGGCGCCACGGTGGGACCGGCTACGGGATGGTCGATGCCGGGATGAAGCAGCTCTGGGAAACCGGTTGGATGCATAACCGGGTGCGCATGGTCACCGCGAGTTTCCTGATCAAGAACCTCGGCATCCATTGGCGGATCGGTGAGCAATGGTTCTGGGACACATTGGTGGATGCCGACGCCGCATCCAATCCCGCCAATTGGCAATGGGTCGCCGGATGCGGCGCGGACGCCTCCCCGTTCTTCAGGGTCTTCAACCCCGAACTGCAGGCCAAAAAATTCGACCCGCACGGATCTTACGTCACTCGCTTCGCCCCGCTGCCATCTGCGGAGCCCCTGGTGGATTTGAAGGCCTCGCGTGCCGCGGCACTGGATGCCTACGCCCAGATGAAGGAACGCTGAACACGTAGCTGCGGCTGCCACACCACGGACCGGCACCGGCGCCGGCGGGCTACTTGGTGTTCAGGAGCTCGGCCTCGCCCGGTTTCTTGATCGCCGCCATCTGAGGAGCAAATTTCTGGTTCAAGCGGGAGTGGCTGCGTCCGTACCCGAAGTAGATCCCCACCCCGATGACCAGCCAGACCCCGAAGAAGATCCAGGTCTCCACGGCAAGGTTCAGCATCAGGTAGGTGCACAGCAGTGCCGAGAGGATCGGGATGACCGGCCCGAACGGCACTCGGAAGGCGGGTTTGAGGTCAGGGCGTTTGCGGCGCAGCACGATGATCCCAAGGCTCACCACCACGAAGGCGGAGAGGGTGCCGATATTGATCATTTCTTCAAGCACGTCAACCCGGGTGAAGCCGGCAGCGACCCCCACCAGGGAGCCGCACAGCACCTGGATGCGCACCGGGGTGCCGCGCTTGGTGCTGGTCACCGAGAGCTGGTGCGGCAGCAATCCATCCCGGCTCATCGCCAACACCACCCGCGAAAGTCCCATCAAAAGCACCATCACCACGGTGGTCAGCCCGATGAGGGATCCCACCGCGATGACCGAGGCCGCGCCCTCGTTGCCCACCAGCGAAAACGCAGTGGCCAGGTTCGGGGTTTCGACACTGGCCAAATCCTTGTAGGAGACCATTCCGGTCAGGGCCAGCGAGACCCCGACATAGAGCAGGGTGGTCAACGCGAGACCGGCGAAAATCCCACGTGGCAACGTCTTGTTCGGGTTCTCGACTTCCTCGGCACTGGTGGCCACCACGTCAAAACCCACGAAGGCAAAGAACACCAGTGCCGCACCGGCAAAGACACCCATCATGCCGTACTGCGCCGGCGCGGCCCCGGTGGCAAAGGAGAAGAGCGACTGTTTGAGCACCTCGGTGGTGTCGTTCCCCGAAGCCGGAATGGTGTCGGGGATGAAGGGCGCATAGTTCTCGGCCTTCACATAGAAGAAACCGGCCACAATCACGAAGAGCACAACACCGATCTTGATGACGGTGAAGATGTTTCCGATGGTTGCGGACAGCTTGGTGCCCATGACCAACAGGATCGTGAACAGTGCCACGATCAACAAGGGCCCCCAGCTCATGGTGACGATGCCTAAATCAATAGTGGGTGAAAGGTGTACTCCCACAAGCTGGAAGACTTCGGTGAGGTAGATGCCCCAGTATTTGGCAATCACGGCCGCCGCGGTGAACAGCTCCAGGATCAGGTTCCATCCAATGATCCACGCAACGAGTTCGCCCATGGTCGCGTAACTGAACACATATGCGGATCCCGCGACGGGGATGGCCGTGGCGAATTCCGCATAACACATGATTGCCATGGCGCAGGTCAATGCGGCAATCACGAAGGAGAGCGTGACGGCCGGTCCGGAGAAGTTGGCCGCGGCCCGAGCCCCCACGGAGAAGATGCCGGCACCGACAGCGACGGCCACACCCATGATCATCAGATCCCAGGTGTTCAACGACCGCTTGAGCGCCCGGCCCGGCTCCGCGGCGTCCGCCAGGAAGCTCTCCACGGGCTTGGTACGAAAAAGGCTCACTGGATTCCTCGCCGGCAACGAAACACGAAAACTAACCGAACAAGACTAGCCCCGTTGCGATGCGGCTCCCACTAACGCAGTAGCTGGAAAAGCCACCATTCCGGCCGCCCGACCCCCCGGGCAAAACCCTGCGGGATTACCCCTGGATCTTCTCTAAAACAGATCTTGACGTGTCTTTATGTGCTGATTCGCATAAAGCGATCCGCAGCCCGGCGATAATTCATACAAGGGCTGGTGCACACCGGTAACGAACGCGTCAAAAGTGGCTTAGACCTCACCGAGTCGTTCTCTGGCACGCCAAAAAGGGGCACCTTCACAGCAAAGCGCCCTCGGTCCGTTCCACGTCAGGGCGCTGATGTGCAACGGACCGAGGGCCAGGGGC
>JAUNVO010000392.1 GCA_030540695.1 Micrococcaceae bacterium | reverse complement strand
CGAGGTTCACCTCAAACTGTTGGGCCTGCCGTCCAGTAGTGTCCATACGGCCCCCAGCGCCGCTCCTGCGGGCTGCCGACCGCTCCACGCCCTAATGCGCTCCAAGCGTTTTTGGGGCCGGCTGAACGCCGTTGAATGGCTTGCGGCCGAAGTGCCAGCGTATTCCTGGTCTTGCCTTTCGGTCTTGCGACCATCTCCGCATTGCCGATGGAGAGTTGGTCGCGGGGGGAGTGGTGCTGGAACTTTCCACGGCAGTGCCGTCAGCACCCGAACCACTTCTGGTCTCGCATCTCGAAATCATAGGCTGGAACCGCTCGATGGGCGGGGAAATAGAAAATGGATGGCGGGCACCCAGCCCCTGAGGGCGCGGAGCATGCCAGCCATCCACCTCAATATGCGTCGGGGATCACTTGGCTATTCGAGTCCGAGGGAAAATGCGGCGTCCAGGTCGTGGCTTGAATATGCCCGGAACGCAATATGTGTTTGGGTGCCGGTGATTCCAGGAACCTTGGACAATTTGTTGGCGATGACCTCGGCAAGGTCCTCGTGATGGCGGACCCGTGCGATCGCTATCAGGTCCCAGTCACCGGCGACTGAATAGACCTCTGAAATACCTTCGATGTCCGAAATCTTTTCCGCGCACTCGGGAATGCTGTCCGAAGCAGTTTGGATCATGACGAATGCAGTGACCACGTTGATACCTCCAGGTGGTTTCGGGTTGTGGTTCCCGGGATTTGCGTTGCTGACAGTCTAGTGGGCCGCGTGCCGTCGTCCATGACGTGAGGCAAGCGTGGTGGCGATTCGGCGTCCCATTAGAAAGACCCCCAGCACGGTCGTTGCCACGATGATGAATGGCACCGCAGCAGTGGCACCAAAAAGCACACGCAACGCCAGGCCAAAGGCCACTGTTCCAAACCAGATCAATAGTCCCGTTGGCCAGATCCGTGAATGCGTGACCCACGGGCGGGAGAGCATCGTCAAGACGGCCAAAGCAATCAGGAACGGGGCAGCGGTTTGGAGCACGCCCATCAGGGTTAGCGATTCTTCGTGGGAACTGCGACCGCTCAGGGCAAAGATCAGGACGAGGACAACGTCGATGGCGAAGTATGAGGGCCAGGTGTTGCGAGAGTTCATGAATCGATTCTACCGGCCGTAGTACAAACCCATGCCAAAGAAGGTTTCGGCTACCGCTCGCGCAGAAGGACCTACCCAGTAGCGATCTACACTTCTCTGCCCGTCGAATTCCGTTGCATTTTCGGAGTAGTTTCCCCTGGGGAGGGGAATCTGTTTCATCAAGAAGGTCCTGTCCATGTCTCCAGAGGATCAGTCCGTTGGAAGTGATGCAAGCGGCCGCGGGTCTGGACTTTGCACACTGGAGCACCGAGCACGGTCTTGGTCCCAACGAGCATCCAGGTCCCTTGGCAACGCCATTCTCAAGCGTGCTCTGCGACCATGTGTAGGCCAGGGAACAGGCGTGGACGAGCAAGGGACTTCGACCGGGAGCACGCGAGGTATCCGCAAGATGCCATCGCCCGTGACGACGGCCGGAGTGAAGATTCCTACCGGTTCGTCAGTGTGCGGGATGCAGTATTCGTTCGGCCCCGTCGAAGCACCACGGAAATATTTCGCAACCGCCGTGCAGCGATGATCGACTGCGCCAGGACTAATCTTCTCCCCGCAACGCAGAAGACCCGGCTGACCGACCGCGCGCGAATCGGTCCGAAATCGCACCATAAGTATGACCAAAGCCGGACACGGTTCCAGAGAAGTTCGGTTCCCAATGCGTTCGC
>JAUNVO010000391.1 GCA_030540695.1 Micrococcaceae bacterium | reverse complement strand
ATCATCCTGCGCAACCTCGAAGACGCAGATCTCGATTCGCTGTTCGCATGGGAACGCGATCGGCAAGCCGTCGCACTGGCCGCGTTCACTCGCTCCGATCCCTCGGACCGCGCCGCATTCGATGCCCACTACCGGCGCATCCGAAAGGATGGTTCGGTGACGCTGCTCGCGATCGATGACGGGGCCGGCTTGGTCGGGTCCATTGGCAGCTTCACCATCGAGGGCGACCGAGAGATCACCTATTGGATCGACCCGGCGCACTGGGGCAACGGCATTGCCACCGCTGCGCTGGCTTCCTTCTTGCTCATTGAGGCGGTCCGGCCGCTGTTTGCCCGCGTCGCCGCACACAACCACGGTTCCGCCGCCGTGCTGCAGCGAAACGGGTTCCAGTGGATCCGCTCGGAAACCTCCTACGCCCAAGGCCCAGGCAGGGACATCCTCGAGCACATCTACCGGCTCGCCCGTTAGCCCAAGCACCATTGGTGTTGCCGATGGTTACGTGGAGCTATAGCGCGCGGAGCAAGGCCGTGTAGAAGCGCACCGCCTTGCCGAGTTCTTCCACGGCCACCCACTCATTGGTGCCGTGGATTGAGCCGCGTTGGGCCTTGTCCATGCCCAACGGGGCAAAGCGATAGACATGATCGCTGATCCCGGTGAACCTCCGCGCATCGGTGGCGGCCATCATCAAATACGGAACGGCGAGAGCCTCGGGATGCGAAACGGACATGGCCGATTCCAGCATGGCAAATTGCTCACAGTCCACGGGAGAGATCGGTGAGGGTTCGCTGGACGACAGCACCGTGTGGGTGATCTTGGGGTCCCTGATGCGCCGTTGCACCCCGGAAAGCGTGGAGGCCACAGACTCCGTGACCGCGATACGGATGTTCAACGTCACCGCGGCACGGCGGGCCAGCACGTTGGTTCCTACGCTTCCCTCAAGCTCCGTCGCCGCCACCGTGGTCCTGACCATCGCGGCAGGTTCCGCACCTGCTTGGGCGAGCAGCTTTCCTGCAACCGTGCCGGGGCGTGCCAGCAGCCGAAGGCCCACCCCGATGATTCCAGGTGCCGTGGAACCCAGGCGTTCAAAGGTCAGCACGGTAATGGGGTGCACCGAGGCCGGGAACGGCCGGCGCTGCAATCGGGTGATGGCCCGGGCAATACGCTGAACCGCCCCGAACCGTGGTGGAGCCGAGGCGTGCCCGCCGGCGTCCTCGGCTTCCAGGCGCAGGTCCATGACCCCTTTTTCGCTCACCCCGATCACCCCCACCGGCGCGCTCACCCCGGGGAACGCCTGGTGGGCGACGGCGCCGCCCTCATCCAGGACCATCCAGGGTCGCACCCCGGCGGCATTGAGGAAGTCAACGGCCGCCTTGGCAGTGGGCCCGGAGGTCTCCTCACAGTCCCCGAAGAAAAAGTACACGTCCTGGCCGGGGATGAAGCCCTCCGCCGCCAACTCGTCGGCGGCTTGCAGGATGCAGGCCAGGTCCCCCTTGTCATCAAGGGTCCCGCGGCCATGGATCCTTCCATCGGCAATGACTCCGGCAAAGGGCGGATGTTCCCAGTCCCCTTCGCCCTCGACCGGGACCACATCTTGATGGGCCATCAACACCACCGGTTTGGTTGCGGCCGCTCCGCGCCAATGCCACAGCTGCCCGGTGATCCCCACCGTGTGCTGTTCGACGGTGTCGGCGATATGCGGATAGAGCTCACGCAACAGGTGGGCGTGGCGAGTGAATTCCGCCCGGGCTTCCGTCCCGCGCTCGGCCCGGGAGACGGTGCGGCAACCAATGAGCTGGGCCAGTTTGGCCGCGG
>JAUNVO010000080.1 GCA_030540695.1 Micrococcaceae bacterium | reverse complement strand
CGGTGGACCCATGGACGAGGGAATCTATTCCCGGCCGCAGGAGACGCGCGCCGGCACCGATCTGGTCATCGTGCTCCACGGCTACGGTTCCAACCCCGAGCGCATGAGGGACTGGTTCACGCAGCTCCCGCCGCATGCCACGGGTGTGGCGTTGTGCGGACCCATGGATGTGGGAGGGGGCAGGGGCTGGTTCCTGCTGGACTATTTTCTGGCCAACGACTTCGCCCAGGTTCTCTCCGCCGCGCAGCAGGTCTTTGACTGGCAGGACCGATACGCGCACGGGTACCGCTCCATCAGCTTGCTGGGCCATTCGCAGGGAATGGCGATGGCCACCACCCTGCACCGGTTGCGGCCCGGGAGATACAAGCTGATCGTCGGGCTCAGCGGCTTCGTGCTTTCCAATGAGCTGCTTGCCCTCACCGACACGGCGCCTGCGCCCGGAGCCGCCATCCCGTTCTTTTGGGGAAGGGACCGCCACGACGTGGTGATCAATCCCGACGCGGTCACCTACACCCGCGGGTGGTTGACGGAAAACACGGCGCTGACCTCACGTACCTACCCGGAGATGGGTCATGGTTTCGGTGTCGATGAGTACCGGGACGTACGCGGCTTCCTCTCCCATTACCTCCCTGCCACGGCTGGCGCCTAACGTCCGTGTTTTCGGGACACAGTCAACCGGAAGGTTGATCCGTCCCGAACAGGGCCCGGGCAAGGTTGAAGGTGGGATGCGGCCGCGTCCCGGGCCGCGCGAACGCCACCACCGGTCACCCGGTGCCGCAGGAAGGAAGAACACCACCATGATGCGCTTGTTGTACACCGCCTTTACCTTTGGAGCCGCCGGGGTGCTCTCGGGTCTCTACTACCGGGAACTGACGAAAGCCCACGAGTTCACTGACCGATCGGCCTCGCAACTTCCGCTGGTGCACACCCACCTGCTGGTGCTCGGTTTCATTTTCCTGCTGGTGGTCCTGGCCTTGGAGAAGGCCTTCGCGCTCTCTCACGCCGCACCGCGCGCATTCACCTGGTTCTACTGGCTCTGGACGCTCGGCGTCGGCGTGACCGGTGGCATGATGCTCCTCAAGGGGACGCTCGTGGTGCTGGGCAACGATGCGGGTTCCGCCGCATTTGCCGGGATTGCCGGTCTGGGACATACAGCTTTGGCGGCTGGTGTGATCGTCCTCTTCATCGCCGTGCGGGCCGCGGTGAGGTCGGCGGAGACCCCGCGCTTGGCCGCAGCCGGCCCCGGGAAATACTAGGCCAGTGCCTTGGCCTTGAGCACAGCGAATTCCTCGGATGTAATCGTTCCTGAATCCAGCAGGGCCTTGGCATCGGCGATCTGTTTTGCTGGTTCCGGTGCGCTGGCCAACGTACGGAGGTAGTCCTCGGTGCTGCTCACTGCGGCCTCGGTACGTATTTGCTGGCGCAATGCCATGCCGCGGCCTCGAACCACCAGGTACACCAGTGCCGTGAGCACTGGCAGGATGATGAGCAGCAAGATCCACAAGGCCTTCAGCCACCCGTTGAGGCGGGAATCACGGAAAAGGTCACCGACGATCTGGAACAAGACGACGAGGTACGAAAGGTACAGAAAAACAACAACCAAAGACCAAATGGTTTCCATGAAATTCAAGGCAATATTCCCTTTGCTGATGGCCCACATAACGCCTGTGGGTCGAAGTGCGTTCAGCATAGCCCGAAGCAGGCGTATTGCCTTGTGAGTTTCTGGTTTCTTCGGAGGCATCGCGAGGCCCGGAAGGGACAAGCTCTCGCGAGTTCAAGTACGCCCAGCGAAAAACTACCTTTCCCCGGACTTGGCAGGCCCATTAGAGTGGAAACAAGATGAATACGAACCCCATAACCTCGAGTGTCATCGGTCCGGATGGCAAGCCCGCCCCCGGAGTGCAGGGCGCAATCATGAAGGCCGTGGGCGTGCAGCGACCACTGGTCTTGGCCTACCTGAAACGCATGCGCCGCAGGCATCCGTCGCATAGCGCCGAACAGCTCGCCAAGCTTGTCGAGCGCGACTACCTCCTGGCGATCACCGGATCCGGTGCCGCGGTCGGCGCCACCGCAGTCATACCCGGCGTGGGCACGGTCGCCGCCTTGGGCTTCTCGGCCACGGCAACCGTTGCCTTCCTCGAAGCCAGCGCGCTCTACGCCCAGTCGTTGGCCGAGCTCCATGGCATCACCACCGAAGACCCAAACAAGGCGCGCGTCCTTGTCATGGCGATCTTGATGGGTGATGAGGGAAGCTCGATGATCGCCGCACTGACGCATCAGGCTGCCGGACGCGGCGCGGGGCCGGTGAAGGGCTGGGCCGCGGTTTTCGGGAAGGGCGGGAAGAACAAATCTCCCAACCTGTGGACGACGTTCCAATCAACCATGCAACGGACATTCCTGCGAAAGATGCTTGCCACCCAGGGGGCTTCGATGCTTGGGCGCATGGTTCCCTTTGGCATCGGGGCGGCGGTGGGCGGCTTCGGCAACCGCTTTCTGGGCAAGAAGGTCATTCAGGCGGCATCGCTTGCCTTTGGCACCTTGCCCACAACCATTCCCGGCCAGCTCATCAGTGAGGGTGAGCGCGTTGGCGCGATGGCCGAGGTCGAAGCCGGGATCGAAGCCGAACGCCGACGCCGTGAAGCGGGCGCCCCAGCGGTGGAACGCTAGCGAAGCACGGCATTGGCGACCGTGAAGATCGCCAGTCCGGCCAACGAACCCACGACCGTTCCATTGATCCTGATGAACTGCAGGTCTCGTCCGACCTGCAGTTCGATTTTTTCGCTGGTTTCCTTCCCGTCCCAGCGGGCCACCGTTTCGGTGATCAACGAGGTGATCTGGCCGCTGTAGTTATCAACCACGTAGCCGACGGCATTGGACACCCAGCCGTTGATCTTCGCCGCGAGCAGCTCATCGTCGCGCAGCCTCCCCCCAAGATCCCTGATCGCCGCGATGAGCGACTTGCGCAGCTCCGAAGAGGGGTCCTGCATGGAATCGATCAGTGCTGCCTTGATCGAGGACCAGCTGCTGGCTGCCAGGTCACGCAATTGCGCATCGCCAAGCAACGAGTGCTTCAAAGCCTCGACCTTGCCAATCATTTCCGGGTCCACCTGCATATCAGCGGCAAACTTCTCCAGCCAGGCATCGATGCTCATCCGCATCGAGTGCCGAGGGTCCAAGCGCACGGCACGAACAAATTTAAGCAGTTCGCGGTGAAGCTTTTCACCCAGCAGCGTATCAACCATTGCCGGGACCCATGAGGGGGAGCGCTGGGCAACCAGGGACACGATCATGTCCTTGTTTCCCGCCGCCCATTGCTCGACACGTTCGGCCAACAGGTCCACGGCCGGCTTGTGGTGTCCGTCAGCAACCACACGGTGCATGATCCGGCCCAAGGTCGTTGACCATTCCGGGGCCAACATATGCTTTTTGGCGAGGGTTTCGAGCAGGGCGAGGACGTCCTTGTCATTCAGCACCTCCAGGGCGGCCCCGGCCACGGTGGAAACCTCTTGGGCAACCCGTGTGGCTGATTCCTCCTTGACCAGCCAGAGACCGACGTTGCGTGAGACGTTGAACTGGCCGAGCTTGGTGTCGATGGCGTCCCGCGAGAGGAAATTCTCCTGGACAAATTCTCCGAGGCTCTCGCCGATCTGGTCCTTTTTTCGCGGAATGATCGCGGTGTGCGGGATCTTCAGCCCCATGGGGTGCTTGAACAAGGCGGTAACGGCGAACCAATCGGCCAGGGCCCCAACCATCCCGCCCTCGGCGGCTGCCCTGACGTATTCCAGCCAGGGATGGTTTTGCTGCAACGCAAAGGCAACGGTGAAGATCACCGCCATAATCACCAACAGCCCGGTTGCCAGACGCTTCATCCTGCGTAGCGCGACCGCCTTGGCTGCATCATGCTCGGCGGCAAGGCCGAATCCGGTTGAGGTCATGGCGGTGGCTCCCTGGGCATGGGCGTGCGGACTGGAACAGATTCCAACGATAGTTCACCAAATGGCAGGCGCGGCGCCCCAAGCAAGACTGCGCCGGTGGAGGTAGCGTAAATATCATGCGAACCCTCGTCTATGCCCACCGCGGTTCATCGAAGTCCTATGCGGAAAACACCCGTGCCGCCTATCTGCAGGCGCTGGCGGACGGAGCCGACGGCATTGAATGCGATATCCATCTGAGCTCCGACGGTTTCGTGGTCTGCCACCACGATCCGACAGTGGACCGCACCTCGAATTCCAGCGGGCGGGTCGGGGAAAAGACCCTCGCCGAGCTGAAGTCCCTTGATTTTTCGTCCTGGCGGAACCCCGATATCCCGGCGTCCTATGGAAGCATCCATGAACAACTGCTGACTCTGGGCGAACTAGTCGGCATCTTGCGAGATTCGGGCAGGGAAGTGGGCCTCGCCGTTGAGGTCAAGCACCCCAGCCCTTATGGGCGAGGTCTGGAAGAAGCGATGTTCCGGGTCCTGGAGGGCCTGGGTTGGGACGCGGAAACTTCGATGTTGGAAAACGTCTATGTTTCGTTCATGAGCTTTGACCCCGGATCGGTGCGCTTCTTGATGGAACGGGTTTCCCCGGAGCATATTTGCCAGCTGGTCACCGAGGTAGACGAGGAATGGATCGACGAACTGGTCCGGGCCGGGGAGAGTGACCGGGCCGGGGTGGCGGCGGTATTGGCGCAGGCCATGACCGAGGGAGTCGACCTGCTGAGTTCCGGTTCCCCGCAATTGGCCGGCCCCGGGGTGGCATATATGCGCAAATACCCGCAGTTGACCGAGAAATGGTTGGCCCGTGGGGCGACCTTCCGCGTATGGACCGTGGATGATCCAAAGGATGCCAGCTATCTTGTGGGTCGCGGGGTCACCCAGCTCACCAGCAACGTCCCGGCAACCATCAAGGAACATCTCCATCTCGACTAGGGCGGTGTCGCGGCGCCAGGGCTGCACCGCTGGTTGCCTGAAGGCCCGATGCGATGATTTTGCGCCGTTAGGTCACGAAGCGTGTGTGGTTGGCGCCGATGGCTAAGCTTGATGCCGTGCCACGCCCCATGACTCCAGCAACCAAGATCGGCTTGTCCATTGCGGTTGCGACCGGTCTCTACGCAATATCCTATGGCGCCCTTGGCGTCGCCGCGGGGCTGGATATCTGGCAGGTCATGGCCTTGAGCCTGTTGATGTTCACCGGAGGCTCCCAATTCGCGTTCATCGGCGTGATTGCCGGAGGCGGAGGTCCGGGGGCGGCTTTCGGTGCAGCCACGCTATTGGGTGTGAGGAACGCCGTCTACGGCATGCAGATCAAGGCGATGCTCAGGCCACGCGGCCTGAAGAAGCTGGTGGCAGCGCAAGTGACCATCGACGAGTCCACCGCGACCGCTGCGGGACAGAGTGATCCGAAGGAGCAAAAGCGCGGTTTCTGGGTTGCCGGGATCGGCGTATACGTCTTATGGAATATCTTTACCGTGGTGGGTGCGCTGATTGGCGACGCGTTGGGGGACCCCAAGGCCTGGGGGCTTGACGGGGCTGCGGTCGCGGCGTTCCTTGGACTGTTGTGGCCGCGCCTGAAATCGGCGGAACCTGTTGCCATGGCGAGCGCATGCGCGTTGGCCACGGTGCTGGCCATTCCGTTGGTGCCACCAGGCGTCCCGATACTGGTGGCAGCGCTTGTTGCCGGAGTCTGGGGCTATCTTGGCCGTGGGCCGGGCTCCGAAGGGCTTGAACCCGATGTCGAACCGCCGACCAGCCGGGAGGGTGGCGAATGACGGCCATGTGGTGGTGGATCCTTGCGGGGTGCGCAGCGGCGTACGGCATCAAGATCCTGGGATACCTGGTTCCGGAAAGAATCCTTGAGAACGAGAAGGTGACCCGTGCGGCAGGAGCACTGACTATTGGGCTGTTGGCCTCGTTGACCACCGTCAACGCGGTGGCCAGCGGAACCGCGGTGTCTTTCGATGCACGGCTTGCCGCTCTGGCCGCCGCACTCATCGCGTTGCTCTTGCGTGCACCGTTCCTCGTGGTCGTTATCGCCGGCGCGGGGGCTGCAGCCCTGGTGCGTTACCTGGGATGGGGCTAGAGCGCTCGTTGACGCACACTGCGGGGGAAGGACAAAGCGTCACGGGGCGCGCCCATTTAAGACGCATTGGCGATGATGGCAAGTGACATGTCGGGAGAGCGGTGGCAAAGTGGAACCATGATCGTTTCCTTTTCAGTTGCCCCCAGCACCGACAACGCAGACGGTTCGGTCCACAAAGCCGTGGCCGCCGCCGTCAAGATTGTCAGGGACTCGGGCCTGCCCAATTCCACCTCCTCCATGTTCACCGAACTGGAAGGGGAGTGGGACGAGGTCATGGATGTCGTCAAGCGCGCCACCGAGGCGGTCGGTGCATACGGATCACGTGTTTCCCTGGTGCTCAAGGCGGACATCCGTCCCGGCTACACCGGGGAGTTGACCGGAAAGCTCGAGCGGCTCGAACAGGCGATCCACTCACAGGAGTAGCGAACATGGATACCCCGGAATCAGCACCGTCCCCGAGCGACGTGGACAAATACCTGGTGGAAAGCCTGCATGGCTCCGAGTCGGAGCTGGAAGCAGCCAGAAAGCGCGCCCATGACGCAGGGCTTCCGCACATCGAGGTCAGTGAGACGCAGGGCAAGTTCCTGATGCTCCTGGCCCGGATATCGGGTGCCAAGCGTGTGCTGGAGATTGGCACCCTCGGTGGTTATTCCACCACATGGCTGGCACGCGGGGTCGGGCCGGACGGACACGTGACTACGTGTGAATACGAGCCGCTTCATGCGAGGGTGGCTGCGGACAACCTCAAGGCCAGCTCCATCGATGACCGTGTTGATATCCGCATCGGTGCCGCGCTGGATACCCTAGATGCGCTGCTTGCCGAGGCAGAGGAACCCTTTGACATGGTTTTCATCGACGCTGACAAGGAAAACACCGGTCACTACGTCGAATTGGCGATCACCCTGGGCCGCCCCGGGACCGTGATCGTGGTGGACAACGTGGTGCGAGAAGGCGCGGTGCTGGAACCAGGGGACCCATTGACCGAATCCGGGCGCATGGTCAATGGTATGAGGGACGGGATCGATGTGCTCGGATCGAACCCGCGGGTGGATGCCACCGCGTTGCAGACCGTCGGTTCCAAGGGCTGGGACGGATTCGCATTGGCCGTTGTCCGCTAGCGCAAGCCGGCGGCTTTTCGCCCTTGGACCGGGGGAACGCATAGGCTTACCCCTGTGAATACCGAGCCATGCACCATCCGCCTTGCCACCCCCGAAGACATTCCCGCCGCGCTTGAAATGAAATTGGCGTCCTGGGAAGAAACCTACGCCAGCCAACGGCCGGCCTCGTTCTTCGACCATGCCCGCGCTTCCCTCGAGCAGCAGGCAGACTGGTGGACCCGGGGCCTGGCCCAGGGTGCTGAACTATGGGTCGCCACTGACGCCGCGGGGGACATCGTGGGCGTCGCCGGCGGCGGGCCGGCAGCGGAGGATGACGCGGACACCGGAGTGGGAATCGAGCTTCAGCTGCTTTATGTGCTTTCCGGGCACTACGGCACCAGTTTGGGCACCCGGCTGATGGACACCGTACTTGGACACCGTGATGCCGTGCTGTGGGTGCTCGAACACAACCCGCGGGCCCAGGGCTTCTACAAGAAGCACGGTTTCGTGCTCGATGGCCGCGTCGAGGCACTGGCGGGGGAATGGGCCGGGCTGAAGGAGGCCCGCATGGTTCGCCGCGGTACCGATCGTGGCTAAGGGAAAGAACAAGGGCCCGAGAAACCACGTGCCGGCCGCGGCCAAGGCCTTGTCCGCGCCGCAGGACGGACCGCTCGAGGGCATCTACCCGATCGACACGGGCACCGCCGAGCTGGAGCGAGATCCGTACTCACCCACCGGCTGGTTGCTTCGCATCAACGACGTACCCTCCTCGCACGTGGACCTGGCCGATCCCGGGCACCTGGATTTCGAGTACATGCGGTGGATCGCCGCGCTGGTTCGTTCCCGCTTCGTGCCCGCCGAGGTCGAAAGCGCAGGACACAAGCTTCGCGCACTGCATCTGGGAGGCGGTGCTTGCTCGATGGCCCGCTGGATGTCCGTGACCTACCCCAACGCCCGGCAGCTCGTGGTGGAGCTCGACGGCAAACTCGCGGTCTTGGTCCGGGGCTGGTTCGACCTTCCCCGGGCCCCGTTGCTGCGGATTCGGGTCGGTGAGGCCGGTGCCGTGCTGGGCACACTCACCGAGGCCACCCGGGACCTGGTCATTCGCGACGTCTTTTCCGGTGACCAGACCCCCCGCGAACTGAGCACACTGGCCTTTACGGCCCAGGCAGCACGCGTGCTGGACATCGGTGGCCTGTATGTGGTCAATTGCGGAGACACCCCGTCATTGGAAAACGCCCGGAGGGAGGCCGCCACCATCGGGGCCGTCTTCAAGCACGTCGCCATTGTTGCGGACCCGACAATGCTTAAGGGAAGGCGTCACGGAAACGTGATTATTGCCGGTTCCAACGTACCGATCCCCGCCGGTGGCGCCTTCATTCGCGAGTTGCTTGGCGGAGGAGTGCCGGCTCAATACTGGGACGATGCCACGGTGCGGGCTTTCGCCCGGCACACGGTCGCGCTCTAGGGAAGCGGCGCGCAGGCAACCGGCTGCGCGCGGCTATAAGCTTGATGTTGCGCGGCGCCCCCGTCGCGGTGCAGGTTTTACGCACACCCTTCGTTGAGCAGGAGCGCAAGCATCGCGATGAGCACCCCGGCAACAATCTCCTGGATCGATCAGGGCCGTGAACACACGGCGATGTGGTCCTCTGCCAACTCCGAGCCGGCGCCGCGGCACGTCGTTTCCGTGGATGACACCCTCGGCGCCGATGAGGCCTACCGGTTGGCCACGGCCGGGACCTCCATGTTGTTCACCGGGGATTACCATAACGCCCGGCAACTGTTGGGGGCGATTGCCCGTCGAATCCCCACCGGCACCAAACCCAAGCGCAAGGCCGCCGCTGCCACCACTGCCGAACGCTTCTACAAGTATCGCCAGGCCCGTACCCACCGGGCCCGCGTACTCTCCAGGCTTTTGGTCCCGATGGCGGAGGGGCCGCTGGTCACCCTGCGCCGGGCCCCCGATGTATCCGAGGCCTGGACCAACGCGTTTGGCCCGGTTTCCGGTCCCACGGCGGTCTCCCTGCGGGAACTGCTCGGTGCCATCGGCGCACAGCAATGGCGGACCTCCGGGTTGTATGTCGGCGCCCTGGACGCCAAGATCCATCCGCACTACGGGACCTTTGCCCCGGTGCGCGGGGAGTACCTCGACTTGGTGGCCGGAGCGCAGCTTCCCTCCTCGGCACGGGCCTTTGACATCGGCACCGGCACCGGTGTGCTGGCGGCCATCCTAGCCAAGCGCGGGATCGCGGAAGTGGTCGGCACCGACTCGCAGGCACGGGCCGTGGCGTGCGCAACCCAGACCTTTGCATCGCTCGGGCTGGCCGGCACCGCCCACGCCGTTGAGTGCGACATGTTCCCCGAGGGCCTGGCCGGCCTCATCGTGTGTAATCCCCCGTGGCTGCCCGGCACCCCGCAGACGTTGCTTGACTACGCCGTCTACGACCCCAAATCGGCGATGTTGCGAGCCTTCCTGAACGGGCTGCCGGGGCACCTGGAGGTCGGCGGGCAGGGGTGGCTGGTCATCTCCGACCTTGCCGAACGTCTGGGGCTGCGCAGCCGCGAGGAACTCTTGGACTGGATCGAACGCGCCGGGTTGGTGGTGCTTGGCCGCGAGGACACCCGTCCGGTGCACGGGAGGGCCTTCGATGCCGCGGATCCGTTCCATATCGAGCGCTCGAGTGAAATAACCTCGCTGTGGAAGCTTGGAGTCGCCTAGGCGCCACCGGCCCGCAAAAGGCACAAAAGCGCAGGGAAGGCCCGGAATCAAGCCAGGATCCGGCAGTGCGGCCCATGAGCAGGATTCCCCGGGCAGGCGATCCAAGGCACCTACCAGTGCATTTTCCTGACACTTTTGATGCGATGACGTGGTCCTTGCCAGCGGCCGGGCGAACCAGCGGCACTGCCGGGGCGCCAGGGGCGTCTTGGTTTCACCGATCGGCGAAACGGCACAGGAGCGGATCCGGGGAAGCGACGTTTTTCGTGGATCCGCTCCTTCAACTGGGTGCCGGCGGAGCCTGCGCCGTTAGATGCCGACCGCCTGCTCGATCACGCCGATACCGAAGAACAACACGAATGCCGCGGCCACCACCCACATCAGGGGATGGATTTCGCGGGCGCGGCCCTGGATCGTTCTAAGGAAGACAAAAGTGACGAAGCCTGCACCGATACCGTTGGCGATCGAATAGGTGAAGGGCATCAGCACGAACGTCAGGAATGCCGGGATGGCCACTCCCCAGTCGTTCCAGTCGATCTTGGAAACGTGGGAGATCATCATGAAGCCGACAACCACCAGCGCCGGGGCAACAGCCTCGAACGGGACCAAGTGGATCAGCGGAGTCAGGAACATGGCTGCCAGGAACAATACGCCCGTGACGATCGAGGCCAGGCCCGTGCGTGCGCCCTCGCCGATCCCGGCCCCCGATTCCACGTAGATCTGGCTCGAAGATGCGGAAGCCCCGCCGCCGACGACAGCGCCGAGCGCGTCAACCAAGAGCACCTTGTCCACGTCGGGGATGTTGCCGTCCTTGTCCACGGACCCGGCCTCGTTGGCCAGACCCACCATGGTGCCCATGGCATCGAAGAAGATCGAGAGCAGGATCACGAAGGCCAGCAGGAGTGCCGCGGTGGTACCGAGATTCTGGAAAGCCCCGAAGATATTCGCCTGGCCGATCAGCGACAAGTCAGGCAGTGCCCAGTCCGGCATTGAGGGGGCCACCAAGGACCAGCCCTGGGGGTTGACCGTGGTGCCGTCGAAGGACGGACCGATCTTGAAGACCGCTTCGAGGATGTTGGCAAGTACGGCAGAGACCACGATGCCGATGAGGATCGCTCCCTTGGTCTTGCGAACTACCAAGGCAACTGTCAGCAACAGACCCACTATGAAGACCAAGATGGGCCAGCCGTTCAGCGTGCCTTCAAAACCGAGTCCGACGGGAACGGTGGTTCCTGCGGCATCCGGGATGCGACGCACAAAACCGGCGTTGACGAGGCCGATCAGCGCGATGAACATGCCGATGCCGACGACGATGGCTGTCTTGAGGCTGGAGGGCACCGCATTGAACACCGCGGTGCGGAACCCGGTGAGGACCAATACCAGCATTGTCACGCCGGAAATGATGACCAGGCCCATGACGTCGGGCCACGTGAGCCCCGGGTTGGTTGCCACGGTGACGGCGATGAAGGCGTTCACGCCCAAGCCTGTGGCCATGGCGAACGGGTGCTTGGCCCAGGTTCCCATAAGGATCGTCATGATCCCGGCGACCAAGGCAGTGACGGCCGCGACGCGTGCGGCGCCGAGTGAATCGCCGTTGGAGTCCGCGCCCGCCAGGATCAGCGGGTTGAGTACGACGATGTAGCTCATGGCGAAGAACGTGGCGAAACCGCCACGGATTTCTCGCGAGTAGTTGGATCCACGTTCGGTGACCTTGAAATAGCGGTCCAGGCGCGAAACTTTCGTCTTTTCTAGGGTGGGGTTTTCCAAAGAAGGCATGGGGGAATTATAGTTCGGCTTTACGCCACGAGGCGAAAAACCACGGGAGAAATGCGCCACGCATGAGGTTGGATAGACCCACGTCACGCTCTGGTGAACAATGGAGGGGCGGGACCCCGTACCGGGGATGCCCGCGAGGACTCAGACCGTGACACGTAGGAGTGAAGACGATGAGCGAAAACAACAGGCCCGAAGATGACACCGAAGTCATCGAGGGAGTCGTTGTCGGTGTCGATGGTTCGGACCAGGGCCTCTGCGCCCTGAAATGGGCGGCGCAAGAGGCCAAAAGGCGCGGTAGCGTGCTGAACATCGTGACGGCTTATACGATCCCGGTCTTCGCCGCGTCCTCCATGGACGCCGGTTATGCCACGCTGGACGACCAATTGATCCGCAACGGGGCCGAGGAAGTCGTACGCCAGGCACGTGCCACGATCACCGACGAAGACATCACGATACGTACCTATATCGAATCCGGTGATCCGGCCGGTGTGCTTTTGGACCTCAGTCGGCAAGCCGAACTGATCGTTGTTGGCACCCGGGGGCGAGGGGGCTTTGTCGGGAGGCTGCTGGGCTCGGTTTCCAGTGCGCTCCCAGCCCATGCCAAGTGCCCGACCGTTGTGGTTCCGCTGTGCGTTGCCAAACGCGATGAAGGTGCCTCCGAGGTTAAGGACCGCGTTGTCGTCGGCGTGGACGGATCCGACAGGGCACGACTGGCGGTGCTGGTTGCCGCGGAGTTGGCTGCCAAGCGCGGGCTGAGCCTGCGCGTGGTGTGTGCGCTGGCTCCGATCAGCGGGGCACTGGCCTGGATGCCGGCAACTGTCGACCAGGAAGCAGTTACCGCCGATGTTCGCCACCAGATGGGGATCGGCAAGGCCTGGCTGCAGAGCTTGTTCCCCGAGCTGGAGATCGAAATGGACGTGATCGACGGGGCGCCGGTGGAAATCCTGATTCGGGAGTCCGAATCCGCCCGGCTGTTGGTGACCGGCTCACGCGGGCGCGGAGGTTTCGCGGGGATGCTGCTGGGTTCGACCAGCCAAGGCGTGCTGCACCACTCCAAGGGCCCCGTAATGGTGGTCCCGGACGGGGACGATCCACGATTGGCCTCGCGCAAGGAATTCGAGGACAAGGCAAACGGGCTGTAAACCGTTTGCCGCACAAAGAGTCAGGGGGGCTGCAAACCGCTTTGTTTGAGCGGGCCGGGCTGTGTTTGGGGTGGGGGGGGTCGTGGGGGCCCGGGGATCGGGCGCCGGGGGCGAGCCGGGCCGGCGGACCTCGGCGATCGGCAGATCGCGTTCGGCGGCCCAGGCCG
>JAUNVO010000390.1 GCA_030540695.1 Micrococcaceae bacterium | reverse complement strand
TGAAGGTCCCGGAGGCGGACTTCAGCGACATTGACACGCCCGGGGACGCCGGGCGGCACGGGATAGCAGTGGCCAACGACCACTGACAAGGAGAACGCACCATGCCTGAAGTCCAACTCGACCAGTGGATCAACGAACTCCTGAGCGCTTTCGAGCTCAAAGGCACCGAGGTCGACATCGACAAGGTGCTTTCGCTTGCCGGTATAGCCGCGCACTCCATTGTCCGACCCGCGGCACCGTTGACCACTTACGTTGCCGGCTATGCGGCAGGGCTTGCCGTAGGCAGGGGAGAATCGGGCGAAAAACCCGCCATGGACTCTGCCGATGAATTGGCGCGAGCGGTCATTGCCGCACGCGCCGAAACCGCAGACAACGCTTAGCCAGGATCTTGTTGAACGATCACCATTGGGAGGCCGCCCGCCTTGCCGCCCACGAACTGGGGGCCGGTATCGCCGGCACCCCCGAAACCGTGTCCCTGCACCGCGCTTCCGGCCGGTTTCTCGCAACCGATCTGCTGACGCGATACCCCATGCCGCATTGCGCCACTTCCGCCATGGACGGCTACGCGGTCAATGGACCCGGGCCTTGGCAGCTGCTCAAGGCCTTGGCGACCAACCCCGGGGACGGGGATGAGCAGGCCATCGCCGTCGGCCAAGCCACCGCAGTGGTCACCGGATCCCTGATTCCGCTGGTTGCCACCTCAATCTGGCGCGTCGAACATACAAATCTTGAAGGAACCCGGCTGTCCCCCGAGCGTTACCTGCCCGGCGGGGCGCATATCCGCCCCGCCGGTACCGAGGCCGCCGAGGGGGAAACCCTGGCCGTGGCGGGTACGTTGCTGCGTGCCGGGGTGATTGCCGCTGCTGCGGTGTCCGGCCACGACGAACTCTTGGTCGCCGCAATGCCTCGGGTGCATTTGGTATTCACCGGCGACGAGGTCATCACCTCCGGGGTCCCGGCACCAGGCCAGGTCCGCGACGGGTTTTCGCCCGTCCTTCCCCGGGTGGTGGCGGCACTGGGCGGCGGGGACTGCACCACCACGCGAATAGGGGACACCCTCGAGGCAACGATTGCCGCACTTGACTCGCCGGCGGCACGTTCCGCGCAGATCACCGTCACCACCGGTGGAACCGGTTTCTCAGACCGGGACTTCGTGCGCGCCGCGGCGCGGGAACTGGGTGGCGAGGAAATCATTTCGTCCATCGCAATGAGACCGGGGCACCCCTCGATGGTCTCCCGGTTGCCCGGCAACCGGTTGTTGGTGGCCCTTCCCGGAAACCCGCTGGCTGCGCTGATGGCACTGGCCACTCTGCTGGACCCGATGCTGCGCGGCGCCTCAGGCCGCGAACCGGAACAGGTGCACACCGCGGTGTCGGCCGCAGAATTCGCTGAGCTTCCCGGCCGGACACGGCTGGTCCCGGCACGGTGGATCCACTCACCCGACGGGCGGGACACCTTGGCCCCGGCCGAGCACGTCGCACCGGCGATGTTGCGCGGACTGGCGGCGGCCGACGCAATCCTCGTCGTGGGCCCCGAAGGAACAAGCAAAGGGGCGAACGTCTCCTACCTAGGACTACCTTGGTAAACGGGACGTCGCCGCATCACCGCACATGCGGGCAAATGCCGGAGCAAGGAAAGTAAAAGAGGACATGGGACGCTTAATTACCCGCCGACGGATCGTAAGGGCTAGCGCGGACGGTGCACGGATCATCCGCGAGGAGAAACTCGCCGTGGAGGAACCGCTTGAGATCCGTTTCAACGGCACGTCCTTCACCACCTCCATGCGAACCCCCGGGGATGATTTTGACATGGTCGCAGGGTT
>JAUNVO010000389.1:1070-1829 GCA_030540695.1 Micrococcaceae bacterium | reverse complement strand
AGCAAACTCCCCCATCGCGGCACCGTCCGCAAAAGAAAACCACAGCACAGGAGGTGCGTCGTGAGCACAGCAATCGATACCGGGCTGGTCCCAGAACCACATGAAGGGACACAAACCTCGGGAGACGGCTTCTTTGAGGTGGAGATCGCCGAGATACGGCGGGAATCCGACTGCGTGGTGTCTGTGCATCTCGACCGTCCCTCAGCAACGCCGTTGCCTGAATGGACCCCCGGATCGCACATCGATGTGCTGCTGCCCAACGGACTGCTGCGCCAGTATTCGCTGTGCTCCGAACAGGGATCCGGGCGTTGGCGGTTGGGTGTGCTGCGTGAACCGAGCGGCCGCGGTGGGTCGGCTTTCGTCCATGACGACTTGCGTCCGGGGGCCAGAATCAAAGTGCGTGAACCGAGGAACAACTTCACTCTCGCTCATGCCAGCGAATACCTGTTCGTCGCCGGGGGCATCGGGATCACGCCGATCCTTCCGATGCTGGCCCAGGCCGATGCGGCAGGGATTCCATGGAGGCTGGTCTACCTAGGACGAAGCTTGGACTCGATGGCATTTACAGCGGAGCTGGCGCGCTACGGGGACAAGGTGCACCTGCATGCCGATGACACCCATGGCTTGTATCCGCTCAAAGAGTTGTTGGGATCCACTGATGCCGACTTCCACACGTACGTATGCGGTCCCGGTCCGCTACTTGATTTCATCACCTCGTTGACTGCAGGGTGGGACGACAAGACCCGTTTTCACTTTGAG
>JAUNVO010000389.1:0-1060 GCA_030540695.1 Micrococcaceae bacterium | reverse complement strand
GGTTCGTCGCCGACCCCGCGGCCACACTCCCGGCAGATGGGGACCACGAATTCACTGTAGAAACCACGACCGGTGTCGAGGTCCGAGTGCCCGCCGGAACCAGTATCTTGGATGCTCTGGCGCAAGCTGGCATCCCGGCCTTGAACTCCTGCCGTGAGGGAATCTGCGGGACCTGCGAGACTGAAGTGGTTTCCGGGGAGATCGACCACCGCGACTCGTTGCTATCGGAAGAGGAACGCGAAGCCGGGGACACCATGATGATCTGTGTCTCCCGGTGCAAGGGATTGCGTATGATCCTGGATATCTAGGCCGGCCGGGAGCCCATCCATTTTCGCAAATCCTTTCCGGATTCACGAAGAGCGTTGGGAATCGATTGCCAAGGTCCACAGGCATGGCCTGCGGTCAGGTTCGGGTGGACCGCTACTGGCTTGACGCTCGATTTTCTGCGATTCCACAATGCAAGGACCGGCGAGCATTAAGGACCGTGACGGGACGGTGCAAAGTCTTGTCCGCGATGCCAGGCCGGCGTGCCCACCACGGCATTACCCGAAAGGCTCTCGTTGCCTAGATGCAGGCAACCAGAAATGGTTCGGATCCAAGGTTGAGCACCTGCCCAGAGCCCGAAACCATGGTCAAACACTGGTGCCACCGGCCCATCAAGTCAAGGAGGGCTGTTCGACCTAGCTGCGCAGGCGGAAGAACGAGCTTCCAACCAGCTTGTGTGCGCCGGGGACAAGGACCACCAGAAGCTCGGGATTGAACTCGACCTCCAGCGGCCGGCGGCCCGACATGGCCTTGAAAAGCTTGTGTGGCGCCAGCGCCTCCAGCACCCACTCGCGGGGCCCGGCGCCCACATGAAGCAGGTCGGTGTCGTCGTGGAGATCGATCCATGCGGTGATCCAGTCGCCGGCAAAGCGAGGCAGCGGATTGGTTTGCGGGGAAGATGCCAATGTGGTGCTGTACATGATGGTGCACACGTCCTTGGTGGTTCGTTGTCCTTGCCCCTCGCGCGGGATGCAACCGAGGGGCCGCTTCGTCATCCGAACCACCCACCGTGCAA
>JAUNVO010000079.1:11287-13129 GCA_030540695.1 Micrococcaceae bacterium | reverse complement strand
CCCGCCTCTCCGGGGGGCCCCCCCGGGCCCACCGACCCCCCAAAACACGCCGGGGCCCCCCCGGGCGGGGGGGGGGGGCCCCCACGGCATTTTCGGCTGGTTTTACATCAAAGCATGACGGGGTTCAGAGCTGCTTCTCGGCCACACGTTCGGCCGTGGGCGTGCTCGCACCGTTGGTTGCCGGCTCGATATCTTCCGCCAGGATCCCGTGCAGGGCCGTGGCCGATGCCGCTGCGTGCAGTCCGTTCATGGCACCAACGTCCAATGCCGGCAACTCCGTGGCCGTCGGATCCTCGTGCTTTTGGTCGCGGACCTTCTTGCCGAAGATGTAGCCGACGATGCCCAGAACCAGGATGCTGCCCAGGGTACCCAGGGCGAAGGTCGCAAACGCGGTCTGGCTCAGACCCCAGACGCCTTCGAAGTCGTACTCGATCCCGAAGAGATTTTCGAGCGTTCCGGGGAACACCGCGACCCAAGATCCAATGGCGATCCAGGCGAAGCAGATACCGCCGAGGATCTTGAACCCGGTGTCCGAGACCGGCACCTTGAAGGGTCGCTCCACCGAGGGGTACTTGGTGCGCAGGCGGACGACCGCCGGGATGGCGATCAGGTAGCTGAGCAGGAAGGTGGAGATGGAGATGGTGAGCACGACGCCGAAGAGTGCACTGTTTGATCCGGTCATCTGCATGGCCGCCAACATGAAGATCGTTGCCACGACACCGGAGAGGGTGTTGATACGGATCGGGGTACCAAGCTTGGGGTGGAAGCGGCCGAAGAATCCGCCGAAGAAGGAACCGTCAGCAGCGGCCATGGCCTGCATGCGGTCACTGATGATCATCCATGCGGCGCCCTGGGAAACCAGCACGAAGCAGAACACCACCGCGGAAATCGCCAGCATCATCTCGGCGGCTGAACCGAAAATCCCGTAGACGGTGGCCACGGCCCCAAAGAGCCCTCCGATGCCGGTGATCTCATCCAGCGGCACCACCAACAAGATGGCCAGGATCGGCAGCAGGTAGCTGGCGGCGGCCAGAACGGAGGTGCGGGCGATGGAGATCGGGACGTCCTTGGCGGGGTTCTTCATTTCACCGGCGGCACTGTTTCCGGATTCAAAGCCAAGGAAGGAGAAGAGCAGCAGGGGCGTAACGCCCAGGAAGCCGGCCATGGTCGGGGAGAAGAATGCCAAGTTCAGGCCATTGAAACCGTTGGTGAAACCGTAGATCGCGGTAACCACCAAGAAGAATGCCAGGAAGACGATCTTCAGGATGGCGCCAAGGGACGGCAGCCACTTGCCATGCTTGAGGCTGATGATCGCCGAGGAGACGGTGATCCAGATGAAGGCGATCTTGAAGAGGTAGTCCCCGGTTCCACCGGCGTTGATGGGACTGACGTATTCGGACCAGGTTTCCACGGCAACAAAAGCCATGGCGCCGCCGACCCATACAGGTTGGGTCACCCAGGTGAACAACGCAGCGATGGCTGCGACGACACGGCCGAAGGCCATTTTGGTCCAGACGTATACGCCACCTTCTTCGGTGAAGGTGCCACCTGTCTCGGCGAAGATCAATCCGTAGGGGATCATGAACGTGACGGCCAGTACCAGCGTCCAGGTGAAGGTCTCGCCGCCGAAGCCGGAGACCTGACCGAGCACCTCGATGGAGACGACGGCCGCAACGACCAGTAGCAGGATGTCCATGCGACCCAGGGATTTCTGCAGATGCTTGGTCTGCTCCTGCGCAAGAAGCGTGGAAGAAGAAGGTTGTTCCATGATCAGTCCTCTGTCATGCCCCTGAAGGCGAGTGGCGGGCGCTTGGACCGGAAATGAACTCGGAAGCGCGATGC
>JAUNVO010000079.1:4122-11187 GCA_030540695.1 Micrococcaceae bacterium | reverse complement strand
TGGCGCATTGGCCACTAGCCTTAGTCATCTCCTAGACAGATGCAGCCTTTGCGCCGGCATGGCGCAAAGGCTGCATCTTGACGGTCCCGATCAGCCGAACTGGATCCAGGTGGTCTTCGAGGCGGTGTAGTTGTCGAACGCCTGCAGCGAGAGGTCGCGACCGAATCCGGACTGCTTGAAGCCGCCGAACGGCGTGGAGTTGCCCAAGGCGTCGACGGTGTTCACCGAGACCGTGCCGGCAACCAGCTCGGAGGCCACCCGGTGCGCACGCGAAAGGTCAGAGGTCCACAGTGAGGCAGCCAGCCCGTAATCGGTGTCATTGGCCATCGCCACGGCTTCTTCCTCGGTATCGAAGGGCTGCAGGACCGCGACCGGGCCGAAGATCTCCTCGCGGTGCACATCGTGGCCGGCAGCCAACCCGCCGAGAACCGTGGGCTCCAGGTAGGCGTCCGAGCCGCGGATATCCAGGCGTTCACCGCCAAAGAGCACCGAACCCTCCGTGCGTCCACGATGGATCCACTCCTCGACATCATTGGTGTGCCCCACGGAAATCAGCGAACCGTTGCCTTCCAGGCCCGCCAGCGGATCTGCAGGCGCATAGGCCGCCGCGGCCTCGCGCAGCAAGCCCAGGAACTCGTCGTGCACCGAGCGTTGGACCAGGATCCGCGAGTTGGATGAACAGACCTGGCCCTGGTTGTAGAACGCACCGAAGGCGGCCTTCTCGGCGGCCAGCGCCAGATCGGAGGTGTCGGCGAAGACCAAGTTGGAACTTTTGCCCCCGGCTTCCAAACTCAGGCGCTTGAGGTTGCTTTGGCCCGAAGCCTCCAACAAGGTGCGTGAGACCGCGGTGGACCCGGTGAACGCCAGTGCGTCCACGTCCATGTGGTGCGCCAGTGCGGCCCCCACTTCGCGGCCGGAGCCGGTAATGATGTTCAGCACGCCCTCGGGCATTCCGGCCTCCGCGGCAAGCTCGGCGGCGCGAAGGATGCTCAGCGAGGTTTGCTCGGCCGGCTTGAGCACCATGGTGTTTCCGGAGGCCAGCGCCGGGGCGATTTTCCACATGGCGATTTCCAGCGGGAAGTTCCACGGAACGATGGCGGCGACCACACCCAGTGCCTCGCGGGTCACCATGGCCGTGGCACCGGAAGGCACCGCCGGCATCTCGCCGGAGATCTTGTCGATAGCTTCGGCATACCAGCGCAGCGTGGAAATCGTGCCCGGGACATCCACGGTGGTGGTCTGCAGGATCGGCTTGCCACTGTCCAGGCATTCGAGCAGCGCCAGTTCCTCGGCGTGCGTTTCCATCAGGGCCGCCCACGCGAGCAACACTCCCTTGCGGGACTCGGCGCTGGTGCGGGACCACGGCGTGAAGGCGCGGCGCGCCAATGACACCGCGGCATCGACATCTTCGACTCCGCAGGCGCTGAGCACCGCCAAGGGGCGCCCGTCAATGGGGCTGGAGGTTTCGCGCTTGGCTCCGGAGGCCGCGTCCCGCCGGCTTCCGCCGATGAAGGCGCGTCCGTCGATCTGCAGTTCGTCGGCCCGGGCGTCCCAGGTGCTCAGTGTCTGGTTGGTCATGTTCTGCTCCATTGGTTGGTGAGGTGTGGGTGGTTTCCGCGATGCTCGCCACGGCCGGGAAAATACTTGCGGGGACCGGGCGGTTGATGCGCATCACGGTGGCGGCGACCATCAGGGCCAGCAGCTCCAGGCCGATCAGCCCGAGCATTGCGGCCCCGTGCGCGTCGGGCTCACCGGCTGTGGCCGTGGCCGAGTGGTCGTGGCCCTCCATGCCCGGAAGCCCGATCCACAACATGTGCACCAGGGCCATCGCACCGGACATCAGCATCAGGTGGAGCGCGGATTTTTCGATCCCGTGCGTCGTCGCCCGCAGGTGCGGCAGGCAGGTCAGGCACGCCAAGCCCATGGCCCCCATGAGAAACGCCATGACCCCTTGCCCGCCCAGCGCGGTGAGCACGTGGGCGGTGGCCGCCGCGAGCGCGGTGGCGCCCAGCAGCCATGGTGCCAGGCGAATGCCTAGCACCACCCGGATTCGTTCCTGGTGCATCTGGTCTCCCGCCTTCTGCCGGTATTCGTCCTCGAGACGTTTTCACGCAGGCCCTTTACGGAACCGCGGTGATGTGGGTAACATCGATATTGTTGATTGAACAGTTGTATCATCAAAACCCCAGCCAGAGGAAGACCCCATGACACTCCAGACCGACCGCCGGGCCACGCAGACCACGCACCCGCTGGACCAATTGACCACCGAGGAATACCGCGAGGTCCGCACGGTCCTGGATGAGGCCGGCCTGGTGCAGGACACCACCCGCTTCGCCTACGTGGGATTGCTGGAACCGGCCAAGGCCGACCTGTACCCCGCTCCGTCCGCAGAGACGGACCGCCGCGTCCGCGTGATGCTCTGGGATGCCGCCCTCTCCCGCTCGTTGGACCTCACCCTTTCGCTGTCCAGCCGCACCGTGCTCACCAAGGTGGAACTGGACCCCGCCGTTGACGGCCAGCTTCCGGTATTGCTCGAGGAATTCGAGATCATCGAGGAAATCCTCGCCGCCGACGAAGGCTGGATCGCCTCGCTGGCATCCCGGGGGCTCACCACCGACCAGGTCCGCGTCGCACCGCTCTCCGCAGGGGTCTTCGAATACGAGAACGAGACCGGCAAGCGCCTGCTGCGCGGCCTGGGCTTCCGCCAGGACCACCCGGAAGACCACGCCTGGGCCCACCCGATCGACGGCCTGGTGGCCTTCGTGGACGTGGAAAAGCGCCGCGTCAACCACCTGCTCGACGACGGCCCCGTCCCGGTGCCCGAGGTCAACGGCAACTACACCGATCCGGCGATCCACGGCGAATTGCGCACGGACATGAAGCCGATCGAAATCACCCAGCCAGAGGGCGCCTCCTTCACCATCGAAGGCAACCACCTTTCTTGGCTCGGCTGGGACCTGCGCGTGGGCTTCGACGCCCGCGAAGGCCTGGTCCTGCACCAGCTGCACCACACCCTTGACGGGAACCGCCGCCCGGTGATGCACCGCGCCGCGATCTCCGAGATGGTCGTCCCGTACGGCGACCCCGCCCCCTACCGCAGCTGGCAGAACTACTTCGACTCCGGGGAATACCTGGTGGGCCGCGACGCCAACTCGCTGAAACTCGGATGCGACTGCCTGGGCGACATCACCTACCTCTCCCCCGTGGTCGCCGACGACTTCGGCAACCCGCGCACCATCCACAACGGAATCTGCATCCACGAGGAAGACGCCGGGATCGCCTGGAAGCACACCGACGAGTGGGCCAACTCCAACGAGGTACGCCGCAACCGCCGCCTGGTGGTCTCCTTCTTCACCACCGTGGGCAACTACGACTACGGCTTCTACTGGTACCTCTACCTCGATGGCACCATCGAGTTCGAGGCCAAGGCCACCGGAATCGTCTTCACCGCGGCCCTGCCGCACAAGGGCTACGAGTACGCCTCGGAGATCGCACCCGGCCTCGGCGCCCCGTACCACCAGCACCTCTTCAGCGCCCGGATGGACATGATGATCGACGGGAACACCAACCGGGTGGAGGAGCTGGACCTGGTGCGCCTGCCCAAGGGACCGGGCAACCCGCACGGCAACGCGTTCACGCAGAAGCGCACGCTGCTGGAAACCGAATCGGCGGCCATCCGCGACGCCGACGGCGCGCTGGGCCGGGTATGGCACATCAGCAACCCCGAGTCACTGAACCAGATGGACGTTCCGGTGGGCTTCACCCTCTACCCTGAGAACTCCCCGACCCTGGCCATGGCCGATGACTCCTCAATCGCCGCCCGTGCGGCCTTCGCCCGCCACCACGTGTGGGTGACCCAGTTTGCCGAGGACGAGCTCTACGCCGCGGGCGACTTCGTCAACCAGCACCCCGGCGGCGCCGGCCTGCCGGCGTTCGTCGCCGGGGACCGGGACATCAACGGAGAGGACATCGTGCTCTGGCACACCTTCGGGCTCACGCACTTCCCGCGTCCCGAGGACTGGCCGATCATGCCGGTGGACACCACCGGGTTCAAGCTCAAGCCACACGGCTTCTTCGACGTGAACCCCACGCTGAACCTGCCGGCGTCCACCGCCTCGGCCTGCGCCCCGGCCAGCTGCCACGACGAGGGCTAAAAAGCCACGCTAAACCCGCAATCACGCGGTGATACAGTGGCGGCGGGCGGGACTCCTTCACGGGGGTTCCCGCCCGCCGCGCATCCCTTTAAGCGAGAGAAAAGACTTCCATGCCCCGCCTGGTCGACCACGCCGAACGCCGCAGTGCCATCATCGAGACCACCTGGCAGGTCATTGCGGACCTCGGGATCGAGAACGCGAGCATGCGCGACATCGCCCGCGCCTGCGGATACGCCGCACCAGGGATCCTGGCGCACTACTTCCCGAACAAGAACGCACTGCTGCTGGCCTCCTACGAGTTGATCTGCCAGCGCACCAACGAGCGCATCGCCGCCTCCACCGCCTCCAAGCGCGGGCTCGATGCCTTGCGTTCGCTGTGCCTGGAGATCATTCCGGCCGAGGACCTGACCACCGTGGAGGCCAAGGTCGCCGTCTCCTTCTGGCAGCGCGCGCAGACCGATACGGAGCTGCGCAAGGTGGGCCGTGATGCGCTGGCCCACTGGCACTCCGCGATCATGGTCGCGCTGGCCCAAGCCCAGCACGACGGGCAATGCGTGTTGCCCGCAGATCCGGATCTGGTGGCCGACGAGCTGCTGAACACCATGATCGGGCTGCACATCACCGCCATGCTGGATCCGGATTCCATGAGCGGTTCGCGCCAGCGCCGGTTGATCGAGTCCTTACTCAACCGGCTGGCCCCCACCCTGGCCACTTAGCTTCCGGCCACCGGCCCGGGATCCACGGCCAGCAATCCCGCAATCTGCTTACGCACCGCCTGGGCCACGGCCCGGGTGCGCGCGGTGGGACGCTGGGTGCGCAGCCGGGCAATCACCATCTGCAGCTCCGGCACCTTGCCCTTGATCGCCACCGACGCCACACGGCCCCCGTCATAGGTGAAATCGTGTTGCGGGCGTTGGTGCAGGATCGAATACCCGTGGCCATTGGCCACGAACGTGCGCACGGTCTCGTAGCTGCCGGATTGGAAGCGCACGTTCGGCTCCACCCCGGCATCTGCCAGGATGGAGAGCATCAACTCGCGGGTGTAGGGCAGATCCAGCAGCACAAAGGGTTCCTCGCGCATCTCGGAGAGCGCCACCTCGTTGCGCGAGGCAAAGCGGTGCTCCGGCGGCAGCGCCAGGTACGGGCGGGAGCCATGCACGGCGGTGGCCGCCACCTCCTCGGGAAGGCCCAGGTCGTAGCACAGGGCCAGGTCCACCTGGCCGCCGAGCAACGCGGAGGAACAGCCCGCGGCATCGGCCTCGATCACCTCCAGCTCCAGGTCCGGGTGGTCGGTGCGCAACCTGCTGATCAGCCCCGGCAGCAGGAAGGGGGCCAAGGTGCTGAAGCACGCCACGCGCACCCGTCCCTTGATCGTGGTCTGTTCCCCGCGGGCATGTTCCAGGGTCTCCTCGACGTGGGCCAGGACGGCCTGGGCATCGCGCAGGAACAATTCCCCGGCCGGGGTCAGCACGAGCCCCTTGGAGCGTTGGCGGATGAAAAACTGCGAGCCGATCTGGCGCTCGAGCTGCGCGACGGCGCTGGAGACCGCGGATTGGGCGACGTTGAGCCGCTCGGAGGCCCCGGTCATCGAGAGCCGGGCCGCGGCCTCACTGAAATACCTCAACTGGGTTAGCGTGACATCCATGTCTCGAGCCTAACGCACCGCATCGATTTTGCAGATGCCTTATCCCGGAAAAGACTGTTAGACAGATTCAGCTCCCCGGTGGATGCTGGTAAGCAGACACGCCCGTGATCCGGCACCGCCCAACGGGCGCGCAAAGATCCGCACGACCAAGAGGGAAGAGACCATGAAGCACACCCGCATCCGCACCTTCAACACCAAGGAAACCTACCCGGAGCAGAATCTGGACAACGACCTGTGCCAGGCGGTCGTTGCCGGCGGTGTGGTTTACCTGCGCGGACAGATCGGCCAGGACCTGGACACCCGCGAATCGGTGGGCATCGGGGATGTGGAAGCGCAGGCGGAGAAGGCGATGGCCAACATCAAGATGCTGCTCGAGGAGGCCGGAGGCACCCTCGAGGACATCGTGAAGGTCACCGTCTACCTCATCGACCCGCGCTACCGCGAGGCCGTCTATCGCACGATGGGCCGCTGGCTCAAGGGCGTCTTCCCGGTCTCCACCGGCATCGTCGTCACCGCCCTGGCCCGTCCGGAATGGCTCGTGGAAATCGACGCCACCGCAGTTCTTTCCCAGGAGTAGGAACCACCATGACTTTCTGCATTGTCGGCAGCGACTCCAACGGACGCCTGGGCATGGCCGTCTCTTCCTCCTCCCCGGCCGTTGCGGCCAGGTGCGTGCACCTGCGTGACAACGTGGGAGCGGTCAGCTCACAGAACATCACCGACCCGCGCCTGGGCACCGCCCTGCTGGACCGCCTCGAGGCCGGGGACACCGCCCAGCAGGCATTGGACGCCGTGGTCGAATCCGCGGACAACATCGACTTCCGCCAGCTCGTCGTGCTCGATGCCCAAGGAAACTCCGCGGTCTACAGCGGAGAGCGGACCCTGGGGATCTTTGGCCAGGGCAGTGGCCCCTCCTGCGTGGGCGCCGGGAACATGCTTTCGGACCCCGCCGTGCTGCAGGCCGCATGCGATGCATTCGAAGCCGCCACCGGAGAACTCGAGGAACGGCTCCTGGCCGGGCTCAAGGGCGCGGTTGCCGCCGGAGGGGAGGCCGGACCGGTGTATTCGGCCGGGATGTCCGTGGTTTCCGGGCACGGATGGCGCGACACCGACCTGCGCGTTGACTGGCACGAGGACCCGATCACCGAACTCGGGGCCTTGCTCGATCTGTGGATGCCGCAGCGCGACGCGTATGTGACCCGTGGCCTTGAACCGCTGGTTTCCGAGGGATACGGGGTGCCCGGCGATGACCGATAACACCACCGC
>JAUNVO010000079.1:0-4022 GCA_030540695.1 Micrococcaceae bacterium | reverse complement strand
CTGCCCGGTCTCGGGCACGCCTGCGGACACAACATCATTTCCGCGGCCTCGGTCGGGGCCGCCTGCGCGCTGGCACCGCTGGCCGACGCATTCGACCTGACGATTGAACTCTACGGGACCCCGGCGGAGGAGGGCGGTGGCGGCAAGATCGAAATGCTCAAGGCCGGCGCCTTCCAGGGCCTTGACCTGGCCATGATGGTTCACCCCAGCCCCGTGGACTCCGCGGTGGCCAACCCCTTTGCCGTGGCCCACCAGCACGTGGAATACCGCGGGAAATCAGCCCACGCCGCGGCGTACGCCGAGCACGGGGTCAACGCCAACGACGCGTTCCTGATCGCGCAGATGGCCATCGGCCTGCTGCGCCAGCAACTGCCCAAGGAGACCCGTGTGCACGGGATCCAGACCCGTGGAGGGGAGGCGCCCAACGCCATCCCCGAAAAGACCACCGGCCGCTGGTACGTCCGCGCCGAAACGCTGGCGGAACTGGAACCGCTCAACGAGCGCGTGAACAAGTGCTTCGAGGCCGGGGCGCTGGCCACCGGCTGCGACCTGGAGATCACCCCGGAGTCCGAACCGTACTCCGAGTTCCGCACCGATGAACGTGCCCTGGACATCTACACCCGCCACGCACAGGCCCTGGGTCGCACCTTTGATGCGCCCCCGGAGCAGGCCACCATGAACCGCGCGTCCACCGACATGGGCAACGTCTCCCAGATCGTCCCGGCGATCCACCCCTACATCGGCCTGGGATGTTTTCCCGCGGCCAACCACCAACCCGAATTCGCCGCCCACTGCATCGGGGATGCCGCCAACCTGGCCATCCACGACGGGGCTGCCGCCCTGGCACTGACCGCCCTGGATTACCTCGGCGCCCCGGCAACGCACAAGGAATGAGCCCACAGGACATGACCATCCATCTTTCAGAGATTCATGAAACCAACGGCGCCGTGGCTTCCACCGTCCGCCTCGAGCGCGACTCGCTCGGCGAGCGCGAGGTGCCGGGCGAGGCCTATTGGGGCATCAGCACCCTGCGCGCGGTGGAGAACTTCCCGGTCAGCGGCCGTCCGGTGGGCAGCATGCGCTCATTGATCTGGGCCTTCGGCTCGGTCAAGTGCGCTGCCGCCCGCGCCAATACCGCCTTGGGGCTCCTGGATCCGAAGCGCTCGGCCGCCATCGAGCAGGCGGCCCTGGAAGTGCGTGACGGGGCCTTCGACGAACAATTCCCCGTGGACCGGATCCAGGGCGGTGCCGGGACCAGCACCAACATGAACGTCAACGAGGTCATTGCCAACCGCGCCCTGGAGATCCTGGGGTTTGCCAAGGGCCAATACGAGGAACTGGACCCGATCGACCACGTCAACCGTGGCCAGAGCACCAACGACACCTACCCGACAGCGGTGAAGATCTCGCTGGCTTCCGCACTTGGTGACTATTGCGAGGAGCATCTGCTGCTGATCGAGTCCTTCGCGGCCAAGGCGGACCAATTTGCCGGGATCGTGAAGGTCGGGCGCACCCAGCTGCAGGACGCGGTGCCGATGACCCTGGGGCAGGAATTCGGTGCCTTTGCCGAGACGCTGCGCGAAGATCTTGCCCGGATGAAGGAGCTGGCCCCGCACCTGAAGGAAATCAACCTCGGAGCCACCGCCATCGGCACGGGAATCACGGCGCACCCGGAGTACCGTTCGCTGGTCACCCGCGAGCTCAACGAGTTGACCCAGCTGAATCTGGTCTCGGCACACGATTTGGTCGAGGCGACCTCCGACACCGGGGTGTTCATGCTGCTCTCCGGAATCCTGAAGCGCTCCGCCGTGAAGATCTCCAAGATCTGCAATGACCTGCGTTTGCTCTCCTCGGGTCCGCAGGCCGGCTTCAATGAGATCTTCTTGCCCGCCGTCCAAGCCGGATCCTCGATCATGCCGGGGAAGGTCAACCCGGTCATCCCCGAAATGGTGAACCAGGTGGCCTTCCGCGTGGTGGGCGCCGATGCCACGGTCACCATGGCCGTGGAGGCAGGCCAGCTCCAGCTCAACGCGTTTGAGCCGGTCATGGCGGATTGCCTGCTTGAATCCATGGAATGGCTCACCGCCGCCAGCCGCACGCTGCGCACCAAGTGCGTTGACGGGATCGAGGCCAACGAGCCGGTCCTGGCCAAGCGCATGGAGGAATCGGTCAGCATCGTCACCGGCATGGCGCCATTCATTGGCTATGCCAACGCCGCGAAGCTGGCCAAGGAGTCCCTGGCCACCGGCCGGGGCATCCGTGAGCTGGTCATCGAGTACGGCCTGCTCGAGGCGGACCGTCTCGATGCGTTGATCTCCCCCACGGCCCTGGCCGGGGTGCCCGTGCCCGCGCTCTAGCCCGGCAGCCGCCTTGGTGGGCGTACAGCGAAACACAAAAGCCGCGGTGGCAACATGCCACCGCGGCTTTTGTGTGCCCTCTGTGTGGATCCGTGATCACTGCACCGGACCAGCAGCTCGGGTACACCCAACGACGTGGGCAAGTTACGCGGACATCCGCCAGCCCACTACCCCACAGCCTTGGACCCTGCGCCTCTCACTAGCCATGGGTTGGGCCACCACTGTCGCCCACACCCCTTGCCCGCCCGAGACCCCGGAACCGGTCCGGGGCAACCAGAAGTGAGCAGGCCACTTGGCGGCAGCATAGGACCGCCGGCATTCGCCCAGGCCCGGCGCGCGCTGCCGCGATGTCCAAGGAAACCACACCTTCTTCCCAAGTCCAAGGGTCAACAACAAAACAGGCCCCGTCCGGACTGGGAAATCCAGCCCCGGCGCGGGGTGCCGCGTTGTCCATGGAACCCACACCTGCTTCCCAAGGCATGGGGCAGCACCACAACCGGCCGCGTCCGGACGGGGAAATCCAGTCCGGACGCGGCCTGCTACGTGGGTGCAGCTCACGAATTGATTCGCGAGCTGCACGTGGTGAGGCTATATGAGCTCTTTGGTGGTCTCTGCGGCCGCCTGGGACGCTGCCAGCTCTTCGGCCTTTTGCCTGACAAATCCGCGTTCGATGGCATCCGCGCGATCCATCGCCAGCAGGTCGATGCCCTTGGTTTCCTTCATGGTCAGCAAGGTGGCCAATCCGATGATCCCCACCAGGATCATGTAGAAGGCCGGGGCCATAAGGTTGCCGGTCTCGGCGATCACCCAGGTCAACACGTACGGGACCGTGCCGACGAAGATTGCCGCGGTCACGCTGTAGGCAATGGAGAGCCCGGATTGGCGGGTGCGGGTCGGGAAGAGCTCCGCGACGGTCACCGCGTGCACTCCCAGCACGATGGCCAGGATCAGCCCCAGGCCAATGGTGCTTACCGTGCCGGCCCAGGGCTTATCGAGCTGCATGACCTGGAAGAGCGGATACGATGCCAAGATCATCAGCAGCGCCGACGAAACCATCAATGGCTTGCGGCCCACCCGGTCGGAGAGCGCCCCGAAGAGGGGAACCAGGATCAAGGCGGTGATCGAGGCGACCGTGGAGAGCAGGGCCGCCCGCTCCACGCTCATGCCAATGAACTCCTCTTGGTAGGTCAGCAAGTAGACCAAGATGATGTAGAAGGCCACGTTCATCATGATCTCGATGCCGCTGGTCTGCAGCAACTGCTTCCAGTTATTGGTGAAGACCTCCTTCAACGGGCTTTGCGCGATCTGTTCCAGGTCTTCAAGCGCCTTGAACTCGGGGGTGTCCTCGACCTTGGCGCGGATGTAGAAGCCAATGATGCCCAGCGGTGCGGTCAGGATGAAGGGGATGCGCCAGGCCCAGTCGTGCACGGCTTCGGTGCCCAGGAAGGAGTTCAGCGCGAGCACCGTCAGCGAGGCGCCCAAGAAGCCCAGCAGGCTGCCGACTTCCAGCCAGCTGACACCGAAACCGCGGTGCTTGGTCGGTGAGGATTCAGCCAGGAAGGCAGCCGCGCTGCCGAATTCGCCGCCGGCCGCCAAACCCTGAACCATGCGGGCGACCAGCAGCAGGATGGGCGCCCAGATGCCGATGGTTGCGTATCCGGGCAA
>JAUNVO010000388.1 GCA_030540695.1 Micrococcaceae bacterium | reverse complement strand
CACCGTTGAGGAAAATCACAAAGGCACCCGATTGCTCGGAGTCTCTGGACGCTAGCCTGGCGCTTTCATGAGGCGGGATGTCATTAAGCGTCTTTAACGACGAAAAGGTGGCCTGAGCTGGAAAAATAGAGGTTACGACGCCATCTATTCACCAAATCAGGACTCACCTTTTCGATGATCAACACTACCCGTGTTTTCCCCTCCGTTCCCGTCTCGCTCAGCGGCCAGTTGCTGGTTTCCCACGCCGGGTTGAACGTACTGAGCTCGTTCGTGGACGCGACCGGTTTCGGCGCCTTGTGCGAGGACCGTTTCTCCCAGTTCGTCCCGGAGCGTGCCGTGCACCGGCCGGGCCGGATCCTCGGCTCGCTCGCGGTGATGCTTGCCGGCGGCGGGGAACATGTCTCGGACCTGGACGTGCTGCGCAACAGCCCCGGACTCTTCGGTCAAGTGCCGTCGAACGCGACCGTGTCCAGGTTCGTGGAACGTGCCGCCGACCAGCCCGAGGCCTTCGACCACGGCTTCACCACCCTCAGCCGGCGACTGCGTTCCCGGATCTGGGAGGCGGCCGGGACCCGGAATCCCGCCGCGTTGGCCACCCGGCTGGATCCGCTGATGATCGACATCGACGCCACCCTCGTCGCCGTGCACTCCGAGAAGGAACACAGCGCCGGCACCTACAAGGGAGGCTACGGATTCGCGCCCATGGTCGCCAGCATCGACTACGGCAAGGAGAACGGGACCGGGGAGATCCTGGCCGCGATGCTGCGGCCGGGAAACAAGACCGCCAACAACGCGAATGACCACATCACCGTCTTGGCCGAAGCGCTGGCCCAGCTGCCCGACACCTTGCACGACGAGCACGGAAACCTAGATACGGAGAGGATCCTGGTGCGCACCGACAGCGCCGGGGCCTCCCGCGAGTTCCTGCACCACCTGCATTCCCTGGGGCTGCAGTTCTCCACCTCGTTCGCGCTGCCGGTCCCCAACGAGCGCTTCATCCACTGGATCAATGACAAGGAACATTGGGAGCCGGCCCTGGACCAGCACGGAAACCAGCGCCACGATGCGTGGGTCATCGACGCGACCAAGGTCATCGAGCTGAAGGACTACCCCTCAGGCACCCGCCTGTATTTGCGGGCCGAACCCTTGCATCCCGGCGCGAAGGCCTCGCTCTTCGACGTGGACGGGCACAGGGTGACGGCGTTTCTCACCAATGCCCCGCGCTTCAACGTCGCGTTCCTTGACGCCCGGCACCGCGCCCGCGCTCGGTGCGAAAACAGGATCAAGACCCTGAAAAACACGGGGCTGGGCAAGCTACCCTTCAACGCTTTTGCCGCCAACCAGCTCTGGGCGCACCTGGCCGTGCTGGCGGTCAACCTCGTGTCCTGGGTGCAATTGGTGGTCTTTCCGGCGGGCCATGTTGCCGGCGTCTGGGACATGAAGCGGTGGCGCTACCGGGTGTTTTCGATCGCCGGAAAGCTGATCAGCAGTGCCCGGCAGAAAAGGCTGCTGATCCCTCAATCGGCACCCGAAGCCAGTCTCTTCACCGAACTTCTCGAGGGAACCACGCGGTTGCGGCAGCGCTGGCGGCAGGGGCGCCACGCGACATAGCCAGCCATGCCGCGTACAAGCCCCTTCAAGACGAAAGAACAACCTATCCGGGAGGTGGAACCCGGCGCACGGGCCAGCGATACGGCCATACCGGCATGCCCGCAAAACCAGTCAGGCCGTTGACCCCGGGGAAATCACGGATTCAACGGCCCGACGGCACTCGATGAAAAATCGAGGCTAGGGCTTGGAACCAATCGCAGCTGTCCATCCCGAACTGGCGCTGCTCGACGG
>JAUNVO010000078.1:329-13251 GCA_030540695.1 Micrococcaceae bacterium | reverse complement strand
GGCATATGCACAGCGATCACACCGGGACTACGAGGCGTTCATCTCGCGCCCGCGGCTGCAGGGCGCCGCTGCCCCGGGTACTCCGGAGTAGGTGATTGGAACTGACGCCTCACCGGCACGCATTGGGTAGCGGGGATGTTGCTCCCGTAGGCGCCGCGTCGGTGCGGGGTCGCCCGTCATCGAGTCCGGCGATCACTGCCCGGCTGCCCGGCTTCATCCGGTCGGTTCCGCTGGAAGTCGTCGTGGCCGACTGAGGCATGCTCGGATATCGAAAACAGGGACCGTGGGGGCGGGCAGCGGGCCAACGTCTCGATCCGGGCCGGAAACGACCACCGCTGAAGGCACCCCTACGCCAGAGGGGGGGCGTGGAGGATGCGCTGCAGTTGGGCCGCCACGCAGGGGTGCGTGTCACCGGGCGACCGCACGGCGGGCCGGTGAGAACGCTGAAACCAGCAGGGCCATGAGTCCGTCCAGGGCCAGGGCCAGGGCGGTGACCAGCACGGCGCCCACCAGCACCTGGCCGTAGTCGTAGAGCGCAAGCCCATCAAAGATGTAGCGGCCCAGCCCGCCCAGGTTCACATAGGCGGCGATCGTGGCCGTGGCGACGACCTGCAGGATCGCACCGCGCAATCCACCCAGAATCAGTGGCAGGGCCAGCGGCAGCTCGACCTGTGCGATGATGCGCGAGTCCTTCATGCCGATGGCCCGGGCTGCGTCAACCACCTCGGGATCAACATTCGCCACACCCGCGTAGACGCCGGCCAAGATGGGAGGAATCGCAATCAGCACCAGCGCCATGAGCGGAGGCAACAGGCCTAGACCCATCAACAACACCAGCAGCGTCATGATGCCCAGCGAAGGCAGCGCCCGAAGGACGTTGGAAGCCGAGACCAGGAAGACCCGCCCGATTCCCGTATGGCCGATGAAGACCCCGACGGGGAAGGCGATGACGACGGCGGCCAGCACGGCCAGGAACGAATACCACAGGTGCTCGCCCAGCCGGGCAAGGATCCCCCCGCCACCGGACCAGTTGGAACCATCGGCAAAATAGGACAGCATGTCGGCGATCATGTGGCATCCCGCCCTGCTGCGGTCGTTCCCAAGGTGGCCGTGGCATTAACCGTTGCCTTCTTGCGTCCACGCTTGGCGTGCGGGGTCCCCGGCTTCGAGCCTTGGTTCAACCAGGGGGTGAGTAGCCGTGCGGCACCCGCCACGACCCGGTCAAAGACCAGGGCCAACAGCAGGATCATGATGATGCCGGCCAGGATCTGGTCCGGGTAGTTGCGCTGGTATCCCGAAACGAAGAGCTGGCCCAGCCCGCCCACACCAATCACGGCGCCCACCGAGACCAGCGAAATATTCGTCACGACGGCAACCCGGGTGCCGGCGGCCAGCGGGGCCACCGCCAGCGGCAGGTCCACGAAGACGCGGCGCCGTGCGCGGGAATAGCCCAGCGCCTCGGCGGCGCTGAGCACGGCCGGCGGAACGGCATCCAGGGCGTCAAAGGTCGTGCGCACCAGCAGGGATGTCGAATACATGCTCAGCGCGATGACGACGTTGAGCGGATCAAGGATCTGGGTCCCGATCAGTGAGGGGATGACCACGAACAGCGCCAGCGACGGGATGGTGAATACTGCGCTGGCCACCGCGGTGATCAGCGCCCGGGCCCGCGGTCTGTTGCCGAAGACCAGTCCGATCGCCAGGGCAAGCACGAGGCCGAGGACCGTGGGCACGATGCTCAGGTAGAGGTGCTGCTTGGTCAGCTCGAGGACCTGGGGGAAGTTGGCCAGCAGCCAGTTCATGTTCTCGCCCGTTCGTTCGGTCTCAGCAGCGGTCCCAGATCGGAGAGGGTGAAGTAGCTTGTTGGGTGACCTGTTCCGTTGACCAGCAACGCGGCCGAGGTCGGTGAAGCCAGCACCGCGTCGAGTCCGGTCCGCAGCGAGGCGTCAACGGGAACCAACGGGTGCGGACCGAATACCTGGCCCTCGGGGTTGATCCATGAGGCGCTGTTGGCCTGGCTGTTCACCTGCACGCTCCACCCGTGCGCCAGCAAGGACATGTCGATCAGGCCCGCGGCGTCGGGGCTCGGCAGCCCGGTGGCATCCAGCCCCGCAAGGGTCTCGAAGGACAGGGTCCTGAATCCGCGGTCCTTGGCCACCAATGAGGCGACGAAGTCCGTGGCCGGCCGGGTGAGGATTTCCAGCGGGGTTGCGTATTGGTGCAGCACGCCCCCGGGGGCAAGCACGGCGATCTTGTCCCCCAGGGTCAGTGCCTCGTCAATGTCGTGGGTGACCATCACGATGGTCTTCTTGATCTCCGCCTGCAAGTGCTGGACCTCTTGCTGAAGCTCGAGGCGCACGATCGGGTCCACGGCACTGAAAGGCTCGTCCATGAGCAGGATCGGGGGGTCGGCGGCCAGTGCGCGGGCCACCCCGACGCGCTGCTGCTGTCCGCCGGAGAGCTGGGAGGGGAAGCGTTTGGCTAGTGATGCGTCCAAGCCCACCCGCTCGAGGGCTTCGTGGGCCTTGGCGCGGGCCTGTGTCTTGTTCAGTCCCAGCAGGCGTTGCACGGTGGCGACGTTGTCCAGGACCGTTCGGTGCGGGAAGAGCCCGGCATTTTGCAGCACGTAGCCGATGCCCAGGCGCAGGGTGACCGCGCGGATCTCGGCCACGTCCTGGTCGTCGATGAGGACCCTGCCGCTGCTGGGGGCCACCATGCGGTTGATCATCCGCATCGAGGTGGTCTTGCCGCAGCCGCTGGGCCCGACCAATACGGTGAAGGAGCCTGTGGGGATCGCCAGGTCGAGGTCGCTGACCGCCTGGGTCCCGCCGGGGTAGAGCTTGGAGACTGATTCAAAGGTGATCATCGCGGTTCCTGGGTCCTATCGCTGGCGGTACGGCGCGAAAAGTCTATGTGGGGATGGGTGCTCCCCGTCGACGGGAGAGCCCCCGCGCCCCCGAATCGAACACGTGTTCTAATGTTGTTGATTCGAGGGCGCGCGTCGCTGCTACTTGCTCAACAGGCCTTGGTCGGTGAGCCAGGTGATCGCAGCCTGTTTCGGCTCCACCTTCGAATCCCCGGAGACCTGCTCGTTGAGCTTGATCAATTCCTCGGTGCTCAACTTCGCGGAAATCGCATCAAGGGTCTGCACCGCCGTGTCATCGAGCTTGCCCTCGGCGGCCACCGGGACGACCTGCTGGGCGGGGAAGTTGTTCTTCGGGTCTTCGAGCACGACAAGGTCGTTGGCCGGAATGGCCGTGCTGGTGGTGAAGATGTTCGCCGCGGTGACATCGCCGGCGAGCAGCGCCTTCACCGTGGCCGGGCCACCGCCATCGGAGATCGGCTCGAACTTCGAGGGCACTAGTCCGTACGCCTTCTTCAGCCCAGGCAGGCCTCGGGTGCGTTCCTTGAATTCAGGCGGGCCGGCGATGACGAGCTCGTCATTGTGCGCGACCAGGTCTTCGATGCTCTTTAGCTTCCACTTGTCGGCCGTTTCCCGGGTGACGACCACGGCGTCCTTGTCCTCGGCCGATGCGGGGGTGAGCATGGTGAGCTTCTTGGCCTTCAACGCATCCGGCAGGGCAGCGAGGATCGATTCGGGTGACGATACGTCGGCGCCCTCATCCAGGAAGATCAGCAGGTTCCCGGTGTAGTCCGGGATCAGGTCGATGGAGCCGTCGGAGAGCGCAGGGATGTAGGCCTCGCGGGATCCGATATTGAACTTCGTCTCAATCGTGTAGCCCTTGTCCTTGAGCCCCTCGGCGTAAAGGTTGCCGATGATCTCGGACTCCGTGAAGTTCGCTGAGGACACCGTCAGTGTGCCGCCGGCCGCGGAATCACTGGACTTCGGGGCATCCGTGGGGTTTGAACACCCGGAGAGGATCAACGAGCCGGCCACCATCGAAAGGGCTGCAATCAAGGGAAACTTCATCTTTGTCATGTGCTGTGCCTAGTTTCGTTTCAGTTGGTTAGTCCGGCGACCCGCCCCGGAACCCCGTGGTCATCGGCACGGGCGCTGAACCCATAGTTACCTATTTGCGCTGCGACAAGCAACATTTATGCGTTCCACCTGCCCCCACAGAGCCAGTGGAATCCCGACGAAGTGCTGATCCACAGGTGGTCTTCGGCCGGCGCCGTTGAATCCGCGGTAGCCCCACGATGGATCACCGGCAGGACAAGACCTACACAGGCGGGAAGCATCGTGGTGATCAACAATACCGATTCCGAGGTACATGCCCGAGCGGGCCTCACCCACATCATCGAGCCCAATGACCTCACCGGTGCCGCCCTGGTGCAGATCGCCGGGGCAGTCGAAGCATACCGGCTGATCCGCGAGCACGTGGGCAAGGCACCGGCCAGTGAGCAACAACAGGTCGCCGAGCTCCTGGACGCCCACGGGGCCGACCGCGCGGCCTTGCGTCTTGACGCCGGACTCGAACGCTGGAGGCCCCGGGCGCAGCACACAGACCCCAAGGCCGATCTGTTGTGCATGAAACACCTGGATGGGGGCATCATGGTCCCCGGGAATCCCAACTGGCCCCGCGGATTCGAGGCGCTGGGATTGAGTGCCCCGCTGGCACTGTGGTTCCGCGGACTGGGGGACCAAGGCATCCTTCGTGACCCCGGAAGGCTGGTGGCCATCGTCGGTTCACGCGATGCCACCGAATACGGGCGCACCATCACCGCCGAACTCGTCAGCGGGCTGCGCACGCGGGGGATCTGCATCGTCTCGGGAGGGGCCTATGGCATCGACGCCCAGGCCCACCAGTCAGCGCTCGCCGAAGAGGCCCCGAAAGACGCCGACACCGCAGGGGGTTTGCTGCCGGCCACCATCGCCGTGATGGCCGGGGGACTGAACCGCCTATATCCGGCGGGAAATGATGATCTGCTCAAACGCGTGCACCGCAGCGGACTGCTGATCGCCGAGGTTGCACCGGGGGCCACACCCAGCCGATGGAGGTTTCTGCAACGAAACAGGCTGATTGCCGCCCTGTGCTCGGTCACCGTCGTCTCGGAGGCACGCTGGCGCTCGGGGGCACTGAGCACGGCGCGCCATGCGGCGGAGATGGGCCGCGAGGTGGGGGCTGTGCCGGGATCGGTCTTCTCCGCCAATTCCGCGGGCTGCCACCGCCTGATCCGGGAAGGCGCGGCAACTCTTGTCACCGACGCTGCGGAGGTGGTCGAAATGCTTGATTTACCGCTGGTCGATGTCAGTCGCCCGGCGGAGAGTCGTTTCAATAAAGACACCGGGTTTCCAAGCGACCACGACGGTCTCGCCGTCCAGGACCTGCTCTTGCTCGATGCACTTCCCCTGCGTAGTCCAAAGAGCGTGGACCAGCTCACCGCCGTGGCCGGATTGGGAATAGGATCCGTTCTGGGCGGGCTCTCACGATTGGCAGCGGCGGGACTGGCCGAACAATCCAAGAACGGATGGATCCGCCGCTTCCCGCGGGGCCGCGAACCCCAACGTGGGGCACCGGAGGCACCATGAGAAACGACACGTCGCAACCAAGCGGCGTTGCCTCATTGTCCTGAGCGCTCCGGCGGGAGACAGTGGGAACGTGCCAGAGCCAATCGAAAACCATGCCGCTGCCGCTCCGATCCCTGCGCAACTGCAAACAGCGCGTGACGGATTCCTGCGTCACATGGCCCTTGAACGCGAACGCAGCGAACATACCCTGCGCGCCTATGGCAGCGACATCAGCAACCTCTACGCCTATGCAGTTACCCGCGGGGCGACCGACCTGGCCGGCCTTGACCTGACCTTGCTGCGTGGATGGCTCATGACACTGCAAGAAACGGGACTAGCCCGATCAACGCTCGCCAGGCGCTCGGCGACCATCCGAAGCTTCCTTGCGTGGGCGGTACGAGAGAACCTCATCGCCACCAATCCGGCGATCCGGCTAAAATCACCCAAGCGTGACCATCGGCTCCCGCACATACTGCAAAACAATCAGATCGAACGCATCTTCGGGCCCGAAACGCCCCCCGCCCCGGCAGGGGACGCCAAAGAGAACGAACCCACTGCCGAACAGCTTGCGCTCGCCGATCGCAACAGGCTCATTCTTGAGCTGCTCTATGCCACGGCTATTCGTGTGGGGGAGCTGGTGTCATTGGATATCCACGACATCGACCTGGACAGACGGACTCTACGTGTCATCGGCAAGGGCAACAAGGAGCGCACCGTTCCATTTGGGCAGCCGGCCATGCACGCTGTTGACGATTGGCTGCGCCGGTCCCGGCCGGTGCTGCGCACGCATGACTCGGCACAGGCCCTGTTGCTGGGGCGTCGGGGAAAGAGGATCGATGCCCGTCAGGCGCGGCAAGTGGTCTCCGACGCGCTCGAAGCGTTGGGGGATACGGCGGCACGCGGACCCCACGCGTTGCGGCACAGTGCTGCCACGCATCTGCTGGACAGGGGTGCGGACCTGCGTGCGGTACAGGAAATCCTTGGGCACTCCTCACTGGCAACCACGCAGCTCTACACCCATGTTTCAGTGGAGCGGCTCAAGGAGAGCTATCAAAAAGCCCATCCGCGCGCATAGTCCATAGTCACCGAGCAAACCGATGGTCAACACGAGCTGGCCGAACCACGTATAATCGTGCAGAATACTAGAGTAGGACTTGCTGGACCTCGTAAATGGTTTGTTGGCGTTGGGGAAGACGTTCCAACAGCACATCGGAGGAAAGCATGTCTGACGCACTGACGAGGGGCGTACTTTTCGTACACTCAGCCCCTGCAGCGCTGTGCCCGCACATCGAGTGGGCCATTGGTTCCGTTGTCGACCAGCGCACGGACCTGCATTGGACCGAGCAAAGTGCCTCGCCGGGCATGTCCCGGGCCGAGGTCAATTGGACGGGCAAGCCCGGCACGGGTGCCCTTTTGGCGTCGGCTCTGCGCGGATGGGCGCATTTGCGCTATGAGGTCACCGAGGATGCGAGCCCCGGAGTCGACTCGAGCCGCTGGTCCCACACCCCGGAACTCGGGATCTTCCACGCCACCACGGACGCCGCGGGAAACATCATGGTCAGTGAAGAGCGCATCCGCTGGGCCTATGAAAAAGGTGCTGGAGACCCCGCGATTGTCTACCAGGAACTCTCCATCGCCCTGGGTGAAGCCTGGGACGAGGAACTTGAGCCTTTCCGGTACGCCGCAGAGGGCGCACCGGTTCGTTGGCTACACCAAGTGATTTAGCCACTTTTCACGCTTCGCTGGATGACTTGGGTGCCTCGCAAAATCAAGTGACTCTTGAACGATCACCTGGTGGAATGAACACCTGTTATACCCTTCGATCTGTTGACACCTCATCCCGTAGCTTTATCGACTAGCTGGTGCGGAATGCGGGAATCTTTCTCGCCACCCTCCGGCTCGAGAAAAAAAGTCCCTGCAACGTCAAAGGGCAGCGGCTCGAAGTGAATCACTTCGAGCCGCTGCCCTTTGTCATGCGGGTCCTGCCCGCATGGGGATATCAGATGCTGCGGACGGCAACCACTGCGTTGTGCCCGCCGAAGCCGAACGAGTTGTTCAAGGCAACGATGGAACCTTGGGGCAGTTCGCGGGGGGTTCCTACGACGACATCGAGGGGGATTTCCGGGTCCTGGTTCTCCAAGTTGATGGTGATCGGAGCCTTGCGGTGGTACACGGCAAGGACGGCGAGGACTGACTCCACCGCGCCCGAGGCGCCGAGCAAGTGACCCATTTGGGACTTCGTGGCGGAAACACAAACATTGTCCAGGTGAGAACCCAAGGCCGCGCGCAGCGCCGTGTACTCGGGCTTGTCGCCAACCGGGGTGGAGGTGGCGTGCGCGTTGACGTGCACGACATCCTCGGGCTGGATCAGGCCATCAAACATGGCGGCCTTCAGTGCGCGCGTGGCACCCAAACCCTGCGGGTCCGGCGCCGTGATGTGATAGGCGTCGGCGGTCACCGAGGTTCCGGCGAGCTCCGCGTAGATCGTTGCGCCGCGGGCGATGGCGTGTTCCTCGGCTTCGAGGACCAGTGCACCGGCACCTTCACCCATGACGAAACCGTCGCGGTCGATGTCATAGGGGCGCGAAGCATGCTCGGGATCGTCGTTGCGCTTGGACAGCGCCTGCATGGCGGCGAAGGATGCCATCGGCATCGGGTGGATGGCGGCTTCGGCTCCACCACACATCACCACGTCGGCCTTGCCCGAACGGATGAGCTCCAATCCGATGTGCATGGCTTCGGTGCCGGAGGCGCAAGCGGAAACCGGGGTGTGTGCCCCAGCACGTGCACCCAGGTCCAGGGAGACCGCCGCCGCCGGACCGTTGGGCATCAGCATGGGCACTGTCATCGGCAACACACGACGTGGGCCCTTTTCCTTCAGGGTGTCCCAGGCGTCGAGCAACGTCCAGACGCCGCCGATGCCGGTGGCGAAAGCGACAGCCAGACGGTCGTGATCCATTTCCTCGATGCCCGCATCCTTCCAGGCTTCGCGTGCGGCAACCACGGCGAACTGGGTGGAGGGGTCCATGCGCTTCATTTCCACGCGTGAGAGGACCTCGGAGGCCGGGTTGGATGCCTTGGCGGCAAACTTCACCGGCAGGTCATAGGTGTCAACCCAGTCGAAGGGAAGTGTGTGGGCGCCGGACACCCCCTTGAGGGAATTGGCCCACAGGGTCGGGACATCCCCGCCGATGGGCGTGGTGGCACCGAGTCCGGTGATAACAACTTTGCGAGCCATGTTGAAACTCTCTACTGGTTGGGACGAAACGGCTAGCGAACTAGCCCGTGATTCACGCATCGGGTCGCCGGATCAAGGGCGGGTTCCGGATTGAATCGAAAATTGGGGATCGGTTGCAAGACCGGCAAAGCGGTCCGGGCGGCGGGGCCGGCCAGAGGATGAAGATAAAGCGGGAACAACGCTCCCCTTGAAGCAAGACCCGGAACCGGGACGCATTTCAAGGGGAGCATCAATACCTTGCTTAGGCCTGTGCGCCAGCGATGAAGTTCACTGCATCGGCAACGGTCTTGAGGTTCTTGACCTCTTCGTCCGGGATCTTCACGTCAAACTTCTCTTCGGCATTGACCACGATGGTCATCATGGAGATGGAATCGATGTCCAGGTCCTCGGTGAAGGACTTGTCCATTTCGACTGCCTCGGTCTCCAGCCCGGTCTCTTCGTTGACGATCTCGGCCAAGCCGGCCAGAATCTCTTCGTTGCTAGCCATGATGGCTCCTTTTCTCTGTTTGCCGGTACCAAGCCCGACGACTATGCAGACCACAGGTGTGCGGTCCGAATGATGGGTTGTATCCCTCTGGCTTAAGCCTAGGGCAGGACAACGACCTGTGCGCCAAAGACAAGCCCGGCGCCAAACCCAATTTGGAGGGCCAAGCCCCCGGAGAGCTCTGGGTTCTCCTTGAGCATCCGGTCCATGGCCATTGGGATGGAAGCCGCGGAGGTGTTCCCGGCGTTGGCGATGTCGCGGGCGACCGTCACCGTTTCCGGAAGCTTGAGCTGCTTGACCATCTCGTCGATGATGCGCATGTTTGCCTGGTGCGGGATGAATGCGACAAGGTCCTCGGATGTGACGCCAGCTTTTTCAAGTGCGAGCTTTGCCATCTTGGCCATTTCCCACACCGCCCAGCGGAAGACGGTTTGGCCGTCCTGGCGCAGGGTGGGCCAGAGCTGGGCCTCGGTGCCGGCGACCAGCGAGGTTCCCTCGGGTGAGGACTCCGCCTGCAGCACGGCATCGCGCAAATCAAGCTGCGAGTGCGTCATACCGATGGCGGACCACTTCGAACCATCCGATCCCCAGACGGAAGGGGAAATGCCCGGAATCTCCGAGGGGCCGATGATGACGGCGCCGGCACCGTCGCCGAGCAGGAACGAAATGGTGCGCTCGTGGTTGTCGATGACGTCGGAGAGTTTTTCCGCGCCGACGACCAACACGTATTCAGCCATTCCCGAGCGCACCAGTGCGTCACCCTGGGCCACGCCGTAGCAGTAGCCCGCGCACGCTGCGGAAATGTCGAAGGCCGGGGCCGGGGTGGCGCCGATGCGGTCCGCCAGGGCCGAGGCGGCTGAAGGCGTGGCGTAGGGGAAAGTCACCGTGGAGACGATGACCGCCCCGAGCTGGCTGGCGTCGATTCCCGCGGACACCAGTGCCTCGCGGGCGGCGCCTTCGGCCATGTCCAGCAGGGAGGTGTTCTCATCGGCACGCGCGCGGGTCTCGATGCCGGTGCGCTGCTGGATCCACTCGTCGGAGGAATCGATCCACTGGCACACGTCCTCGTTGGTGACAATGACGTCGGGCCGGAAGGACCCCACGCCGTGGATCCGGCTGAACTCGCGGGGGGCGCTCTGGTTCATCACTGCAGTCATGTTGCTGTATTCCTAAGCTTGGGTGTGTTCGAGTACGAAGGCACGTGCGGCTTCGAGGTCTTCGGGGGATTTCAGGGCCAGGGTGGGGATGCCCTTGAGCCCGCGACGAGCCAAACCGACCAGTGTGCCGGCCGGAGGCAGCTCGATGATCCCGGTGACCCCGAGGGCGGCAAGCTCTTCCATGCATTTATCCCAGCGCACCGGGCGCGAAACCTGGGCCACCAGAGAGGCAAGGTTCTCCTCTCCGGAGGAAACTGCCTTGCCGTCGTAGTTGGACAGCAGGGTGGTGGCCGGTGACTTGGGGTCCAGGGAGGCTGAGAGTTTTTCCAGCACGTCAACGGCCGGGGCCATGTGCTTGGTGTGGAAGGCGCCCGCAACCTTCAAGGGAATCACCCGCGCCTTGGCCGGGGGGTTGGCCGCGAAGGCCTCGATCTGGTCCAGGGTGCCCGCGGCGACGATCTGGCCGCCTCCGTTGGCATTTGCCGGTGTCAGCCCCGCCGCAATGATCGCGGCGTTGACCTCCTGGGCATCCCCGCCCAGAACGGCAGCCATGCCGGTCGGGGTGGCCGCGGATGCCAGTGCCATGGCGTTGGCGCGTTCACGCACGAAGACCATCGCGTCCTGCTCGGAAAGTGAACCCGCCAACGCGGTTGCGGTGATCTCACCGACGGAGTGGCCGGCGAGCACCGTGTTGAGCGGAAGCGCCTCGCCAAAGAGCGCGCGTGCAGCCAGCAGGCCCGCCGCGACGATCAGGGGTTGGGCGACGGCGGTGTCCTTGATGGTTTCTTCGTCCGAGACCGTTCCATGGGCGGTCAGGTCGCGCTCCGTGATGGCCGAAAGGTTGGCCAAGTGTTCGGAAACACCGGGTACCTCTAGCCACGGAGTAAGGAATCCGGGGGTCTGGGAGCCCTGTCCAGGGCACACGATTGCTAGCACTACTCCAGCTTTCCAAAGATGTCAGTCACGGCGGCTGTTTTCGCACACCGACTTGGCGGCGTGCTTTTGTATGAATCCTACAAGGAGGCGGGTCCCTTGCGCTGCACCGTTTGCCGCGTTTCGGGCAGGAGGTCAGAGGTTTCGGTATCGAGGCGGCCCACGACGAGTGCCGTTTGCAGCACGAATGCCTCCCGCGGGACCAGCGGGTCCCAGCCCGTGACCTCACACACCCTTTTGAGCCTGTACCGCACGGTGTTGGCATGGACGAAGAGTTCGCGGGCGGTGCCCTCCAGCGAATGTCCGAGCGACAAGTAACTCGAAAGGGTTTCCAGTAGCCCGTTTCCGGCCTTGGTCAACGGGTTGTAGATCCCGTGGACCAAGGCGGTGCGGGCGTCCTCGTCGTTGTTCATCACGCGCTCGGGCCACAAGTCGTCGGCATCCACGGGGCGTGGGGCCAGTGGCCAGGCCTTCGCGGCGGCGATTGCTGCGAAGGCGGCCTTGGCACTGGCCGAAGCTTCTTTGAGCGTGGGCGCGAGAGGGCTGTAGACCACGGGGCCGGGGCCAAAGAAGGAGGCCAGCCGGTCCATTCCGGCGCGGTCGGCTTCAACGCCGCCGAGCATCAGGATGGCACGCTCGCCATGGACGCCGACCAGCGAATCCCGCGCGTACCGCGCTGCGGCGCGGCGCAGCTCACTGACGAAACCAACCTGAGAGGACGATGGGGTGGTGCCGATCATCACCAAGATGTTCTCGTGGGACTTCCAACCGACCGCGGCGATCCTGGAGCGCAGGGAATCCTGTGATTCCCCGCGCATGACGGCATCAACGACCAGCGCCTCGAGCCGTGAGTCCCAGGCTCCGCGGGTTTCCGCGGCACGGGCGTATACGTCGGCCGCCGCGAAGGCGACCTCCCGTGAATAGCGAAGGACGGCTTCACGTAGCTGGGTCTGTTCGGCTTCCGGCGCGATATCCGGGACCTGGGACTCGACGACCTCCACGATGGTGCGGATCAGCTGCAACGCCTTCTGCAGGCTGATGGAACGCGTCAATTCGGTGGGGGCCGCGCCGAAAACGTCGTTGAGGACCCACTGCGGGGAGGCCGTCGGGCGTTCGTACCAGGAGACAAAGGAAGCGATCCCCTTTTGCGCGACCAAACCGAGTGCTGCGCGTTCCTCCGGGCGCAGGCCGCGATACCAGGGCAATGACTGGTCAAGGTGCTTCAAGGCGACGGTGGACAGCACGCCCAAGTGCTGCTGGAGCCTCTTGAGGGTTTCCGGGGTGGCCTTGGCTTGCCGGAAGGGCCGGATCCGGGAGATCGGATTCGGGGATTGCTCATCGCTCATGCATCGAGCATACGCATCAACGGGCCCGTGAACTATTTTGTATGGTTCACACAAGGTATCGGGGCATTGCCGTGTTGGACCATGCCAGCGCCGGCTGCACCCGGTGGTGAATCGGCAAGGCGGAGCGGTTGGCAGGAGGTGCAGCGGAAACGGCAGTGGCGCGGCTCCCCGGGTCCGGGCTCCACCCCACCCCCCATGGAGGGCTGGAGCCCGCGGCGAGGAGTCGGCTCCGGCGGCCCCGCCCGCCCCCGCCCGCCCCGTTGACGCCCCCGCCGTCGAGGGCATCCCGCTGGC
>JAUNVO010000078.1:0-319 GCA_030540695.1 Micrococcaceae bacterium | reverse complement strand
AGGCTGGTAGGCGGCGCAATGAAAACAGCTGTGGCGCGGATCCCGGAGCTCGGGAACCGCGCCACAGCGCGTGGAGGGCAATTGCCTGCGGCTAGGAGTCTGCTCCGGCGTCGCCGCCGTCCCCTGCCGTCACGTCGTCAAGCTTGTACTTCGCGAAAGCCTCTGCCGGTACCGAGGCATCCACCTCGCCGCGCTTGGCCAGCATCTGCAGCGTGCGCACGACCACCGAATGCGCGTCGATCTTGAAGAAGCGACGTGCTGCGGCACGGGTGTCGGAGAAGCCAAAGCCGTCGGCGCCCAGGGTGGCGAATTCGTTGGG
>JAUNVO010000077.1:6627-13254 GCA_030540695.1 Micrococcaceae bacterium | reverse complement strand
ATCCGCCCAAGGCCCCGGCTCGCCGAGGTCCGCGCCGCGCCTCCTCGGGAGTCGGTGCACCGGGTGCATCAACCACCCCGGCCCCGGCAGACGTCGAAGCCCCGACAGTGCCCGCCGCCGATCAGCCAACCACCGCGGATGACGCCGGGGAGGAAACAGCCGCCCAGGCCACCGCCAAACGCCCGGCCCGGGGACGCAGCCGCAAGGCCACCTCCGAAGCCTCAAGCACCCAGTCACCCGTTGTGGAACAGGCGCCGGTTGCGGACCAGGTTCCGGAGCCGACCGAAGCCGCAGCGGAAACCGGGGAAGCAAGCGAGGCACCGGAGCAGGCCAAGACCGGGACCTCCCGCTCATCGCGTGGCGGCCGCGGCACCCGCGGCGGCGCCAAGTCCAAGGCGGTGCAGACCCCGTCCGGGGACGCCGGCGGGGATGCCGAGCAGGCCATCACCGAGGCAATGGTCGTGGAAATCGTTGAAGCCGATGCCACAGTGGCCCACGATCCGTTCGCCATCCCGGAATCCGCGCTGTCGCTGATCTTCCAGGCCCCGACCCTTCCCGCGGCCGGCCCAACCACCGCGGACCACGAGGAAGAGCCAGATGCGCAGGGTGCAAGCGCACGCCGCGGCCACACGGATTTGGAAGACGATTCCTCCGAAGAGTCCGGCGCCGTGTCGCGCCGCCGGCGACGCCGCCGCCGCGGGGATGCCGACCTGGAACTCACCGGTGGGTCGGACGAAGATCCGCCGAACACCATCACCCGCGTTCGTGCCCCGCGCACCTCGCTGGAACCGGTGGTCTCCAACAAGGTCACCGCTGTGCGCGGTTCCACCCGTCTGGAAGCCAAGCGCCAGCGCCGCCGCGACTCCCGCGAGTCCGGCCGCCGCCGCCAGGTGATCACCGAAGCCGAGTTCCTGGCACGCCGCGAATCCGTCGACCGCCAGATGGTGGTGCGCCAGAACGAGGACCGCATCCAGATCGGTGTCCTCGAGGACGGCATCATGGCCGAGCACTTCGTCTCCAAGACGCAGCAGGACTCGCTGATCGGCAACGTGTACGTGGGCAAGGTGCAGAACGTGCTCCCGTCCATGGAGGCGGCTTTCATCGACATCGGCCGCGGACGCAACGCCGTGCTCTATGCCGGTGAGGTCAACTGGGACGTGGCGGGCCTTGACGGTCAGCCGCGCCGCATCGAACACGCGCTGAAGTCCGGGGACACCGTGCTGGTGCAGGTCACCAAGGATCCGGTTGGCCACAAGGGCGCCCGGCTGACCAGCCAGGTCTCGCTGCCCGGCCGCTACCTGGTCTACGTGCCCGGTGGCTCGATGACCGGCATTTCGCGCAAACTCCCGGACGTGGAGCGCAACCGGCTGAAGAAGATCCTCAAGGACCACCTTCCGGAAAATGCGGGTGTCATTGTGCGCACCGCTGCCGAAGGCGCTTCCGAGGAAGAGCTGATGAACGACATCAACCGCCTGCGCGCCCAGTGGGAGGGCATCGAGGCGGCAGCCGCCTCCACCAAGACCCTGGCACCGGAACTGCTCTATGGCGAACCGGATCTGACCATCAAGGTCGTTCGCGATGTCTTCAACGAAGACTTCACCAAGCTCATTGTCTCCGGCGAGGAAGCCTGGGACACCATCGAGGCCTACGTGACCTACGTGGCCCCGGACCTGGTCTCGCGGCTGGAAAAGTGGGAGGGCGAGGATGACATCTTCACCCACTTCCGCATCGACGAGCAGATCCACAAGGCACTTGAGCGCAAGGTTTTCCTGCCTTCGGGCGGCTCGCTGGTCATCGACCGCACCGAGGCCATGACCGTCGTTGACGTCAACACCGGCAAGTACACCGGTTCCGGCGGCAACCTCGAGGAAACGGTGACCAAGAACAACCTCGAGGCCGCGGAAGAGGTCGTGCGCCAGCTGCGTCTGCGAGACATCGGCGGCATCATCGTCATCGACTTCATCGACATGGTCCTGGAGTCCAACAGGGACCTGGTGCTGCGTCGCCTCGTCGAGTGCCTGGGCCGGGACCGCACCAAGCACCAGGTCGCCGAGGTGACCTCGCTCGGCTTGATCCAGATGACGCGCAAGCGGATGGGAACGGGCCTGCTGGAAGTCTTTGGCGAGGACTGCGAAGCCTGCAACGGCCGCGGCGTGATCACCCACGACGAGCCGGTGGAACACCGCAGGGCCTTCAACTCGGCCGGCGATGCGCACACCTCGAGCCAGCGCGCTGCTGAAAAGCCTTCACGGGCCGAACGCCGCCGCCGCAACCGCACCCCGGAAACCGACGCGCACACCGAATCGGCACCCGCCCAGGGTGCTGTCGAGGCCAAGGCGCCCGAGGATACGGCCAAGGCCGATGCCGCACGTACGGCATTTGCGAACATCGCCGCCGCCGCCCATGCCGCCCACGACCAGGACGGAGCCGAATCCCCGGATGAAGCCCCCACCTTGTCGGTGGCCGGCGAACAGGTGGCCGTCCCGGCCGCCAGGCGCAACCGCCGCGCAGGTTCGGAGGGCACCGCACCGTCGGTGACCCTGGAGAACCTGGAAGCGGCTCTGCCAGGCGGCGCCGCGGCGGCCGAGTCACCGGATGCCCAGGACGAGGGCGAGTCGGGCAATACACGTCCGGCACGTTCCCGCAGCCGCCGCAAACCGCGCAGCAAGGCCAGTGGGCCCACGGGAAGCGAGAACGCGGCCCAGGAGCCCCAGGTCGTGGCTCCAGCCCCCGTGGTGGAGACCCCCGTGCTGGCAGCGCCTGTCATCTCGGGTGTTGCCGGCCAGGCCTCTGCCGATGCGGCTTCCCCGGAGCCCTCGGCAACGTCCAATAAAAAGTCTTCGGGAATCGAGCCGGTGGCGCGCGCCAAGCGCAGCCGCCGTGCCACGAGCCCGCAGGGTGGATCCGACGCCGCAGTCACTGTGGCATCGGACACGCTTGCAGCATCGGGTACCTCCCATGTTGCTTCGCTCGTTGGGAAAACCTCACTCCCCAAGCAGCAAAACCCCGCGAATGCGCCGGTTATGCTGGGTGTCGGAGTGCCGGTCAACGAGCTAAAAGAGTAGGGGTCTTGACGACTCGCGGGGGTAAGTTGTATTTGCCACCGCTGCGCTTTTTAGCGTAGTCTAGATCCTCGGTGCGAACGCCAGCTATCGGAATCTTCCGCTCGGCGTGCCAGCACAGCGCAATCCCCGGGCTCGTTTTGGGGTAGTGATGCGCAGCAAGACAGATTGAACGTCGAGTAGAAGTGAGTACCCACGTGGTGTACGCAATTGTCCGCGCTGGCGGCCGCCAGGAAAAGGTTTCTGTTGGAGACCTCGTTACCCTTGACCGCTTGAAGGCCGCCCCAGGCGCCTCCATTGAACTGCCTGCCCTGTTGCTGGTCGACGGCGAGAAGGTAACTTCTGCAGCCGACGAACTGGCCAAGGTGTCGGTGACGGCTGAGGTCGTCGAGAACCTTCGAGGCCAGAAGATCGTCATCCAGAAGTACAAGAACAAGACCGGTTACAAGAAGCGCCAGGGTTTCCGCGCCTCGCTGACCAAGGTCAAGGTCACCTCGATCGCTTAATTGCGGTCGTTTCCAAGCATTCCCATTCCCTGAAGGTAGGCACATTCAATGGCAAGTAAGAAGGGCGCGAGTTCAACTCGCAACGGTCGCGACTCCAACCCACAGTTCCTGGGCGTCAAGCGCTTTGGTGGACAGGTTGTTTCCGCCGGTGAAATCATCGTGCGCCAGCGTGGCACCCGTTTCCACCCGGGCGCCGGCGTCGGAATCGGCAAGGATGACACCTTGTTCGCACTTGAAGCAGGAGCCGTCGAGTTCGGTTCCCGCCGCGGCCGCAAGGTCGTCAACATCGTTACGGCTGGCTAACACCGGTACGTAACCGCATTCATTACAGATAGAGGGTGGGCCGCTCGGCTCACCCTCTATGTGTTTTTCCAAGTACCCCGCGTTTTTGCCGCCCACCGAGCCACCGCCCGGTAGCGAGCACAACGCCACCCTTTTTCACTAGGAGCTTTCAACCGTGGCAGCCTTCATCGACCGAGTGGTCCTCCATGTCTCCGGTGGTTCCGGCGGGCACGGCTGTGTCTCCATCAAGCGCGAAAAATTCAAGCCGCTGGGTGGACCGGACGGAGCAGCCGGCGGCCACGGCGGAGACGTGATCCTGCGCGTGGATGCGCAGACCACCACGTTGCTCTCTTACCACCACTCACCGCACCGCCACGCAGGAAACGGCGAAGGCGGCAAGGGTGACCTGCGCCCGGGTCGCAACGGGGAGACCCTGGTCCTCCCGGTGCCCGAGGGTACCGTCGTGAAGACCCGGGACGGTGAGATCCTCGCGGACCTCATCGGTGACGGCACCGAATTCGTCATTGCAGCAGGCGGCATGGGGGGCCTGGGCAATGCCGGGCTCTCCAGCCAGAAGCGCAAGGCACCCGGCTTCGCGCTGCTGGGCACCCCCGGGGACTCCGCCGAAGTGGTGCTGGAACTGAAGTCCGTCGCGGACGTGGCCCTGGTTGGCTACCCCTCGGCCGGAAAGTCCTCGCTGATTGCGGCACTGTCCGCCGCCCGGCCCAAGATCGCCGACTACCCGTTCACCACCCTGGTCCCGAACCTCGGGGTGGTGCAGGCCGGCGAGGTCCGCTACACCGTGGCCGATGTGCCCGGCTTGATCCCCGGTGCCTCCGAGGGCCGCGGACTTGGTCTGGAGTTCCTTCGCCACGTCGAACGCTGTGCCGCCCTGGTGCACGTGCTGGACTGTGCCGCCCTGGAAGCGGATCGCGACCCGGTGACCGACCTTGACATCATCGCTGCCGAACTCGACGCCTACGAGGTCGATTCCTCATTCGCCGGCGCCGATGGCCAGATCATCCCGCTGAACGAACGTCCCCGCCTGATCGCACTGAACAAGGTCGACATGCCCGACGGTCGCGACATGGCCGAATTCGTGCGCCCCGAGCTGGAGAAGCGCGGCTACCGTGTCTTCGAGGTCTCCGCCATGACCCGTGAAGGGTTGCGCGAACTTTCCTTCGCGATGGCCGAACTGGTCACCGAGGCACGGGCCAAGATCGAGGCCGCACCGCTGCCGGTGCCCGTCGAGGTATTACGTCCGCGCGCCAGCAAACGCGCCGGGTTCGTGATCCGCAAGGAGGAGCGCAACCTCGAGCCGCTGTACCGCGTCATCGGGGAGAAGCCCGAGCGCTGGATCCTTCAAACCGACTTCCGCAACGACGAAGCGGTGGGCTACCTGGCCGACCGTTTGGCTAAGCTGGGAGTTGAGAACCAACTGTACAAGCTGGGTGCCAAGCCCGGCGACGCCGTGGTCATCGGTTCCGAAACCGATGCCGTGGTCTTTGACTGGGAACCGACCATGGCCGCCGGCGCCGAGCTGCTTGGTTCGCGCCGCGGTCAGGACGTGCGCCTGGAAGAATACGGCGCACGGCCGTCCCGAGACGAAAAGAAGGCGCTGCACGAGCAGCGCAAGGGTGCCAAGGCGGCTGCCCGAGAGGACCTTGAAGCCGAACGCAAGGCCGGGATATGGACGGAGTCAGTCAACTACAAGCACGAGCAACCCAAGTCTGGAGAGTAAAATATCATCGAACGCGCGACAAACCTGCCCTCGGGCATCACCCAACGCCAGGACCTGCCACGAGCCTCCCGGATCGTGGTCAAGGTCGGATCCTCCTCACTGACGACCCTTGCCGGGGGCATGTCCGAGGAAGCGCTCAGCTCCCTCGTGAACCGCCTCGCGGCGGTCAACACCACCGGGATCGAGTTGATCCTGGTGTCCTCCGGTGCCATCGCCGCAGGACTGGCACCCCTTGACCTCTCACGCCGTCCACGCGACTTGGCCACCCAGCAGGCCGCGGCCTCGGTGGGCCAGGGGCTGCTGATGGCCAAGTACACCCAGGCCTTCTCCGCCCACGGGATCACCGTGGGCCAGGTCCTGCTCACCGCGGACGACCTGATCCGCCGCCAGCAATACGCCAACGCCTTCCGCGCGCTGAACAGGCTGCTGGCCCTGGGCGTGGTCCCGATCGTGAACGAGAACGACACCGTGGCCAACCACGAGATCCGCTTCGGGGACAACGACCGCCTCGCCGCCCTGGTCGCCCACCTGGTCAAGGCCGACGCGCTGGTGCTGCTCTCGGATGTCGACGCCGTCTATGACGCACCGCCGAACGACGGCGGGGTGCGCGTGCCGGACATCGAATCCGACGAGGCCCTGTCCCTGCTGGACATCGGGAGCACCGGGGGAGCGGGGCTGGGAACCGGGGGCATGGCCACCAAGGTGGAAGCCGCCACCATGGCCGCCGAGGCCGGCATCCCGGCATTGGTCACCTCCACCGCCAACGCCGCCGCGGCCCTGGCCGGGGAAGACGTGGGAACCTGGTTTGCCGCCCGTGGCGGACGACGTTCCACCCGCATGCTCTGGCTGGCGCACCTGGCTTCCACCCGTGGCCGGCTGATCCTGGACCCCGGCGCCGTTGACGCCGTGGCCTCGGGGGTCGCCTCCTTGCTGGCTGCCGGAATCACGGGCCTGAACGGTTCCTTCGAAGCGGGGGACGCCGTGGAGATCACCGACGCCGATGGCGATCTCGTGGCCCGCGGACTGGTGAACTTCT
>JAUNVO010000077.1:0-6527 GCA_030540695.1 Micrococcaceae bacterium | reverse complement strand
GTGGAGATCACCGACGCCGATGGCGATCTCGTGGCCCGCGGACTGGTGAACTTCTCCTCCGAGGAACTGCCACAGATGCTCGGGCGATCCACCAGCGAGCTCGGTGAAAACCTCGGGGACCAATATGAGAGATCCGTGGTCCACGTCGACGACCTGGTCGTCGTCCGACTCTAAGCACTTCCCGCAAAGCCCGGTCGCTGGTGCCATGCGCCGGGCCGGGCTTTGCGGCACCCACCAGTAGAATGGATGAACATGAGCCAGAATATTGATGCAGGGCACAAGACGGTGGACGCTGCCGCGCCATCGGACGGATTCGAAGCCGCGAAGGTGGCGGTTAACAACCTCGCCGATCGTGCGCGCTCCGCGGCACGGGTCCTGGCCCGGGCCGACCGAAACTGGAAAGACCGGGCGCTGCTGGCCATTGCCGCCTCCCTGGATGCCAACCGCGCCGCGGTGATCAGGGCCAACGCCAAGGACATCGAGACCGGGCGTGCCAACGGGACCACCGAGGCGCTGCTGGACCGTTTGAAGCTCGATGATGCCCGCGTTGACGGGCTGATCGCCGCACTGGAGGAACTGGCCGGGCTTCCGGACCCGGTGGGAACCGTGCTGCGTGGGCAGACCCTGCCCAACGGCCTGCGCCTGCGCCAGGTCCACGTCCCGATGGGGGTCATCGGAGCCATCTACGAGGCCCGCCCCAACGTCACCGTCGACATCGCCGGGATCGCTCTCAAGAGCGGCAACGCCGTGCTGCTGCGCGGCGGAAGCGCCGCCGCACACTCCAATGTGGCGCTGCTCGGACTGATCCGCGATGCCATCGAGGGTGTTGGCCTTCCGGCCGATGCCGTGGCCTCGGTGGACGCCTACGGACGCGACGGGGCCGCGGCCATGATGGGGGCACGCGGCAAGATCGACGTGCTGATCCCGCGTGGCGGACGCGAGCTGATCCAGCGCGTGGTCACCACCGCGAGCGTCCCGGTCATCGAAACCGGCGAAGGCAACGTGCACATCTACCTGGATGAATCCGCCGACGCCGAAATGGCCGTGCCGATCGTGCTCAACGCCAAGACCCACCGTCCCTCGGTGTGCAACACCGTGGAGACCCTGATCCTGAACTCCCGGGCGGCCGCGGCACCCGAGGTGCTCGCGGCGTTGGCCAAGGCCGGGGTGCGGCTGCACGTCGACGCGCGGGCCAAGGAGCTCGCCGGCGGCATCGAAACGATCGATGCAACCGAGGCGGACTGGGACACCGAATACATGGACCTGGACCTGGCTGTCGCGGTCGTTGATGACCTCGACGGTGCCATCAAGCACATCCGGGCGCATAGCACCGGACACACCGAGGCCATCCTGACCAACGACCTTGCCCGTGCCGAACGCTTCATCGCCGAGGTTGATTCGGCTGCCGTGATCGTGAACGCGTCGACCCGTTTCACCGACGGGGGACAGCTCGGGCTGGGCGCCGAAGTGGGCATTTCCACGCAGAAGATGCACGCCCGGGGCCCCATGGGGCTTCGCGAGCTGACCACGACCAAGTGGATTGTCCAAGGCGATGGGCATGTTCGTTCGTAGCCACGTGCCAAGGTGGGTACGATAGAGGGTAAGAAGACACCATAGTTACCACTACGTGCCGTGCACGCATGCGCGCGGCGGGCACATTACACCCTGGAGAATCATGCTTACCCAGTCCCTGAACGCGGCGATCCTGGCTTCGGAGAGCACCGGTGGAATGAGCACCGGTACGCAGGCGCTGCTCGTCGGCGGCGGCATCTTCGCGCTGTTGATGTTGATGCTGCTGATCACCATGTCCTACTCCAACGTGGGCAACCGCCACCAGATCAAGCCGGAACCCGAAGACCCGCACCGCACGCACACCAACAAGCACGGTCATCACTAGCCGACTGACCGCCGAGCGTACGGACCGCCCATTCCGCCTCGGCGTGATGGGCGGTACCTTCGACCCGATCCACCACGGCCACCTGGTGGCGGCCAGCGAGGTCGCCTCGGTCTTCGACCTTGACGAGGTCGTGTTCGTCCCCACCGGTGAACCGTGGCAGAAGTCGAGCCGCGAGGTCGCCCCGGCCGAGCACCGGTACCTGATGACGGTGATAGCCACCGCGGCGAACCCGCGCTTCACCGTCAGCCGGGTGGATATCGACCGCCCCGGTCCGACCTACACCATCGACACCTTGCGGGACCTGGCTGCCCAGCGCCCCGAGGCCGAGCTGTTCTTCATCACCGGTGCGGACGCAATGGCCCAGATCATGGGGTGGAAGGACGTGGAGGAACTGTGGCGGCTGGCGCACTTCGTGGGCGTCACCCGGCCCGGACATGAACTGCCGGTCCTGGACCGCAACGACGTGTCGTTGATGGAAGTGCCGGCGATGTCGATATCCTCGACTGACTGCCGCGAACGCGTTCGCACGGGCCATCCGGTCTGGTATCTGGTACCGGACGGCGTGGTGCAGTACATCGGTAAGTACAGGCTTTACAACTAGAAGAACTACGTAGCAGGCAACGGCCGGGCCTAGAGCCCGGCCGGGAATGGACAAGATGAGCGACGAGACCGGGCCCGCGCTCAGCAGGCGAGCCCTGCGTGAGCGGCGACGTGCCGAGACCGAAGCGAAGCTTGCCCAGGAACCGGCGGACACCGGCACCGATCCGGTGTCTCCCGTGCCACCGGAAGCGGCGACGAAATCGGTACCCGCTCCCGCGAAGTCGCCGAAGCCTGTCGCGGACCCCGCAGCCAAAGCCGTCGCACGGCCCGGGGCAAAAAGCCCGGCGGCCAAGCCCGCGCCGGCCCAGGACCCCGCTCCCGTTGCCAAGCCGGTGCCCGTGGTTGGCGAAGCCGTGCGCAGCCGCCGTGCCGCCGCTTCCGAGGTCGATGCCGTGCCCGAACGCACCGAGCGCACCTCGCTGCAACGTGCCCGCGACCGCGAGGCACTGCGCGCCCGCCGCCGGCTTGAACAGGAGGTTTCCTCACTTTCGGCCAAGGAGCAGAAGCCCGCCGAGGACCCGGCGCCGCTGACACGCAAGCAGATGCGGCTCCAGGCGTTGGATGCACTCAAGGAATCGGTCAAGGCGCCGAGCCGGGATTCCGCCCCGAAGCAGGCCGACGAGGCAAGTTCCGCCGAGGCGGCCCAGATGAGCGTGGAGGAAGCCCTGGCGCTGCGCCGCAGCTCGGGGGCCGGTTCCCCCAGCGAACCGCTGCTGCTCAAGCCCGAAGAGGACTTGGCCGAGGTGGACCTCGAAGTGCTCGCCCAGCAACGCGAGCTGGCTGCACGCGCGGCGATTATTTCCCGGCGAGCGGCGGAACGCCTGCGCCTGCAAGAAGAAAACACCCAGCGAGAGGGCGCTCGACGCTCGGACCCCTTTACCGGTGCCATGAACAACCTCGTCGCCGACGACGTCGAGAAGAAGATGGTCAACACCGGCATCTCCGGACCCTTGACCCGTGGCTACAACATCGCCATGACCGACCAGGGCACCCTCCACGGCGGTGCCCAGCCCGCGACCCCAGCGGCCCCCACCACTCAGGCTTCGGCGCCCGCGGCGCCCAAGCCCGCGACCCCGGGTGCGAAAGCACCGGCGGTCACACCTGCGAAAACGCCCAAGGCTGCTACTCCGGCCCAGGCACCGGCGGCTGGCACGAAGCCATCCGACGCGAAAGAAGCTGCCGCAGCAGCACCTCCCAAGGCCCAGCTCGAGCGCAAGGCGGCCGGGACACCGGACACCGCTGATCCGCATGCCGATGATGAGTTATCGGCGGCCGCCCGTCCGCCCGTGCGTGCAGTGCGCGCGCAGGGCCTTGACCCGTTGGATGTGCAGACCGCCGGAATGCGCCGTGCCAACAACATGTACTTGATGGTCATCGCGGCTTTGTCCGTTGGAGGTGCGGCCCTGGTGGCCGGCCTCATCATGTTCCTGAACTCAAACTAGCGCGCCACCGCGACGCCACTTATCCCTCAAGGAGACCCCCTATGAGCGCCCACGAACATTCCATCAACCTGGTCAAGACCGCAGCGCTGGCCGCAGCCGAGAAGCAGGCGGAGAACCTTATCGCCCTGGACGTTTCCGAGCGCCTCGGTGTCACCGATGCCTTCCTGATTGCTTCGGCATCTTCCGAGCGCCAGGTCAACGCCATCGTCGATGAGATCGAAGACAAGCTCGCCGAGGCGTTTGACGTTCGCCCGGTGAGGCGCGAGGGCCGTGGCGAAGGCCGCTGGGTGCTGCTTGACTATGCCGATGTCGTCATCCACGTCCAGCACAACGAGGATCGCGTCTTCTACGCACTGGAGCGCCTCTGGGGGGACTGCCCGGTCATTGAGCTGCCCACCACGGGGGAGCCCGCAACGGACATGTCGCACATCGAGACGTTGCCTGATTCGCTCTAGGGCCCGCCGATTTGCGCCACATGTTTTGTGTGGCCTATGATGGTTGAGTTGCCCGCAAGGGCGGCTCTCATCTGGGGGTATGGCGCAGTTGGTAGCGCGTCTGCATGGCATGCAGAAGGTCAGGGGTTCGAATCCCCTTACCTCCACCAATATATGTGAATAACAAGGGATCCCCGGCTTCGGCCGGGGATCCCTTGCGTGGTGCCTTGGGCACGATCCCCTCCGTGGCATGATGGGTGTCGCGGGGACATCGCGGCTTCATGGTTGAGCGTCCTGAAGACGGGGTGGTCGGTGCGTTGTCGGTGGAATGGGCCGAGTCCACTTGTATAGCCATAAACAAGGTCTAAGCATTGTGAAGCAGAAAACAAACTTGTAGACTTGTTGCATGATCGTCATCACCATAGACCAGCGCCGATCCCGTTCCGGACCCGACAAGGTCGAGGGGCTGCTGCAACATCTCACCCACCGCTACGAGGTCTTGCGGCCCTTTGAGCGAACCGCCGGCGACGAGGTCCAGGGCGTGTTGCAAGACGGCGTCGTCGCGGTGCGCCTCGCGCTTGATGTTGCCCGCACGGGGGATTGGAGCGTGGGAGTCGGTGTCGGAAACGTGGAACTGCCCATGCCCGAGCAAACACGGGCCGGCCGGGGCCCGGCCTTTGAACAGGCCCGCCATGCCGTGGAGCGGGCGAAGAACACCAACGGTTCCTTGGCTCTTTCGGGGCCCGGGCCCGAGGCCGAGCGGCTTGAAGCCGAACTGCAATTGGTGGCCCTGGTCAATGCGCGGCGCACCGAAACGTCGGATGAAGCTGGCATATTGGTATCCCGGGGCCTGACCCAACAACAGGTTGCCGCCCGGCTGGGGATCTCGCAGCAAGCTGTCTCGGCGCGGTTGGCCTCGGGGCTTTGGCACGAAGCCACCAGGCTTGCTGGCCTGGCAGGTGTGGCACTGCACGAATACGCACGGAACGTGGAAGGAAGCTGAACCCGATGAACTGGATTGCCTGGGCATTGCTTCTCGCCGTTGTGGCCGTGGCCACCCCGCGGTATTTTGCCGCATCGGGTTTCCGCTGGCCGATCGGGCCGTCGCCGACCAGCGTCGTGCTCGCCGCCGTCTTGGCGGTTGCCGGAACCCTCGCGGCCATCGGGAACCACCTGCCCGATGCCGGGCAGGTGCCGCGCGAACTGGTGGTTATTGCCAGCGTGGCCGCTGCCACCCTTGGAGGAGGACCCGTCACCGAGACGGTCTTTCGGCTGGCGGCGTTCAAGCGGGCACGCAATGCTCCCGGCGAGGCCTTGATGCTGGATGCCAGTCCGTTGCGCGGAGGGATGTGGATTGGTCTCCTGGAGCGGGCGGCCATCGCCTCGACGCTCTGGGCGGCTTGGCCCGAGGGGCTCGCCGTCGTCCTGGCGGTCAAGGGCCTCGGCCGGTTCTCCGAGCTCAAGCAGCACGCCGCGGCCGAGCAATTCATACTCGGCACCTTTGTCAGCGTCCTTTGGGCATGTGCCGCCGTTGGCGTAGGTATGCTCGTCGGTGTTTGAGTCGGTTCGAGCCGGGTGGCAGGCGGGACAGGTAAAGAGCAGGTAAGGAAAAAGTCCGGGCTTCCAGCTCATGAAAGACTGGTTTCATGACCAAGGATCCCGGATCTTCCAGCAGACCGACATCCCCACCAGGATTCCCCGCGTGGGGATACTTGTTTGTTGGAGTTGGCACCATCTGCCTGGGCCTGCTTCCCTGGTTGGTGACCGGGATGAGACTGCCGTTGCAGAACCTGTGGGCCGTCCAGGCTCTGCCCGGAGACATGCCACGCACGCTATTGCCCTTTAACCAGTATGAGCTCACATCGATGTTGGCGATGATCGTCATGGGCATGGGGATGGCCGGATTCCTTGTTCGGGCCAGTCCCCGCGGCTTGCGGAACAAGGCAGCTTCCTACGCGGCGATCGGGGCATTTGGCGCCTGCGCCCTGGCAGCCATCCAGACTTCCCTCGTGGTCCGGGAGGGACTGCAACACTCCTTTGCATCCACCGTCTACTTCCTTTCCGTGCTGACGGTGATAGTACTTGGGGTGGCCGTGGGGCTTGCGGTATTGCTGTTGATCGCGCGAGCCACACCATGCTCGGCCTCCATCGGTG
>JAUNVO010000076.1 GCA_030540695.1 Micrococcaceae bacterium | reverse complement strand
TCATTGGTGAGGCGCTCACACGAAGAGCGCATCATGCGGGCGCTGCGTGAGCATGGGGCCTTGAGCCGTGCAGAGATCTGCGAGCGCGTAAAGCTCTCGCGGACCACGACGTCCGAGATCACGTCGGACCTTCTTGAGCGACGCGCGATCGTCGCTGTTCGCCAGAGTGAGGCGATCGGGCGCGGGCGCCCCGCCGAGCGTCTGGCCATCGACCCGGAGGCCGGCCTCGCCATAGGGATCGACTTTCGCCACGGCCAGGTGCGGATCGCCGTTGCCGATGCCAGCCACGAGATCGTGGCCAGCGGCAAACACGACTACCCCACGAATACGTCCTGGGCCGATCGAGCAAAAATCGCCTTTAAGCTTCTGGAATCCCTGCAGGAAAAGACCGGGGTCCACTATGACTCGCTCAATGCCATCGGAATCGGTTTTCCGGGGCCGTTCTCCGAAAAGGGCTCCAGGCTCGCCCTGGGGCGGGACCAAAAGGACACCACGGCCGTAGAAGGCGCCAGCGAATTGCTGGCGCTGTTCAGGGCACGCTTTGATGCGCCGGTGACCATTGACAACAATGCGCGATTGGCCGGACTCGGCGAGGCCATCTGGGGATCCGACGGCGGAGCCCCTAAGCACCTGCTATACGTCAGACTCGACCAAGGGGTCGGCGGCGCACTGGTGGTCGACGGATCACTGGCCACGGGGGCCTTCGGCTATGCAGGGGAAATCGGGCATTCGGCGGCACTTCACCAGAACGGCAAGCCCTGCCGCTGCGGAAAGCGCGGCTGCCTGGAAACGATCGCATCGGTTCCGGCCGTGCTGGCTTCCTGCGCGGAGCGCGGCCTGGAGCTGGGGGGCCTGGAGGGAATCGCGCACGCTGCTGCCACCGGGGACCCGATCTTGGGTACGGTGCTTCACGAGGTCGGTGACGCTGTTGGCCGGGTTCTGGGGGGCCTGGCGGTGGTGGTTGATCCCTCAGAGATCGTCATTGGCGGTGCACTGATGACGGTGGCCCCACAAATCCTGGACTTCGCCAAGGTGGCGATCAGGTATCAACTTCTTCCCATCCCCGAGGCCGACCCGGTGGTAAGGGCCGCGGTGTTGGGCGATGACGCCGGAGCCCGTGGGGCAATCGCGGCCGTCCTGCGAAGATCCAGCCTTCTCGAACGCTATGCGGTGCAAACATGAGTACCAGGCCGCCCCTAAGAATTTGTCAGTTGCAAAGGAGCAAGACCACCATGAGCCACAGAACCCGCGAGGAAAGATCACGCAGATGAGTACCCTAACTGCCACCAAACCCCGCGCCATCGTCACCCCGGCGGAGAAGAAGCGCCGCACCAAGCGCAAGATGCTCACGCTGAACATCGTTTCCGTCATCGGCGGCATCGCCCTTTGGTGGGTGCTCTCGGCCTCCGGGTTCAGCTTGCCAACACCACCCCAGGTGGTGGAACGGGCCGGCCAGCTGATGGCCGACGGCACGTTGTTCACCGACCTGGGCGCCTCGCTGACCCGAGTGCTCATCGGTTTCGCGCTGGGCACGCTGCTGGCCATCCCGGTGGGCTTCCTCATGGGTTGGTACGCAGTGGCGAGGGGCATCATGGAGCCCTGGATCCAGTTCTTCCGCACCATCCCGCCGCTGGCCATCATCCCGCTGGTCATGGTGCTTATGGGCATCGGAGAGCAGCCCAAGATCTTCGTGATCTTCCTTGCGGCCTTCCTCTCCTGCGTCATCTCCACCTACCAGGGCGTGGTGAACGTTGACAAGACGCTGATCAACGCCGCGCGTGTGCTGGGCTCCAAGGACGCCGGCATCTTCGCCCGAGTCGTGATTCCCGCCTCCACCCCGTTCATCCTCGTGGGCATGCGCGTCGGCCTGGGCGCCGCCTGGGCGACCGTGGTCGCAGCCGAACTGATCGCCGCACAGGACGGGCTGGGTTACCGCATGCAGCAGGCGCAGCTGTACTACGACCTGCCAACGATCTTCGTGAACCTGATCGTCATCGGCATCCTGGGCCTGTTGATGGACCGGATCCTTCTCTTTACCGAAACCAAACTCACCTCATGGCAGGAACGACGATGAGCACGATGACCAACACCTTGGCGAACCCGAAGATCTCCATCCAGGGCGTGAGCAAGGTCTACCCCTTGGGAAACACCGAGTTCAAGGCATTGGACAATGTCTCCCTGGACGTGGCAGACAACGAATTCATCACCGTCGTCGGACCCTCGGGCTGCGGCAAGTCGACCATGATGAATATCCTGGCCGGTCTTGAAACCGTTTCCGGCGGACAGGCACTGGTCGACGGGGTCGCCGTGGATGGACCCGGTCCCGAACGCGGCGTCATTTTCCAGCAGTACGCGCTCTTCCCCTGGCTGACCGTGCGCGACAACGTCGAATTCGGCCTGAAGACCGCCAAGATGCCCAAGGCCGAGCGCCGGCGGATCGCGGACCACTTCATCAAGCTGGTGGGGTTGGAGCAATTCGCCGATGCACTGCCCAAGATGCTCTCCGGTGGCATGCGCCAGCGCTGTGCCATTGCCCGCGCCTACGCCGTGAACCCCTCGATCCTGCTCATGGACGAGCCGTTCGGCGCCCTTGACGCATTGACCCGCGTGAACCTGCAGGAACAGCTACGAGAGACCTGGAGCAAGGAGCAGCGCACCGTAGTCTTCATCACCCACGACGTGGACGAAGCGGTGTTCCTGGCCAACCGCGTCATCGTCATGGCAGCCCGCCCGGGTCGCATCCACGAAATCATCGAGGTCGACCTGCCCGCCATCCGCACCGAAGAGATGCGTTTGAGCCCTGAATTCACTGCGCTGCGCAATCGTGTGTGGAACGCCGTGTACCACCAAACAAGCGGAGAGAACTCCGTGTCGGAACCGTCGGCAACGACGGCTTAACCCGTAAGGACAAAAGACATGAAGCCAAGACTCTTTAAACGAGCAGCAGTGGCGGTTGCCGCCGTTGCGGCCCTTGCCCTGACCGGTTGCTCCGCCTCCGGCGATGCCAACGCGGACGGTGCAGCGAAGGAGAAAGTGACCTTCGGCTACATCGCCGACTTCAACGGCGCCTCGGTCCACGCCGTTGCCCAGGAACTGAACCTCTGGGAGAAGTACGGCCTTGACGCCGAAACACCGGTCTTCACCAACGGTCCGCTGCAGATCCAGGCACTGGGAACCGGAGACCTCGACTTCGGCTACATCGGCCCCGGCGCCATGTGGATGCCGGCCAAGGGCGACGCCAAGGTCGTCTCGGTCAACGCCACGGGCAACGGCGACCGCGTCATTGCCCAGGCAGGCATCAAGTCGATCGCGGACCTCAAGGGCAAGAAGGTCGCCGTGCCCGAAGGCACCAGCGGTGACATGATCCTGAACCTGGCGCTGAAGAAGGCCGGGATGACCCTCGACGACGTTGACAAGGTGGCCATGGACCCGGCCACCATCGTTGCCGCGATGTCCTCGAAGCAAGTTGACGCGGCTGGCCTCTGGTACCCGCTGATCTCCACCGTGGAGAAGCAGGTCCCGGACCTGGAAATCCTCTCCTCGAACGAGGACTTCGAAAACGAGGTTGCCTTCGCCTCGGGCTTCGTGGGTGCCAACAAGTTCGTTGAGGAAAACCCGGAGACCACCAAGAAGGTGCTGCAGGTTGTCCGTGAGGCTCTGGACTACCGGGCCAAGAACTTGGACGAGACCATCGAACTCACCGCCAAGCTGATGAAGCTCGACGTTGACACGGTCAAGGTCGACGCCTCCAACGTCACGTACTACACCGCCGAGGAACTCGATCAGAAGATCGAAGACGGAACCGTGGATTCCTGGTTGACGGGCATGAACGACTACTTCGTCGATGCCGGCAAGGTCACCGACCCGGAAACCCCGAAGGAATACTTCACCTCCGACCTGTTCGTCGGAGCAGGCAAGTAACACCATCATCACTTCCGCTCCCGCGGTGGCCATATTTTTGGATGGCCACCGCGGGAGCGGAACCGGTCGGCTTCACCCCCACCGCATTCCTGGAGAACGAAGAAACCATGAGTAGAACCAGCAAACGGCCCAACATCGTTTTGATCCTTACCGACGACCACGCTGCGCACGCCATCAGCGCCTATGGGTCGGTAGTGAACCAAACCCCGCGCATCGACGAGATCGCCCAAGCAGGTCGCCGCGTCGACCACTGCTACTGCACCAACTCGCTGTGCACCCCCAGCCGCGCGTCCATCCTCACCGGCACCCACTCGCACATCAACGGCGTCACCACCCTGGTGACCCCGATCGATGCGAGCCAGCCGACCTTCGTCTCCTTGCTCAAGGACGCCGGCTACAAGACCGGCATCGTGGGGAAATGGCACATGGGCGAGGGCGAAGCCCACAACCCCCAGGCCTTTGACTACTGGGCCGTGCTGCGCGACCAGGGCGAGTACTTCGACCCGCAGATCCTCACCAAGGACGGCGTGCGTATCGAAGAGGGCTACGCCACCGACATCATCACCGACCTGTCATTGGACTGGGCCGAGGGCCTTGAGGGCGATGACCCCTACTGCCTGCTGATCCACCACAAGGCCCCGCACCGCAACTGGCAGCCCAACCCCAAGCACGAGGGAATGTACTCGGAGCCGATCGCGGTGCCCGACACCTTTGACGACGATTACGCGGGACGGTCCTCGGCGGCCAAGCATGCCGCCATGCGCATCGCCGACAACCTCACCCTCAGCGACCTGAAGGTCGAGCCGCCGGCGGACCTGGACCCGGAGGCGTTGGCGCTGTGGAAGTACCAGCGCTACATGGAGGACTACCTGGCCTGCGTGGCATCGGTGGACGAGAACGTTGGGCGGGTTATCGACTGGCTCAAGGAACGCGGGGAGTTCGACAACACGCTGTTGATGTACACCTCCGACCAGGGGTTCTTCCTGGGCGACCACGGCTGGTTCGACAAGCGCTTCATGTATGAGGAGTCCATCCGGATGCCTTTGGTGCTCTCCTACCCTGACGCCATCACCCCCGGCGAACCGCTGGAGCAGATGGTCACCAACGTCGACTTCGCACAGACCATTCTCCAGGCAGCCGGCGTCGAGCCGCACGAGCGCATGCAGGGCGTCAGCTTCTTCCCGCAGCTCACCACCGATCCCACCGCGCCGACCCATGAAGGTGTGTACTACCGTTACTACGAGAACGACGACGAGAACCACCATGTGCTGGCGCACTACGGGATTCGCACCGAGCGGTACAAGCTGATCTACTTCTACAACGACGGGATGGGCCTGCCCGGGACCTCCGAGCATCTCTACGTCCCCGAATGGGAAATGTATGACATGCTCCTGGATCCCGACGAGCTGGTCAACGTCTACCATGATGAGGGATACCTCAAGGTCCGTGAGGACCTGAAGGTGCAACTGTGGAAGCTGCAGGAAAGGCTCGGTGACGAACCGCATCATTCACAGCCGGTCCCGGAGAACCTGGTGCGCAAGCCGCTGGAAGGCTCTTCCGTCTAGCAACCGTTACGGGGCTTCGCCGGCCGCACGTCACATCCGATGCGGCCGGCGAAGGCCACCCAGAAGTCCAAAGGAAGCACTCGTGAGTCTCTCAGCCCCGGATCCCACCGTCATGGTTGCCCTGCCCGCCGGCACCTTCAGGATGGGATCGGAGAACTTCTATCCCGAGGAAGCACCGGTGCACTTGGCGAGCGTGCGCGGCTTTGAAATCGATGTCCATCCGGTGACAAACGAGCAATTTGCCGCCTTCGCGGAGGCCACGGGATACATATGCGTTGCCGAACGCGATCTGGACGCCACGGAGTTCCCGCAACTTTCCGATGCCGAGAGGGCCGCCGGCTCATTGGTCTTCACCCCGACCGAAGGGCCCGTGGACCTGAAGAACTGGAGGGCATGGTGGCGCTGGCAAACCGGCGCCAATTGGCGCCGGCCTGCGGGCCCCGGATCCACCATTGACTCCCTGGCGCGACACCCCGTGGTCCAGGTCTCCTTCGAGGATGCCCAGGCCTATGCCCGGTGGGCGGGCAAGCGGCTGCCCACGGAGATCGAGTTCGAGTACGCCGCCCGCGGGGGACTGGACGGGGCAGACTACTCGTGGGGAGACGCGGAACCCGACCCGCGGGACCTGCCGGCCAATACCTGGCAAGGCGACTTCCCCTACCGCAACATCGGTGCCAGGGGTTTTGCCGGGACCTCCGCGGTGGGCAGCTTTGCAGCCAACGGCTACGGACTGCTCGACATGATCGGAAACGTCTGGGAGTGGACGACCTCGAAGTTCACCGCGGACCACGGTGCGTCGGTGGCCACTGCCCCAGAGAGCTGCGCCTGCGGGCCCGGCGTTTCACCGGGTGCCGGGCCGGAGACGCGGTTGGTGCTCAAGGGCGGCTCGCACCTGTGCGCCCCGGAATACTGCCACCGCTACCGTCCGGCGGCGCGCTCGCCCCAAACAGCGGATTCCGCCACCACCCACATCGGCTTTCGCTGCGTCAGGTAGCAAGGCACGGCCTCGGGAACCCGCCGCCGGCCGGACTCAGTCCGGTGGGTCGGGCAACGAGACGTAGTTGCCCGCCGCCGCCGCATGGCTGGCCTGGATGTCCAGAAAAAGCTCGGTGCTTCGGTGCCCGGGCCAGTTTTCGGGAAGATAGCTCTCCGGCAGGCCCGGATCGAGGTACGGGATGGTCCGCCACGAGTCGATGGCCCGCACGTAGGCGGCGAAGCTCTCTCCGGGGCCAAGGTCCCGGGCCTCGGCTATCGCACCGTTGAGCTCGAGGAACCGGTGGTGCAGCGATGCCAGCGAGTCAAGGTCCCACCAGGTGGCGGCTGCCTCCTGCGGGGTCCCGGTGAACTCCAGCGTCTGGGAAACAATGAGCGTCGCATGGTCCTGGAGTTTCAGGACATGCAGGATCTGCCATACCTCGGCACGCAGGTAGTCGGGGAAGATCCACAGGCCCGGGGCCACCTGTCCGCCACCGATGCCCTGGAGGTACTTGCGCAGCTGGTGGCGGCGTTCGCGTTCGGATTCAGGGATCGAATAGGAGGCCAGGCACCACGAATCCGTGGCAGCCATGGAACGCGGGGTGAAGATGCGCCGATCCCCACGGGCCACGATGCGCTCCCCGGTGGGGCTGAGTCCGAAACCGGGTACCCCGTCCCGGTCCAGTTGTTCCAGGATCCCCTTGGATTTCAGGCGGAAGATCGCCGTGCGGGTCACCTGCGGGGTGGTCCCCACGGTGGACATCAGCGATATCAGGTGGGCCGAGGAGATCCAGCCGCCCAGGGCACGCAGGTAGAGGCCCACGATGGTGCGCACCATCGATGTCGTGCTTCCCGGACGGGCATCGAGGTCATCGAGTTCCGAAAGCATCGGGACCGGCTACTTGCCGATCTCGGTGCGAACGGCGTACAGCTCGGGGAAGAAGGTCAGGTCCAGGGCGCGCCGCAGGAAGTCGACGCCGGAGGATCCGCCGGTGCCCTTCTTGAAACCGATGGTGCGCTGGACTACCCGCATGTGGCGGAAGCGCCAAGCCTGGAAGTTGTCCTCCAGGTCCACGAGGTCCTCGCAGGCCTGGTACAGGCTCCATGTGGTGTCATCGGATTCGTAGATGTCCTTGTAGATGGGGACCAGAGCCTCTTGGAAGACCCAGGGCTGGGTGACGTCTCGGTTGAGGATGTCATCGGGAACTCCATACCCGGAGCGGGAGAGTGCATGCAGGAAGGCATCGTAGACGGTCGGTTCGTGCAGGATCTTGGTGAGCAGTTCGTGGGCAGCGGGGTCGGACTCAAAGACCTTCAGCATGCCTTCGTGCTTGTTGCCCAGGATGAATTCGACGGCCCGGTACTGGAAGGACTGGAAGCCCGAGGACGAACCGAGGAAGCCCCGGAACTGTGCGTATTCACGCGGGGTGAGGGTGGCCAGCACCGACCATTGCTCGGTGAGGGTCTTCTGGATGTGCTTGACGCGGGCCAGGCACTTCAATGCCTTGCCGATCTCGTCGTTATCCATGAGCCTGCGTGATTCCATGAGTTCGTGCAGCATCAGCTTGAGCCAGAGTTCACTGGTCTGGTGCTGGATGATGAACAGCATTTCGTCATGGTGCTCCGGAACGCTGACCGGATGCTGGGCGGAAAGCACGCGCTCAAGGTCCAAATAGCTCCCGTAGGACATGGAATTGTGGAAGTCGGTGCGGACGGTGTCTTCGATTTCGCGTGCACCCTGGGGTGTCTGTGCATGTGGGCAGGCCATGAAAAGAGCATATCAGTATCTCGACGTGCGTCAATAATATGAAATGGAATTTTTGGACCAGATGGGCCACGTACGAACCTGAGGCCGGAAAGGCCCAACGGGAGAGGTTTTTGCTGTTGTTTGCGGATGACCGGTGCGCTGTTTCGTGTCGATCTTCGCCACTGCCGGATGACATGGTTTGATTAACTCCCGTACTCGTTTGAGACGGTGGCGGATGCTGAATCCGCCTGGATAAATCCTGGGGGATAAATGAAGACTTTCGTTCGCACACTTGTGGCTGTCGCTGCCTCGATTTCAATCGCGTTCTCCGGTGCCGCGGTGGCAACGGCAGCACCGGTGCTTCCTGCACAGTCCATCAGTGTCGTTGCCGCCAAAAAGGCGCCTGCACCCACGATCAAGAAGATCCCGAACAAGTCGGTCAAGGGATCGGCGAAGGCGACCATCAAGCCTTTGGTCAAGGCCGCTAAGGGAACCAAGATCACCTCCAAGCTGCTGACGGTCAAGAAGGGAAAGAAGACCCTGGCCAAGAACAAGGCGTCGGTTTCCCTGAAGGCAGGCACCTATAAGGTGACGACCACGGTGAAATACAAGATCGGCAAGAAAAAGCGCACCATCTCCAAGTCCCAGACCTTGGTCGTGAAGAAGGTCGCAGCCAAGAAGGCCTGGTCGAAGCCCAAGGGGAAGAATTGCCCGGCAGGATTCCCGGTCAAGGGCAACCAGACCGGCAGCAACAAGGAATGGAAATACCACGTTCGCGGCGGCCAGTACTACGAACGCACCGTACCCGAGCAGTGCTTCAAAACGACCTCCGATGCCCGCAAGGCCGGATACCGCGCCTCAAAGCGCTAGATCGGCACTGGAGTTTCCGCTGTCCGTGGCCCGCAGGCGTCCTGTGGGCCACGGTTGCGTGGTCATGTTTTGGATGCCAAGCAACCTTGAGTCTTCGTGAAAGAGCAATTTGAAACACCTGATCCCCTTTATTCTTGCCATCCTGGTGCTGACCGGGACCGTGGTGGCAGACCCGGCATTGCTGGAGCTGGCCTCGCCCGCGAAGAGCGCAACCACCAGCAGTGTCCCGGCTTCCTCCGGAAATGCGAAGGTCCTGCCCGGTCCGAAGCTCGAAGGCCCCGGGGCGCTCGCGACGCTGAACACCTTGAAGGTCAAGGGCAAGGCGCCGGCGACCGGATACAACCGGAACGGGAAATTCGGCAACGGCTGGAAGGACTTCAACGGCAATAAATGCGACGAACGGCAGGACACGCTCAAGCGCGACATGTCCGGGGTGAAGTACAAGGACGCAAAGAAGTGTCAGCTGGCCTCGGGGATCCTGGCCGATTCGTACACGGGAACCACGATCAAGTGGAAAGTGAACAGCGGATCCGTTGACATCGACCACATGGTCGCCCTGAAGAACGTGTGGATATCCGGGGGCCAACAACTTTCCCAGGACCAAAGGCTCGCCGTTGCCAACGACCCGTTGAACCTGATGGCCTCCCAGGCCTCGGCCAACCGCTCCAAGGGAGACGCGAATGCGGCCGAATGGCTGCCGAGCCACAAGCCTTTCCGCTGTCGGTACGTGGCCATCCAGATCAGTGTCAAGAAGAAATACGCCCTGGCAGTGACACGTCCGGAAGCCGATGCGATGCGGAGGGTCCTGAATACGTGCCCCAAGCAAAAAGCGGCGAAAGTGACCCCGATCAAGCTGGTTGCGACCAAAGCTCCTCCCGTGGCGCCCAAAAGCCATGCCGCACCCACCAAAAAGCCCTCGGTGAACGCCACGAAGCCCCCGGCGGTCTCGCCCGGCGCATTTTGCGCCAAGGCGGACAAGGGCTCACGGGGCATCGGGAAGAAGAACGGCAAGAGCTACACCTGCAAGACCAGCAGCACAGATACGCGCCTGCGCTGGCGGTAGAGCCCGGCAGGATGCCCGTAGCCTGCGCACTGCCGCACAGGGAGCGTGCTTGGGACGCGGGAATCCGTGGCTTTGGTCGCAACACGGTTTCCTTGAATCAGCCGGTTTCATCTCAAGGGGCGTATGGTCCGTTGACGCGGGCTTTCTGGCGGGACTTGGACGGCTCGCGCGTCATCGTAAAGGTGGAAGCCACCCAATCGGTGACCGGCTTCGAGGAAAAGGCTACCCATGCCAGGGCATCGCGCAGACCAACGGCGGGAGACCAGAGCGGACGGCCCAGCTTCATGTTCAGGCGGGCTTGCCGCGCCGCACGTCGGGCAGCAGCCAAGCGTAGCGTTGAGAAACGGTTGAATTGATCGTCAAGGCGGGTTCGGGGGCCAGCGCCGTTGAGGGCGGCGATGAGCAGTGGCGCGAGTTCCGCGGCATCGACCAAGCCCAGGGTCATGCCCTGTCCACCGATCGGGCTGATCTCGTGGGCGGCATCTCCGATCAGGACCACATGTCCATGGGCCATCGCACCAACGGAGAATTCCCTGGTCGTGAAGCGACTGAGCATGGTGTTTTCGCCGGCGTCAACCAGGTGCCCCGTTCGGCGGGCGACGAGCTCGGGAAGCGATGCCGTCTCCCGTGTGCCGACCCAGCATACCCAGCGCCGTTTATTCCCCGGCAGGGGAAAAGATTCGGTGATCCCCTGGGGGTGCAGGAAGAGGGCGGCGACGGCCCCGTATGTGGTGCCGTCGGGATAATCACCCATGATGTAGCGATCAGGAAGTTCCGAGCCCTGAAAGGGAACCACGGCTTCCTTGCGAACGCGTGAACGCGTTCCGTCGGCACCGATGAGGAAATGGCAGTCGAAGCTCTTCACGACACCCTCAGGGCCAACCGCCCGCGAGGTGATGAATCCTTGATGCGTCGCGAAGGAAAGAAATTCAGTGCCCAGCATCAACGCCCTGGGATCAAGCCCATGCAGGCGTTCGCGCAAGAGTTCAACCGTTCGGTTTTGCGGGAGCGATAGCACAAAAGGGTGCGACGAGGGGATGGACCCGAATCCAAGTTCCGCAACGATCCGTCCCCGCGAGATCCCGATCCCACTGCCGATCCGAACCCCGTTGGCCAGTGCGGCCTCTCCGATCCCTGCCCGGTGAAGAACATCCAGACCCGGTGGATGGATACCGATCGCCCGTGAATGTTCTCCAACGACCGTGCGGGACTCGAGCACCTTGACCTGGCAACCAGCCTCGATGAGCAGGATAGCCAGCGTCAGCCCACTTGGCCCGCCGCCTACGACAAGGACATCTATCATGGCTGCGTCCGGGGCGTTCCTCGCCAGATCGCCAGGTTGCGGTACGCCCCTGCCGTATGGGCTTCCCACCCCCGGGGAAGCACCCTGCCAAGCTCCGACGGTGTGAAGCTGCGCCGGATGGAGGTCAGTCCATCGCGTCTGATGAAGGATGAGCGTGCCAGTGGAAGCGTGGCGAGGCCAAAGAAAACCAGTGCGGAACGTCGACGCCGGATGTCGCTGTGGATGGCGAGGCCCCGGGTCAGCGACTGGGTGTCGGCCAGTATCCCTGACAGTTGGCTCGGGTCCAGATGGTGCAGCACGTGATTTGAGAACACCACGTCGAAGTGAGACCCCTCGGTGACCAGATCCGAGCTCATCGCCTGGCGGAATTCCAGGTTCTCGGGTCCGATTCCGGCAGCAGCTGCGGCGCGTGAGGCAAAGTCGTGCGCGCGGGGGTCAGGATCGATTCCCAACACCTTGACGTTATAGCCGTCAGCCCGGGCCCACCTCACCATGTTCATGGCGATGTCCCCGCCACCGCACCCGATATCAAGGATCGTGCCGGGACGGCCGCGGGGCAAGGCCGGCCGCACCAATTTCAGGTACACGGACCTCCACCCGGAAACACAACGGTTCACCAGCGGAAACTGGGCATAAGTGCGTTCCAGCATGGCTGGATCGCAATCCGGCTTGTCCATCTCCTCGATGGCAGCAATATCCCGTTGCATGTGGGTCGTTAGGCCTGAACCCCGGTTGACAGGGTCATCAACGCAGTTTCCACGGTGAGCCCGGGACCGAAAGCCATGGAACAGATGCGCTCCCCGTGGGCGGAGTCCCTTCCAACGTGCTCGTCCATGATGTCCTTGAGCACGAACAGCACCGTTGAGCTGGACATGTTGCCATAGTCGTTGAGGACCCTGCGCGCAGGGACAAGTTGTTCCTCGTTCAACCCCAGGCGCTTTTGCACGCGGTCAAGAATCGCCCGGCCTCCGGGGTGGATACCCCAGTGTTCGATAGCGGCATAGTCTTCGCCAACCGTTTCATCCCTGGCTAGCAGCGGTTCCAAGGCACCCACGATGTGTTCGTCGATGATATGGGGTACGTATGTTCCCAGAACCATCTCAAATCCTTCATCGCCGATGTTCCAGGCCATGGATTCCTCACCCACGGGGGTAAGGACCGTTTCGAAGTGATCGAGCTGGATCCCGGTCCCGGTAAAAGGGCGAGCAGTAATGATGGCGGCCGCTGCACCGTCGGCGAACAACGCTGAGCCCATGATGGTGTCTGGGTCGTTTGAGCTTCGAACATGGATCGAGCAAAGTTCCGCGCAGACCACCAAGACCACGGCGTCGGGATCCGCGTCGCAAAAGCTCTTGGCTGCGCGCATGGCCGGAAACGCTGCGTAGCATCCCATGAATCCCAAGTGGTAGCGCTGTGTTGCCGGGCTAAGACCCAATGCCCTGACCAGTTGGTAATCCGGCCCTGGGTTGTAGAACCCGGTGCAGGACACCGTGATCACGTGGGTGACATCCGAAGGTTCCAGATCCGGACATGCCTCCAGGGCCTTTTTTGCTGAGTCGATGTACAGGCCGGGAGCGGTGGCGGCGAACACCTCGTTTCGCTCCTTGGTGCTGGGACGCAAAAGGAGTCCGGTTTCCGCATTGAAGAACAGGGGGTCCTCCGCCACGGATTCAGTGGTGAACTCCGTGACCGCTGTGTGCCGCGTCGATATCTGGGCCGAGTCGAAAGACGTGGAGATCAGGCGCTGGCCCAAACGCGTCAAATTGGGTTGCGCCGCGAAAACATCTCGCGTCTTGTCCTGGTACAGAATCGT
>JAUNVO010000075.1:9957-13274 GCA_030540695.1 Micrococcaceae bacterium | reverse complement strand
CTGGATCTCGACCAGGACGGACCACACATGCTGGTCGCTGGGACGACCGGATCCGGTAAGTCAGAATTGCTACGCACCCTGGTCCTCGGTCTTGCCGCAAGTTCCGGGCCTGGGGAGCTAGCCTTTATCCTGGTGGATTTCAAGGGCGGAGCGACGCTTGCGCCACTGCGTGTCCTGCCCCACGTCCAGCTCTTCATCTCCGATTTGGATGCCGCCGCGGGCGAGCGGCTCTTGGAACTCTTGGGCAACGAGCTGCGCCGTCGCGAGGCATTCCTGGCTCGGTACGCGGCGACCGATCATAGAGACTACATTCGTTCTCGGACGCCCGCTGACCCACCGCTGCCCAAACTGGTAGTCCTCATCGACGAGTTCCGGGTCTTCGCCGCGGAGCTGCCCGATGCCTTGGAACGGGTCGTTCACATCGCCACCGTCGGCAGGTCGTTGGGCATTCACCTGGTGCTCAGCACCCAACGGCCCGCCGGGACCGTCAGTGCTCCTCTTCGCGCGAACATCGGCAGCGTCATCGCGTTACGCACCATCGGCGAGGCGGAGTCCATCGACCTGATCGGCAGTGCCGACGCTTCACGCTTGGAAGCCGGGACCCCTGGCATGGCCTTTGTCAGGCGTGGCGGCGGAGCGCCTGTAAAGTTCCGGGCACGGGTCAACTCCCGGCCCAGCGTTCCAGCGTCGTTGAAGGCATACGGAGGAAATCTCGGTGAAGTGCTGTTCTGCGAGACCCTTGGCGTTGCCGGGCCCAATTTGGGACCCAGGGACCTGGAACCATCCACGGCACTGCAGCCGGAGGACACCGAAGAGGAACTTGCCGTCGTGGTCGAGCGCATCGCCAATAGTCACGCCGGGGCCGAGCCCGCGCAGAATCCGTTTTCGGCAGCGCTGCCCGAACAGCTGACGGCCATCGGACGCGCAGTGCTCCGACAAGTGCCCCCAGATCAGGGCGTCATCGGATTGCTTGACCGTCCACGCTTGCCGCAGGCCTCGGCATTGGTCTTCGACCCGCGCACCACCAGCCGTCTGCTGGTCTGTGGGCTGCCCGCCTCAGGCAGCGAACGGGTACCGGAGCTGCTGATGCATGCCATCAGCCGCGGACGCTTCACACTGCCGACATTGCTGCTCGACGGCAACGGGACGTTCACCGGGTTGCGCGGACATCCAGCGGTGGCGGGCTACTTCGGACCGGGCGATGTCTGGGGCATCAACGAATTACTGCTGCAACTAGGCGATCTCGAAGCCATGGGACCGGTGGTGTTGGTGGTATGTGGGCTCGGCGGCTGGGCCCAAACACTGGAATCCAGCGTTTTCATGCATCTCGAGGCGCGATTGAGCGCGTTCGCCCGCACTGCAACGGATCTCGGAAATGCATTGGTGATCTGCGGTGATCGGGAACTGGGCAGTTCACGGGCTGCATCGTTGTGCGAGACCCGATGGTACTTTCCCCGCGGTGCTGGGCCCGAGATCCTGATGGGTTGGCCACGCATGCGAAAGGTCCCGCCCCTCGTAGGCCGTGGCGTGCAGTTCGGACCGACCGAGCCCGAGCGGGGCACGGAATTCCAGCTGCTGGACAGCCCAGCTTCATTGCCGCTTCCCAAGGAACGGACTCCGCAAACATGGCCATATTCGCTCCGGCTGCCGCAGCTGCTCTCACCCAGCCAGTTGCCTCCGGTCCCCTCGACCCGGACAGCCAGCGGAATTCTGGCGGATGCCACGGATACCGATGGGGCCCCGGCGCTGTCGGTCGGACTCTGCGGGCCGGACAACCGCACGTTCGTTTGGTCCCCCGGGCAGTGCGGCCTCATCCTCGGGCATGCAGGCTCAGGCAAGGCCACGTTGCTGGAGCATCTGGCCGTTTTGGCTGCACCCGAGACCGGTCACACCGTGCTTCTGGGCCCGAACGACGCACTGCCAACACGAATCGAGGAATTCCTCCAACTCCACCCGCAGGCCAGTCGGGTGTTGCTCTCACGGGCAGATGTGCGCTTGGCGCAGGCTTCCCGGAGCATCGAGGTGCTCCTTGGAGCAGGGATGCAGGTGGTTCTCAGTGCCGAACCGGGACCGAGGCTGCTCTTTGAGCTGGGTCTCTCTTCGGTGGTGCGCGACCAACGGTCATTTCTCGTCTTGGATCCGTTGCACGGCGCGGACGCCGACCCCAGCGGTTTCAGGCTCCCTCCTTCCACTACAAGCATCAAGGGCAGGGCCATGGTCCTCGACAGGGGAACGCTGCGCCAGATCCAATGTGTGAACAGCTTGCCGTAAAACCATCCCGGCCAACGCCCTCCGGCGCTGCTTCAGCCATGGCCGCGACGAGCTCCGGGTCACTCTGCGGAAGAGGACTCCGCCGACGGACGATCACCCAAAAAGGCCGTGGTGCGCGGGTCGAAGAGCAGCACAATGATCAGCGCGGCCGGGACCAACCACAGCCAAGCCATCAGTGCGTCGCCCGTTTGGAAGTAGGGGATGGCCAGAATGATCTGAAACACCTGCCACATCAGAGCCGCTGCCCGGGTCCAGGCGCGTGCACGGAAGAAGCTGTAACCGACAAAAAGCTGCCACGCGCCAGCCGCGACGATGAGCACCAACATGAAGATCCTTGCCCCCATGCCCAAGACACCGGCCTCGCCCAACTGCACGGCGTACGCCAGGGCATAGGCGAGCACCGCGAGCCCTTCAATGGCCAGGAGCGCGGAAATGACCAGCACCGAAACAGGACGAGGCTTCATGGCCGGACGGCTGGGTTCTGGGACTGGCTGGTTCATCACCCCTCAAATCTAGTACGGTCACCGCGCGGCGGGGTAAAGCCGGGCTCGTCTTGATGTGTGACAAAGACCCGGCAACCGATCCGTGAACACCCTTGTCACAATCGATCCGACCTGATACCCAAGGGGAATAAAACGGGTGCTTGTGACCAAGCACTCGCGGACGCGGGTGTATTGGCAACACAGGAGCCTTGTTTACGTGAACGTAACATGAAAACCTTGTTAGGCAGTCGTTCGGGTATGGCATCCATTCCGTTCTCCTGCTTTTGCCCCGGTTCGTATCCGTGGGCGAACCCCTCACTTTTCCTAAACCCAAGGAGCATCAACAAGCATGGATTGGCGTAGCCGCGCGGCTTGTCTGGACAAGGACCCGGAACTCTTCTTCCCGGTAGGAAACACCGGACCGGCCCTTCTCCAGATCGAAGAGGCCAAGAGCGTGTGCCGACGGTGTCCCGTCGTGGACACCTGCTTGGCATGGGCCATCGAATCCGGTCAGGATGCCGGGGTCTGGGGCGGCATGAGCGAAGACGAACGCCGGGCGCTCAA
>JAUNVO010000075.1:8879-9947 GCA_030540695.1 Micrococcaceae bacterium | reverse complement strand
TTCCACAGCACGTAGGGCTGAGGGGTCGGTTCCATGGGAACCGGCCCCTCAGCTGCATGCGGGTGGCAGTATCTTTCCCATTCGCCAGCGCAGGAAGCCAGTGCGCCCCGTGTTGCATGCTCCCCCACCCACTGCCACTGGTTACGATCGTTAAGTGACAGCGCCACACACAGACCCCCGCATAGGCACGACGCTTGATGATCGCTATCGGCTCGATGCCCGCATCGCCGACGGCGGAATGGCCACTGTCTACCGTGCCATCGACGTGCGCCTGCACCGCACGGTCGCCGTTAAGGTCCTGCACTCGCACCTGCTCTCGGACCCCGGGGTCCTTGAACGTTTTGCGTCCGAGGCGATCATTGCCTCCGGGCTGACCCACGACAACATCGTCGGCATCCTGGACCACCACGTTTCGGGCTCCACCGCCTACATGGTGATGGAATACGTGCGCGGGCTGAACCTGCGCGAGTCGCTGGCAGCACGCGGGCGCTACACCCCCCGGCAGGCCCTGGTGGTGCTCCAGGCGATCTGCACCGGGTTGTCCATCGCGCACGAGGAAGGCATCGTGCACCGCGACATGAAGCCCGCCAACGTGTTGATCTCCGACGAGGGCAGCATCAAGGTCGCCGACTTCGGCTTGGCGCGGGCCTCCACCGCCCACACCAACGCCACCAACTTCTTCGGCACTGCTGCTTATATCTCCCCCGAGCTGGCCAAGGGCGAGCCTTCCGATGAACGCAGCGACATCTACGCGGTGGGCATCATCGCTTACGAACTTCTCACCGGGCAACAGCCCTTCAGTTCCGAAAGTGTCTACGGGCTCGCGTTCAAGCACATCAACGACGAGGTCCCCCCTCCCTCGGCGATGGTCCCCGGGCTCTCGAACGAACTTGATGAATTGGTTGCCTACTGCACCAACAAGGATCCCGAGGACCGGCCGCAGAATGCCGCGTTCTTGCTCAGCGACCTGAAACAGATCCATGCCTCTCTCACCGCCGAACAGCTGGACCTGGGCTCGGAGACCTTGGGCGGGGTCAAGGACTTGATACCCACGTCCGTTTCCCCGCA
>JAUNVO010000075.1:0-8779 GCA_030540695.1 Micrococcaceae bacterium | reverse complement strand
CCAACCCCGACGCGGCGCAAATGGCTCATCGGGATCGTGCTGCTCGTCGTTGCCGGGCTAGTTGCCGGGGTCAGCCTTTTCTTCGGCATGGGTCCCGGCGCCCCCTTCGACATCCCGGCATTGACCAAGGTCAGCGCGGCAGAAGCGGTCCGGCAACTCGACGACGCCGGGGTGCGTGCCACCACGTCCGAGGTATACGACGAAAAGATCGAGCGCGGCCTCGTGGTTGGAAGTGAACCCGCCGCAGGGGAAACGATCCGTCGATTTCAAGGACTCAAGCTACTTGTCTCCAGGGGGCCTGAACTCTTTACCGTCCCGAACGTCAGCGGTCGCAAGCAAACGGATGCAGAGGCGGAGCTGAAGTCCGCCCAACTGGCAGTCGGCGCTATCAAGCAGAAGTACTCCGAGGAAGTAGCCAAGGGAATAGTGCTCTCGCAGGACCCTGCTGCCGGCAAGCAACTGCGCCGGGGCGCCAAGATCGAACTGGGTGTCTCCAAGGGGCCCGCGCCGGTTGATGTCCCGGATGTGCTTGGAAAGGCCCCGAAGGAAGCCCAAGCAGCATTGAAGGCGGTCGGGCTGAAGGGAAAGTCCGCCGGGGAGGAATACAGCACCTTGGTGGCTTCGGGAAAGGTCATGTCGCAGAAGCCCGCCAGCGGCCAGCTCGAACGTGGCAGCACCGTTGAATACGTGGTCTCCCGAGGGCCGAAGATGATCCAGGTACCCGACATGCAGGGCAAACAGATCAGCGAAGCCAGGGCCACCCTCGAGGGGCTCGGATTCGATGTCAAGGTGGAGGAGTTCCTGGGCGGGTTCTTTGGAACCGTGCGCTCCCAGAGCCCGTCGGGCGGAACCGCGCCGGAAGGCTCCGTGATCAGGTTGGTCGTGGTCTGATATCACGCGGCGCGACACCGCGTGCCGCCCACACGCACCGATGGCCGGGTTCCTTCCCCAACGGAAGGTACCCGGCCAATGGTGTAACCGGCTAGTCGCGGGGGCCGCGCTTGGCCAGCGATCCGGAGACCAGGAAGGCCATCTCCAGGGACTGCTTGTGGTTCAGGCGCGGGTCGCAAACCGACTCGTACAGGTCATCGAACTGCTCCTGGCGGATCGGGTCGGCGCCACCGAGGCACTCGGCCACGTCATCCCCGGTCATTTCCACGTGCAGGCCGCCGGGGAAGGTGCCCAGCGAGTCGTGGACCTCGAAGAAGCCGCGGACCTCGTCCATCACATCGTCGAAGTTGCGGGTCTTGTAACCGTTTTCGCTGGTCACGGTGTTCCCGTGCATCGGGTCGGTGACCCAGAGGACCTGGGCGCCGGAGGCGGTGACCTTTTCGACCAGATTCGGCAGCTTCTCGCGGATGTTCTTCGCACCCATGCGGGTGATGAAGGTCAGGCGGCCCGGCTCGCGATTCGGGTCGAGCTTGTCGATCAGGGCAAGGGCGTCTTCCGGGGTGGTCGTCGGGCCAAGCTTGACCCCGATCGGGTTGCGGACCCGGGAGAGGAAGTCCACATGCGCGCCGTCGAGCTGGCGGGTGCGCTCCCCGATCCACAGGAAGTGCCCCGAGGTGTCGTAGGGCTGGTCGGTGCGTGAGTCGGTGCGGGTCAGCGCACGCTCGTAATCAAGCAGCAGTGCCTCATGGGAAGCGAAGAACTCGGTCCGCTTCAACGCCTCGAACTCGGCGCCGCACGCGTCCATGAACTTCACCGCGCGGTCGATCTCCCCGGCGAGCTGCTCGTAGGCGGTGTGCGCCGGGTTGGCCATGAAGCCGCGGTTCCAAGAGTGTACGGAGCGAAGGTCGGCGAATCCGCCCTGGGTGAAGGCGCGGATCAGGTTCAGGGTCGAGGAGGAGGTGTTGTAGGCCTCGACCATGCGCTTGGGGTCGTGCTCACGGGATTCGGGGGTGAAGTCGAATCCATTGACGATCTCCCCGCGGAAGGCCGGCAGCGTCACGCCGTCGCGGGTCTCGTCGTTGGAGGAACGCGGCTTGGCGAACTGCCCGGCCATGCGTCCCATCTTGATCACCGGCATCGAGGCCCCGTAAGTGAGCACCACGGCCATCTGCAAGATGGTCTTGACCCGCGCGGAGATCTTGTCCGCGGTCGCGCCGGCAAAGGTCTCGGCGCAGTCCCCTCCCTGCAGCAGGAAGGCCTTGCCCGAGGCCGCAGCCGCAAGTCGCTCACGCAGCACGTCGACCTCGCCGGCAAAGACCAACGGCGGCCGGGCACCGAGTTCACGGATGGACTCGGCATAGTGCGGGTGCTCGCTCCAGGTCGGCTGCTGGGCAATGGGCAAGGTGCGCCAGATGTCCAAGGCAGGGTCGGCTGCGGGGCCGGCCGGGGTTTTTCCGGACAATGAGGAAGTCGAAGATAGCTGAGTCACCCTCCAAGGATAAACCGCTTGGGTGCCGCTACGGGCATTCGCTGCGTAACCCACGGAGCCCGGCGGTCACAGTTCCGCTGCTTCCCCGGTGGCGCGCTACTTCTTCTTGCCGGCCTCACGGCGCTCGGCATCCAGCTGCGCCTTGACCGTCGCGGCGTAGGTGTCCACGTATTCCTGGCCGGAGAGTCGCATGATGGCGTACATGATCTCATCGGTCACCGAGCGCTGAACGAATCGGTCCTCGCTCATCCCGGCGTACCGGGAAAAGTCCAGGGGTTCGCCCACGATCATCCCGACGCGCCGGATATTGGGCATCCGCTTGCCGATGGGCTGGACCTTGTCGGTGCCGATCATCGCGATCGGGATCACCGGGACCTGGGCCTGCAGCGCCAGCTTGGCGACCCCGAGCTTGCCGCGGTACAACCGCGAATCGGGGCTGCGGGTCCCCTCGGGGTAGATGCCCAGCAGGCTGCCATCGACAAGCGCCTGGGCCCCGGCCCCCAACGAGCTTGCGCTGGCCGCGCCGCCGGAGCGGTCCATCGGGATCTGGTTGATCATCCGGAAGAACCAGCCGGTGACCCTGCCCTTGATGCCGCGGCCGTTGAAGTAATCGCTCTTGGCAAGGAAGATCACCGGACGGCTCACCGCCACGGGCAGGAAGATCGAGTCGGAGACCGAGAGGTGGTTGCTGGCCAGGATCGCGCCGCCGGAATCCGGGATGTTTTCCAGCCCCTTGACCCATGGCCGGAAGAACACGTTTACCAGCGGTCCGACGATGAACCGCTTCATGAATTGGTAGAACATGCGTTGGGATGCCTTCCGGGCCGAGGTGGATGGTCGAAAACGGCGGTTCCCAGGATCCGGGCGGCAGGTGCCCGGGACCTGGTGGTGATCACCGGGTTCTCAGTTAGGCTCTAACTGTAGGCAAAACAATGCCAACGGTCACACTCGGCGCGATACAGGCGCCCGTGCAATACGTTGGCGCTTCACCTTTGATTCGCCCAGGAGCACGCACCAGATGCCAGAGACACCGACGGCCGACTCCGGCCCCAACGCACCGTTCCACCGCGAGGGAAGCAATGGCCAGGCGGTGCTGGTGATCCACGGATTCACCGCCGGCCCAGCGGGCATGTTGCCTTGGGCCAATGCCTTTGCCGACGCCGGATACACCGTTGACGTGCCGCTCCTGCCCGGCCATGGCACCTCCTGGCAGGACCTGGCCAGCAAGAAGTACACCGAGATCCTCGACGCGGTGCACCAACGCTTCGCGGCACTGGCCGCCAGGCATGAACGCGTTTTCGTCGCTGGGCTCTCGATGGGCGGGGCCTTGGCCCTGAATCTGGCATCAACCCATGCGGTGGCGGCGGTGGCCCTGGTGAACCCCGGGTTGACCATCGAGTCCCCCCTGGCGCCCTTCACCGGTCTCTTGCGCTTCGTGGCCCCCAGTGTGCCGGGCATCGCCAACGACATCGCCAAGCCCGGAGGCGACGAGCACGCCTATGACCGGACCCCGGTGGCAGGGGTCCATGAGTTGCGCAAGCTCTTCAAGGACACCGTGTCGAAGCTTCCGCGCATCACCGCTCCGGTGATCGTGTTCCGCTCGGACCTGGACCACGTGGTTCCCGAATCCAGCTTCGACACCCTGGTCGCAGGGCTCGATGCCCGTGTCCACCTTGAGGTGAAACGGTTGACGCGCAGCTACCATGTGGCCACGCTTGACTATGAGGCGGATGAGATTTTCGCCCGATCCATCGAGTTCTTCCAGGAAGTGGACACGCACAGGCCATGACCAACCCGTTTCACGAGCCGGCCGAGTCCGGCGACTCCGACGATGCCGTGTGGGAGGACCTGGTCCGCAGGCTGGAATCGGGGCCCCCGACGGCTCAAGGGCCAACGGAAACCCACGCCGGCGAAACACCGCGCGGCGTCGACCCCAGGATCTTCAGGATGCACCCTGCACTGACCGGACCCCGTGATTATGAGGTCAGCGAGGATGAGGACGAGGGCGGCTTCACCCCCGAGGACCCGCCGGCGCTGGGATCGGGAAACCCGTTGACGACCCTGGCTTGGGTGTGTGCCGCGGGGGCGCCGATCGCCTTGGCCCTGCTGGCAATCTTCTGGCGCCGGGCACCGGCTCCGCTGTGGATCGGCCTGGTGGTGCTGGCCGTTGCCGCCACGGTGTTCCTTTTCGCCAAGTTGCCGCGCCACCGCCATGACGGAGACGACGGCGCCCGGGTATAGCTTCGGCTCCCCCGCCAGGCAATAAGCCTGTTGCCGGCAGGCGTCGGCGAGGTTTGTTGCGCCCCGGGACAAATCCCCGTAAGTTACTAATGAGTAAACAATGTGACTCGAACCACTATGATAGGTGGCAAGGGGAATAAGGGGGGTTGGCAGGCCTCGATAGCCCCGCCCCGGAACCTAAGGAGCTCCAAATGCAGGAATTGATAGTCCCCCCGATGGTGATAAACCCGCCTCAGACCAACATCACCGACCTGCTTTTGCGCCATGCCCGGTCCGCGGCCAATCCCGTGCTCCTTTCCAAGCCCGGTCCCGACGGATCCTGGATCGACATTCCGGCCTCTGAATTCGCCGCCGACGCCTCCGCCCTGGCCAAGGGGTTCATTGCCGCGGGCATCGAACCCGGCGGTCGGATCGCGCTGATGGCCCGCACCCGCTACGAGTGGACGCTGATCGACTTCGCGATCTGGTTCGCCGGCTGCATCACGGTTCCGGTCTACGAGACCTCCTCCCCCAGCCAAGTCGCATGGATCCTGGGTGACTCCCAGGCAGCGGCTGTCGTTGTCGAGGCGCCGCGCCACGAAAAGGTCGTGAGCCAAGCCGCCCACCAGGAGGGGCTCGATGACCTTAAGCACGTTTGGCAGATGGACGGAAACGGGCTCGATGCACTGCGCGAAGCCGGCAAGGACGTCGAGGACGCGCTCTTGGAGGAGCGTCGCGCCGCCGCGGGGCTCGACTCGATAGCCACTATCATCTATACCTCGGGCACCACCGGACGCCCCAAGGGCTGCGAATTGACCCATTCGAACTTCGTCGAACTCAGCGACAACGCGGCGGCGGCACTTCCCGAGTGTGTCTACCCGGGGGCCGCGACCATCATGTTCCTGCCTCTGGCCCACGTCTTCGCCCGGTACATCTCGGTGCTTTGCGTGGCCGCCGGTGTGAGGGTTGCCCATACCCCGGATGTGAAGAACTTGATGGGCGATCTCCAATCATTCCAGCCGAACTTCATCCTTGCGGTGCCGCGCGTCTTTGAGAAGGTGTATAACTCCTCGATGCTCAAGGCCGAGGACGGCGGCAAGGGCAAGATCTTCCACGCCGGTGCCGCAACGGCAATCGCGCACTCGCGTGCCGAGCAGGACGGCAAGGTCCCGCTGGGACTGAAACTCAAGCACAAGCTTTTCGACGTGCTGCTGTATTCCAAGATCCGTGCCGCCATGGGAGGGAAAGTCGTGCACGCGGTTTCCGGCGGAGCCCCTCTGGGCGAACGACTGGGCCATTTCTTCCACGGCATCGGGCTCACCGTCCTGGAGGGCTACGGACTGACCGAGACCACCGCTCCGATCACCGTGAACACCCCAACCAACCTGAAGATCGGAACCGTCGGACGCCCGCTGCCCGGCAACGGCGTGAAGATCGCCGAAGACGGGGAGATCCTGGCCAAGGGCGTCTGCGTGATGCGCGGCTACTACAACCGCCCCGACCTCACCGAGGAGAACTTCACCGACGGCTGGTTCCGCACCGGGGACATCGGGGAACTCGATGACCAGGGATTTTTGCGCATCACCGGACGCAAGAAGGAAATCATCGTCACCGCGAGTGGCAAGAACGTGATTCCGGCGATGCTCGAGGACCAGATCCGTGCCAACCCGCTGGTCTCCCAGTGCGTGGTGCTCGGCGATGCCCGCCCGTTCATCTCCGCCTTGGTGACCCTCGATGAAGAAGCGCTTCCGGGATGGCTGGAACGCCACCAGCTGCCGGCAAACACCACCATGGCCCAGGCCGCCGAGCTGCCCCAGGTCCTGGAGGCGATCTCCGCCTTGATCAAGAAAGCCAACTCCAGCGTCTCGAACGCCGAGGCCATCAAGGAATTCCGGATCGTGCCCACCGACTTCACCGAAGACTCGGGCCACCTGACCCCCTCGCTGAAGATCAAGCGCGGCCAGGTGCTCAAGGACTACGACTCGGTGGTCGAGGAGATCTACTCCGGCGCCAAGCCCAGGGCGTAGCCGGCCAGCGGACCGACCGCACAACAATGCCCGGGTGGACACCAAGTCGGTGTCCACCCGGGCATTTTATATCCCATGGCCGCTGTGGTGCCTATAGCGGGTCGTCGGCGCGTGCCCGGACCCCGAGGCCCAGCAACGCATTCTCCACGACTTCGCTTAGCGCCGGGTGGATCCAGAACTGCTCCCGCGCCATGGTGTTCACGTCCAGGCCCGTCACCATCGCCTGGATCAGTGGCTGGATGAGCAATGCGGCCTCGTGGCCCATGATGTGTGCGCCGAGCAGCAGTCCGCTTCCCCGGTGCGCCACCAACTTCACGATTCCTTCGCCGTCCTCCATCGCCCACCCGTAGGCGGTGGAGCCGAAGTCCTGGATGACGCTGAGCACCGCATCCTCGCCGTGTTCGGCCCGCGCCTGCGCCTCGCTCATGCCCACGCACGCGATCTGCGGGATGCTGAACACCGCGGCGGGGACGGCGGTGCGGTCCATCGGGCGCATGGCCAACGGGTTTTCAAGGTTGTGGGTGACCACGCGTGCCTCGCGGTTGGCCACGTGCTTGAGCTGCTCGATGTTGGCGGCGTCCCCCATGCCAAAGAGCCCCGGAACCGGTGTACCCGAAGCCAGGATCCGCTGGTACTCATCGACGATCAACGATCCATCCTCCCGCAGGTCGAAGCCGAGCCCGGCCACGCCCAGCGCATCGGTGTTCGGCCTCCGCCCGGTGGCCACCAGCACGATGTCCGCCTCCAGCACCAGGGGCTCGTCGCCACGGGCAAATTCCAGGCGGAGAGACTCGCCCTGTTTGGTGACACCGCGCAGGTTCGCGTTGAGCTCGACGCCCCAGCGCTTGGCCGCGGCCCGGGTGAATGCCGCAGTGATATCCGCATCCTGCTTGCGCATCAGGGCCCCGGAACGGTTGACCTGGGTGACCTTGGATCCCAGGGCGGAGAACACGGCGGCAAATTCGCTGGCGATGTAGCCTCCGCCGAGGATCACCAGGGACTTGGGCAGCGCATCGAGCCGCATGATGGTGTCAGAGGTATGCACACCGGGAAGATCGAGGCCAGGGGCCTCGGGCAGGGTCGCACGTGAGCCGGTAGCGATGACGATCCGCTCCGCGGTGATGCTTTCTCCGCTGGCGGTGCGCAATTCGTTGGGCGAAACAAACGAGACGTGCTCGGTGTAGAGGGTCACGTTCTCCAGCTCGTGGGCACGGTAGTTCTTGCCCGCTTCGGAGATCGCGTCGATGCGCCCAAAGATCCGGTCCCGGATCCCGGGCCAGTTCGCCCCATTGAAGTCCAGGTCCACGCCGAGGCGTTTGGCTTCGGCGACGCTGTGCGCCAGTTGTGCGGGGTAGACGAACATCTTGGTGGGGATGCAGCCGACATTCAAGCAGGTTCCGCCGAAGATGCCTGCATCGATGATCGCCACCTTCTTGTCGTCCCAGTATTCGGTGATCAGCGAATTCCCGGATCCGGATCCGATGATTGCCAAGTCGTAGTGTGCCATTGGTCCTTAGTGCTCCTGAAAGATGGTGGAAAGTTCCTCGACGAGTTGCTCCAATGCGTGGCGTGCCGCCCGGCGCGGGGCCCGGACCGGCATCCCCGGACCGAACGCCGTGTCCATGGGCAACAGCACCACCGGGCGGGCCAGGTCCGCAGGCAGCTCAAGGCCCGAGGGATCCCCCGGGCCCTGGTGCGACACACCGAAGTTGATCACGAACACGGTTTTCCCGGCCAGTGCGGGACGGCCGTTGGCCTGAAACCACGCCAGCTTTTCTCCCAGAACCGAGGTGGTGGCCGGTTCCGGAGGTGCCACAAGCACCACGGCGTCGGTGTCATTGAGCATCCCGGAGAATGCCGCACGGGTCAGGCCCGGACCGCTGGTGCGCAGCGCCCAACCCTTGTCCCTGGCCTTGCCGGCCAGGGCCGCTGACACGGTCTTGGTGCCGGCATGCTCCACGAGCGAAACCAGCGTGATGACCTTCAGTTCGCGGGTGCCCGCTTCGCGTCCGGTGAGAGCAACAGGGGCGGTGGTTGGTGCCGCGGTGCCGGAAGAAGAGTCGGCGCCGGGCGCCTCGGACCCCGGCCCATCGGGCTGGACCGCGGCATCGGGCGTTGACTCGTCTGGGGTTTCGGGCAGTGTCGCAGCACG
>JAUNVO010000387.1 GCA_030540695.1 Micrococcaceae bacterium | reverse complement strand
GCATCAGAGGCCAGCGCGGACATCGGCAACCTAGCCGCGATCGCCAGCCGGCTCGAATCCATGCAACCGCGGATCAAGACACGGCCCGATGCAGGCAACATGAACCGTGCCATCGAGGAGTCCCTCGCGCGTGAAGCGCGCACCAGCGACCCGAAAGCCTGCGGACAAGCACTGCGCGACTGGGAGAACTTCCTCGCGGAAAACGGCACGCCTGTCAGCGACGAGGAAATCCGGGCCAAACGAGGCATGTTCTACCGGGGCTACCGAGACGGCAGCGATGAGTTCCTGCTTCGATGCGCACCCATCGACGCCCAGGTCCTCCTGACGTTCAGCGAGGCATGGACGAACCCCCGATCGTGGAAATCACCGCCGTTTTCCACCTCCACGACCCCTGCACAGCGATCTGGCCCGGCTATGAGTGCACTAGCTAATGGATCCAGATCGGTCGGGGTCCGAACCATGCGACCAGATCCATTGGATTCCTCCCCGTCTGGCACCCCGACATGCTGCCCGTCGGGGTCGCCCGCGCCGCAATGGGCGCGGCGCGCCGGAAGCTCCGAGGAGGACGTTCCCGTCAGCGAGCTGAGCTGCGGACTACCGGCTGAAGGATCGGGCCCGGTGACCGGGCTCGATCCGCGCACCAACCCGCAATTGCTGCTCGACGCGCTCATCGCAGCCTGCACGGGGGCCATAAACGGGAACGACGTCGCCGAATCGGGCGGCATGCGGGTCAAGGTCGGGGTGCTGATCGGTTACAGGAGCCTGTTGGGCCAATGCGAGGAATCGGGGCTCACCGACCACAACCGGCCCATTTCCGCTGCCACCGTCAGACGATTGGCGTGCAGCGGTGACATCCTGCCGGCGGTCATGGGCCAAAACGGTGCGGTCTTGGACCTCGGCCGCGAAATCCGTGGGTTTACCCATGCCCAACGCAGGGCCATCGCCATCCGTGAGCGTGGCTGCATCATCCCCGGCTGTATCCGCCCGGCGTCGATGTCCGAGTGCCATCACGTGATTCCGTGGTCCGAGGGTGGATACACAAACGTTTCAAATGCGGCGTTGGTCTGTGAGTTCCACCATCTGCAGGTCCATGCCGGCCTGATCAAGCTCGAAACCGTTGACGGCGTTCCACACGTCGTCGAAATCGACGGGCAACCCCGCGGTGCCCCGCAACGAAACCTCTACTGGCACCCAGGCCTACGCACCGCCGAGTACCAGGCGCCATTGTTTGACTGAAGCTGCCCCACGCACCCTGTCCGGCCCGGATCCCCGGCGTTGCGGACCCCTTGAGCACCCGGGTGCTGTTGAACCGCCCCGCGATGATGCGCCCCCCACATCACCTCGTCGGCATTCCCCAAGCAGCAGCGCCCGGGCCCAAATACCGGCTGGCAACCGCGACCGATCACACATGGTGGAAGGAGCCGGCCGGTCGCTCTACTAGGCTGGTGGAGTGAACGATCTGCTCAGCGCCTTGGGTGACGACGAGGACAACGAAGAACATGTGCGGCCACGCGCACCATTGGCCGTACGCATGCGCCCACGCTCCGTGGAGGAACTCGTCGGCCAGCAACACCTCCTCAAGGCAGGCTCACCGCTGCGACAGTTGGCGGGGATCGACGGGCCTGGTCCCTCCGGCCCCTCCAGCATCATCCTCTGGGGGCCACCGGGCACCGGCAAGACCACCATCGCCCACGTGATAGCGCGGGCCCCGGGTCGGCGTTTCGTTGAACTCAGTGCCATCACCGCCGGGGTCAAGGACGTCCGGCGGGTTATGGACCAAGCACTCGAGGACCGCGACCTGCGAGGAGCCACGACGGTGCTTTTCCTCGACGAGATCCATCGATTCAACAAGGCCCAGC
>JAUNVO010000074.1:10082-13318 GCA_030540695.1 Micrococcaceae bacterium | reverse complement strand
GTGCCGGCGGCTCAGGTTCCGGAGGGTCCTGCAGGCAAGCAGCTTTCGTGGCTGCTCGATGCCACCAAGGCCCTGCCCATTGATGGGCCGGTAGTGACCGAACATATGAGCGCAGCCTTTGTCGAACAGGTTCCACCGGCGGAGTTCAACGAAATCCTGTCCTCGCTGGCTCCACAGGGTGGCCTGGTGTTGACCTCGATCGAGGTGGGTACCCCGACGGCCGTGGTCGGTATCGTCGACAGCATCCAGGGGCCCATGCAGGTCAGCCTGTCGACGCAGGCAGACGGCAAGATCCAAGGGCTCTTCTTCAAACCAGTGCCATAGGCATCCGCCACTTCAGGTCGATGCTCCGGCCCCTGCAGAAATTCCCGGGGCACCCGGAAGAAGCACGAAGGCCGAACCGTCGTTTCGGAATGACAGCGGAGCGGCTCCCGTCGCTGTAACCCCGGGTTCCGTCGGTCCAAGGTGCCCCATGCGGGGATCCGGATTGGTTGACACGCTTCAGCGTCGGTTAAGCTGGATGTTGGCTGGCTGTGGTCACCGTACGCCACAAGCTATGAAGCCCCATAACGAAACGAGGAACCGTAGTGCTTGAGCAAATCACACTGAGTGTCGATGGAGAACAACGCGAGGTGAATGCCGGCACTACCGGAGCCGAGCTGTACTTTGATGACCGCGATGTCGTGGTGATGCACGTCGATGGCGTGCTGCGTGATCTGGCCCGCCCGCTCGAGGCAGGCACCGAGGTCAAGCGCGTCACCATCGATTCGCCGGCCGGCCTCGAGGTCTTGCGCCACTCCACCGCCCACGTCATGGCCCAGGCCGTGCAGCAGCTGCGTCCCGATGCCAAGCTCGGCATCGGCCCGTACATCACCGACGGGTTCTATTTCGACTTCGACGTCGAGGATCCGTTCACCCCCGAGGACCTCAAGACCCTCGAGAAGATGATGCTCAAGATCGTTAACCAAAACCAGAAGTTCGCCCGCCGGGTCGTCACCGAGGACGAGGCCCGCGCGGCCATGGCCAATGAGCCGTACAAGCTGGAACTGCTCTCCAAGGCCAACGAGGCAGATGAGGCCGGCGAGGGCGTCAACGTCGAGGTCGGTGCCGGCGAAATCACCATCTACGACAATATCGACCGCAAGTCCGGCGAGATCATCTGGTGCGATCTGTGCCGCGGCCCGCACCTGCCCAACACCAAGCTGATCTCCAACGCCTTCGCGCTGACCCGTTCGGCCGCCGCATACTGGCTGGGCAACGAAAAAAACAAGCAGCTCCAACGGATCTACGGAACCGCCTGGCCCACCAAGGCCGATTTGAAGGCCTACCAGGAGCGCTTGGCCGAGGCCGAGCGCCGCGACCACCGCAAGCTCGGTGCAGAACTTGACCTGTTCTCCTTCCCTGACGAGCTGGGATCGGGCCTGCCGGTGTTCCACCCCAAGGGCGGGATCATCCGCAAGACCATGGAAGACTACTCACGCCAGCGCCACACCGAGGCCGGATACGAGTTCGTCTACACCCCGCACATCACCAAGGGCCACCTCTACGAGATCTCCGGGCACCTTGACTGGTACAAAGACGGCATGTTCCCGCCGATGCACATCGATGAGACCCGCGATCCGGAGACCAACGAACTGCTCAAGCCCGGCCAGGACTACTACCTCAAGCCGATGAACTGCCCGATGCACAACCTGATCTTCCGCGGACGCGGACGCTCCTACCGCGAACTGCCGCTGCGCATGTTCGAATTCGGCCAGGTCTACCGCTATGAGAAGTCCGGGGTGGTGCACGGGCTGACCCGCGTGCGCGGCATGACACAGGACGACGCCCACATCTACTGCACCCGCGAGCAGATGAAGGACGAGCTGACCAGCACGCTGAAGTTCGTGCTCGATCTGCTCAAGGACTACGGGCTGGACGACTTCTACCTGGAGCTCTCCACCAAGGATCCGGAGAAGTTTGTCGGCTCCGACGACGCCTGGGAAGAGGCAACCAATACCCTGGCCGAGGTCGCCGAGGCCTCGGGGCTGGAACTGGTCCCGGACCCGGAAGGAGCGGCTTTCTACGGCCCGAAGATCTCGGTCCAGGCACGCGATGCCATCGGACGCACCTGGCAGATGTCCACCATCCAACTGGACTTCAACCTGCCCGAGCGCTTCGAGCTGGAGTACCAGGCGGCCGACGGCACCCGCCAACGCCCGGTGATGATCCACCGCGCGCTGTTCGGTTCCGTGGAACGCTTCATGGGCGTGCTCATCGAGCACTATGCCGGCGCATTCCCCGCGTGGCTGGCACCGGTCCAGGTCGTGGGCATCCCCGTCGCGGAGGCCTTCAACGACTATGTCTCGGAGGTCATCGCGGAGCTGCGTGCAGCAGGCATCCGGGCCGAGGCCGATTTGGGCACCGAGCGGTTCCCGAAGAAAATCCGCAACGCCTCCAAGGACAAGATCCCCTTTGTGCTCATCGCCGGCGGCGAGGACGCGGAAGCCGGAGCGGTTTCCTTCCGCTTCCGCGACGGCAGCCAGGACAACGGCATTCCGGTGAGCGTAGCCGTTGAGCGGATCATCACCGCGGTGAAGAACCGGGAGGCCTAGGTCCGATGGGGGAGTCCAGCGAGTTCAATGACCAGGCCAGGCAGGGCCCTTCACGGGAGGAAGCGGCCGACGCCGCAATCACCGACGACTTCGAACTCGCCGGTGTGCCCGATTCGTTCCAGCGGTTGTGGACCCCCTACCGGATGGCCTACATCAAGGCCGGGCAGGACCACGTCAAGGACGAGGACAGCTGTCCCTTCTGTGCGGGGCCCAACCGCAGCGACGAAGAAGCGTTGATCATCCACCGCGGCAAGAGTGCGTACGTGATCTTGAACCTCTTCCCCTACAACCCGGGCCACCTGCTGATCTGCCCCTACCGCCATGTCCCGGACTACACGGACATCACCGCGGAGGAAACGGCGGAGATGGCGGCGTTGGCGCAGAAATCCATGCGGGTGCTGCGTCATGTCTCGCGTCCCACCGGATTCAACCTGGGCATGAATCAGGGCGTCACCGGGGGAGCCGGAATCGCCGCGCACCTTCACCAGCACGTGGTTCCGCGCTGGGCCGGGGACGGCAACTTCTTCCCGATCATCGCCGAAACCAAGGCGATCCCCGCGACCCTGAACGACATCCGCGAGGACATGAGCGCCGGATGGCTTCAAATCGACTAGCCGCTTCTGCTCCTTGCTGGCCAGTGGC
>JAUNVO010000074.1:0-10072 GCA_030540695.1 Micrococcaceae bacterium | reverse complement strand
CCCGACCCCTCGCCGTTTCGGCGCGGTCGGGCGCCGGGCCCCCCCCCACGCCACGAGCCGGGCCCGCCACTGGCCTTTGTCATGCATTGTTCATTGTTCCCGGGCGGTGGAATCCTCATGCGGTGAAATGACCAGTTGCTCCTGCAGCTTGTGGTTGAGAGTGGCAAGCAGCCGGGCCCAGCCCGGGGTTGCTTCGGCGTCCGGGGACCGCAGGGGTTCGAATCCGCTCTCAATGATGCTGAGCGCCCGCTGGGTCCGCAGCCAGTCTCGCCGCAAGATCGTCGTACGCCGGCGGTTCTCCCACGGCACGGCACGCAGCACCAGCGGCGGAACGAGCAATGCCGCCAAGTCGATCGAGACCAGGGCCACGATGATGGTCAAGATGCTGCTGGGGTTCAGGGGGCTGGGCCAGCGTGAGCGTGGCCACGATCCCGAGGGAACCGATGCGGATCAACTGCATGGGACTGGCGCCCACGGGCGGCGCGCCGGTGCGCCAGTGTGGGGAGGCTGTGGGTGGTGCGCCTTGATTCGTGCCACGCATGCAGGGGTTTCTTGGGTGGGGTGTTTCCACGGTTCGGGACCCGGGGGCGAATTCGATGGCACCAAAAATGATTACTGGGCCGACGAGGGATCGCTTGGAGAGCCGTTGGGTGATGCTGCGGGGGGCTGATCCTTGACCTGTGATCTCCCAGGTGGCGGTGACGGGGATTAGCGCCCGAATGCTTCCCCGGCCCGTTAGCGCCAACGGGAATGTGTTCCAGATACTTGAACATGGATTCTCCCTCGTGTCGTGGCGATACCCCCCCATATCGAGCCTCGGTGCCTATCGACCCGATGAACCAGCCGTGGGCGGTTGCCGATGGGCCGCAATGGCAGCGTCAAACCGAGGAACCAGGTGTAAATACATATGGTTTTGAATTGTGACGACATGCCGTCGGTCTTTGTGACCCGGCAGACTTACGATGACATGCGTATTGCCCACCGTATTGAAAGGAAGACCCAGGTGTCTGAAAACGAAGCCGTCCCCACCCCCACAACTACCGTAGGTAGCGACCGTGTCAAGCGGGGCATGGCAGACATGCTCAAGGGCGGCGTCATCATGGATGTCGTCACGGCCGAGCAGGCCCGCATTGCCGAAGACGCCGGTGCGGTTGCCGTCATGGCACTCGAGCGGGTCCCCGCCGACATCCGTGCCCAGGGCGGTGTTTCGCGGGCCAGCGACCCGGACATGATCGATTCCATCATCGATGCGGTCTCCATCCCGGTGATGGCCAAGGCCCGTATCGGCCACTTCGTCGAGGCACAGATCCTGCAGTCCCTGGGCGTTGACTACGTTGATGAGTCCGAGGTGCTCTCCCCGGCGGACTACGAGCACCACATCGACAAGTGGGGCTTCAAGGTGCCCTTCGTCTGCGGGGCCACCAACCTCGGTGAGGCGCTGCGCCGGATCAACGAGGGCGCGGCCATGATCCGTTCCAAGGGCGAGGCCGGCACCGGGGACGTATCTAACGCCACCGGTCACATGCGCAAGATCCGCTCCCAGATTGCCCAGCTTGCGGCCCTTCCCGAGGACGAGCTGTACGTGGCGGCCAAGGAACTGCAGGCCCCGTACCAGCTGGTCAAGGAGATCGCGGCCACCGGGAAGTTGCCCGTCGTGCTCTTCACCGCCGGTGGCATCGCCACCCCCGCGGATGCTGCCATGATGATGCAGTTGGGGGCCGACGGCGTGTTCGTGGGCTCGGGCATCTTCAAGTCCGGCAACCCGGCACAGCGTGCGGCGGCCGTGGTCCAGGCCACCACCTACTACAACGATGCGGACCAGCTGGCCAAGATCTCCCGCGGTCTTGGTGAAGCCATGGTTGGCATCAACGTCGCCGACATCCCGGCGCCCCACCGCCTTTCGGAGCGCGGCTGGTAAGTAACACACGCACCATCGGCGGGGGGGCCCCCCCCCCCCCCGGGGGGGGGCGCCCCCGGGCCGGGGGGGGCGCGGGGGCCCCCCCCGCCCGCGCCATCGGCGGCTGGCCCACCCCATCCGGGGTGGGCCAGCCGCCTTGCGTAGCGGGGAACCGGGGCGCACCGGAGCCCGGATTGCCGTTGTTCCCTGCCGGCCTGCGCATCCATCGGGATCTAGCGAAGCACCAGGTGACGGCCACGTCCCAGCAACCGCATGCCGTTGGCCTCGAAAAATTGGGCAGAGCTCGGCGACGCCGCGGCGATGAGTTCAATGTGCGACTGGTCTTCGAGTCCCAGGGGGTTGACCATGCCCCGGGCCAACCCGTTGAGCAGGGCCGACCCAATGCCGGCGCGTCGATGCGCCGGCGCCACGGCCAGGCCGTGGATGGCCAGCTGGCCACCCAAGGCTTGCTGGGCGAATGCGCGGCCCACCAGTTCTCCCTCGAGTGTGCGTGCGGTGGCTTGCTCGATGCGGCGAAGCGCCGGGTGCCCGGCGCTCAAGCCGGCGGCCGCCGGATCACGCCAGAGGTTTGCCACCTGCAGCTCCTTGGCGTCGGCACCCTTGGCCTCGGGGATCTCGGTCCCCAAACGCACCCGGCCGTCCCACGGTTCCCGTGGCCCGAGCAGTTCCCCGGCATGCCAGGAAATCTGCGCGGCATCGGAGAACCCGGCAGTCTCCAGCGCGGTGGACGGGGCTCCGGAATTGACCCATGCCTCGACCCGTCGAGCTCCCAGGCGCGTCCCCTCCGCAAGTCCCGGGCGCAAACCGGCTTCCTGCGCATGGGCGGGGAAAAGCAGCACCAGCCGGGCGCGTGCGGGCTGCCAGGCCCACGAACAACCGTGGGTGGTGAAGATCTTCCCGCCGGTGGCGGTCGCCATGGCCTGGTGCCAGTGCGAGAGCGCGTCCTGCGCAAATCCGATGGTTGTCACGTTTACTCGCCCTTTGCAAGGCCGCGGCGCGCCAGTAGCGGTTCGATCCGTGCCGGGCGTCCGCGGAAGATCTCATAAGATTCCAACGGGTCACGGGTGTTGCCACGCGAAAGAAGCTCGGCGCGGAACCTTTCTCCGTTTTCCCGTTTCAGCCCACCGTTTTCGGTGAACCATTCAACGGTGTCGGCATCGAGCACCTCGGACCAGATGTAGGAGTAGTACCCGGCTGAGTATCCGCCGTCGAAAATGTGCTTGAAGTAGCCGGTTCGGTAGCGCGAGGGAACCAAATCCGGGATCAGTCCGGCTTCGGTGAGGACACGTTGCTCGAAGGCCAACGGATCGGAAACCAGCTCCCCGTCAACGAGCGAGTGCCAGGACAGGTCCAGAACCGCTGCGGTGAGGTATTCGGTGGTGGCGAATCCCTCGCCCCACAGGGCCGCGGCGGCCAGGGTCTCCACGGTGCCGGCCGGCAGCGGGTCCCCGGAGCCGGTGTGTGCGGCATACCCCGGAAGCACCTCGGGGTGCAGGGCCCACATCTCGTTGACCTGGGAGGGGTATTCGACAAAGTCGCGGGGCACCGCGGTGCCGGACAACGAGGGATAGATGCCCGCGGAGAACAGCCCGTGCAAGGCATGTCCAAACTCGTGGAACAGCGTGTTGACCTCATCCAGGGAAACCAGTGCGGGCTCACCCTTGGCGGGCTTGGGAATATTCAGGGTGTTGGTCACCACCGGGCGTTCGCCAAGCAGCGTTGCCGCCTCGCGGATGGAGTTCATCCATGCGCCGCCGGCCTTGGTGGGCCGGGCAAAGAAATCGCCCACGAACAGGCCGAGGCTCGATCCGTCCTCGTTGAAGACTTCCCAGGTGCGTACGTCGCGGTGGTAGAGCGGGAAGTCGAACCGCTCGGTGAAAGCCAGTCCGTAGAGCCGGCTTGCGGCGGAAAACACCCCGTTTTTAAGCACTGCATCGAGTTCGAAGTATTCACGCAGTGCAGCGCGGTCCAGCGTGTAGCGCTCCCGTGCCACGGCAGCGGAGTAGTAGGTCCAGTCCCAGGGCTCGATGGGGGCGCCGGAGATCTTTTCCAGCTCTGCGGCCTCGGCCCGTGCATTGGCCACGGCCGCGGGGATGAGTCCGGCCAGGCGGGCCTGGACCGCTTCAAGGCCCGGCGCTGTCGCATCCTGCAGCACCACATCGGCGTGTGTCTGGAAACCGAGCAGGGTGGCGCGCTTGGAGCGTAGCGATGCCATGCGCGCACCGAGATCAAGAGTCCGGTTCGCGCCTTCCTGGCCGCGGTTCACCGAGGCTTCAAAGAGGCGGCGGCGCGATCCGGAAAGCTCCAGGCGCTCAAGCATCGGTTGCCCGGTTGGCAGCACCAAGGCAAGCAGGTAGCCGTCGTGGTGCCCGGCGGCATGGGCTGCATCGGCCGCCGAGGCCAACTGGCCGTCGGTGAGTCCGGCAAGCTCGGAGGCCTGCTGAAAGTGGACCGCTGCATCGTTCATTGTGCCCAGTAGTTTGCTCGAGTATTCACTGGACAGGTCCGTGATTTCCGAGTTCAACGCACGCAATGCCTGCTTGCGCCCTTCGTCGAGTTCGGCCCCTGCCACACGGAAGGTGCGTAGCGTCTCAGAGACCAGACGCGCGTCCTCGCCGGTGAGGCCCAGGGCATCAACAGCGGACAGCCGTGCAAAAAGGGGCTCATCCAGATGGATGGCATCCTGGTGGCTGGAAACCAGCGACTGAACTTCCGGGTCGATCTTGCGCAGATCGTCGGTGGCGTGGGCGGAGAACACGGTCCAGTAGGCCATCACGGCACGGCGCAGCAGCTGGCCGCAGAGCTCCATGGCCACGAACGTGTTCTCGAATGTCGGGGCGTCCTCGTTTTGCGCGATCGCACCAAGCTCCGTCAAGTGCTCATCCACGCCCTGCCGGATGGCATCCAGGTAGTGGCGCGCCTCGAGGGCTGAATAATCTGGGAATTCAAACGGCAAGGTGCTTGGCTCAAGCAACGGATTAGGCATGTGCTTAACCCTGTCACAACCGTGCAGTGCCGGACGTTTCCCGCGCCGTATCTACGGCGGCGAGGTTAGGCTCATTGCCATGACTGAACGATATGCTCGCGGATCCGTTGCTGCCAGGACTGCTGCCTTCGCCGCGGCATTGCTACTGGGTGCCTCACTTGCCGGCTGCTCCCCGGTGGATGAAGAAAGGCCACCGGCAAGCCCAAGTGCCATAGGCAGCTCCAAGGCCTCGGTCGCCCCGAGCCCGGAACCCTCCCTGGCCCCAAGCGAATCGAGTGATAGCCCAAGTCCGGCCCCCGCAGCCGGCAACGACGTAAAGTGCCCGGGCGATGAATGCATCGAAGTGGCCGTGGCGGGGGACATCTTGTTGCATCCTGCTTTGTGGGCCCAAGCCGAGACGGACGGAACGGGAAGCATGGACTTCGGGCCGCTGTTGGACGGCATCGCTCCCTACCTGGACCAGAGCGACCTCGCCCTGTGCAACCTTGAAACCCCGGTGGCGGCCAAGGGAGGGCCATACGCCGGCTACCCGATGTTCAACGTCCCGCCGCAAATCGTTTCGGCATTGGAAAAAGTTGGCTACGACGGCTGCACCACGGCGAGCAACCACTCGATGGATGGGGGAGTCCCCGGAATCAAGCGCACCCTGGACGCGCTGGATCGGGAGGGGATGATCCACACCGGTTCCTACCGCAGCGCGGACGAGGCCAAAAAACCGTTGCTCGCCACGGTGGGAAGTGCGAAGGTGGCGGTCATCGCCGGCACCTACTCGTTGAACGGCATGAAGGCCGATGCGCCGTGGCGCGTCGATGGCATCGAGGAGTCCTCTTTGTTGGCCCGGGCCAGGGCGGCACGTGCCGCCGGGGCAGACATCGTGATGGCTGCGATCCACGACGGGGCTGAATACACCAGCACCCCGACGGCCACCCAGCTCAAGTTGTACCGGGCGTTGGCTGCGAGCGGGGAATTCGACTTCATCTACTCGCACCACACGCACTCCGTGCTTCCCATGGAAAAGCACGAAGGCACGTGGATCGTCTACGGACTGGGGAACTCCGTGGCCAAACACGCGACCAAGACGGTGCTGAACACCGAAGGGCTCACGGTAAAAATGCAATTTGTGCGCAACGGCAAGTCCTGGGCGCCGGGGGACCTGGTGTGGGTTGCGCACACCATGAAACAGGACCCGCTGCGCTGGTGTGCGTTGCCATCGACGTCCACCGGGCCATGCACCACCGAGTCCAAGGATGCCGCTTCGCTTAAACGCACGGCCGAGACCGTGAACGCCATGCACGCCAAGGAAAACGGTGCGAAGATGTGGGTGCTGCCCGGGCAGTGAGGCGCCCACGCCGTGCAGCACCGTCATAAAAATAACCTTGTCGGCCAGGCAGGGTTTATTCTGGGCTGTCAGGGTGCCTCTTCCCGGTGCACGGACACACAAGATCCACCAGTACCAGTACCAGATCAGAAAGTGACCCACCGTGGCACCACGAATCGGGGTTCTTGCCCTGCAGGGGGATATGAACGAACATCGCCTGGCCCTTGAATCACTGGGCGCCGTTGCCCCGCCGGTGAAGAAGTCGGATGAGCTTGCCGGACTCGACGGCCTGGTGATTCCCGGTGGCGAATCGACGGTGATTGACAAGCTGGCCCGGATTTCCGGGCTCAGCGAGGTCATTAGAGCCAAGATCACCCAGGGGTTCCCGGTCTATGGTTCATGCGCCGGAATGATCATGCTGGCAGAGACCATTGCGGACCCTGCCAGCAACCTCAAGGGCGAACCCCAGCAAAGTTTTGGCGGAATCGATATGGTGGTCAAGCGCAACGCCTTCGGCAGACAAGTTGATTCATTCGAAGTGGACCTGGATTTCAAGGGACTTGACGTCCTTCCCAGCCAGGACCCGAACCGGGCAGCCAAGCCCGTTCGCGCGGCTTTCATCCGGGCCCCCTGGGTGCAAAGCGTGGGAGAAGAAGTAGAGGTATTGGCCAAGGTCCCCGCGGCCAACACGCCATTGGGTGTTGACGGGGTTCGGTTGGCTAGAATTGTTGCAGTACGTTCAGGGAAATTGCTGGCGACCTCGTTCCACCCAGAGGTGGGTGGGGAACGCCGCATCCACGAACTTTTCATCCACATGATCAGAGGAGACGCGTAAGCATGTCGGGCCACTCCAAATGGGCAACCACCAAACACAAGAAGGCCATCCTGGACAGCAGGCGCGCCAAGGCGTTCGCCAAGCTGATCAAGAACATCGAGGTCGCCGCGCGTGCCGGCGGCGCAGACATGGCCGGGAACCCCGGTCTTGAGGTTGCGGTATCCAAGGCCAAGAAGACCTCGGTTCCCAACGAGAACATCGATCGGGCGATCAAGCGCGGTGCCGGGTTGACCGGTGAGGTCATTGACTACACCGAGATCATCTACGAGGCCCGTGGACCGCAGGGCTCCGCCTTGCTCATTGAGTGCCTGACAGACAACAAGAACCGCGCGGCTTCCGAGGTGCGTCTGGCGATCACCCGCAACGGAGGCACCGTCGCGGATCCCGGCTCGGTGGCCTACATGTTCGCCCGCCAAGGCGTCATCGGACTGCCGAAGAAGGACCTCACCGAGGACGACCTGCTCATGGCAGTGCTCGATGCCGGGGCCGATGAAATCAAGGAGGCCGGGGAGAATTTCGAGATCCACAGCGAACCGACCGACCTGCGCGCCGTCGTCAGTGCACTCGAGGAAGCCGGAATCGAATACGAAACCGATGAAATCGAATTCGTGCCCTCGCTGCACGTGCAGCTGGATGCCGCCTCGGCCAGGAAGTTCCTCAAGCTTGCCGACGCGCTGGAGGAGCTCGACGACGTGCAGAACGTCTACTCCAACGCCGATATCAGCGTCGAGGTCATGGCAGAACTCGAAGAGGACTAGTCCTCTTCCATGGCATTGAGAGTGGTGGGCGTCGACCCCGGACTGACCCGTTGCGGGCTGGCCGTGGTCGATGTCGAACCCAACCGCCGGGCCACGCTGGTGGATGTCATGGTGGTGGGGACTCCTCCGGGAACCCCGCTTGACCAACGGTTGTTGGCCATCGCCGACGGCATCGACGCGTGGCTCGATCAGCACAAACCGGACGTCGTGGCCCTGGAACGGGTCTTCAGCCAGCTCAACGTCAGCACGGTGATGGGAACCGCGCAGGCCTCGGGCGTGGTGATAGTTTCGGCGGCACGCCGAAACATCCCGGTTGCGCTTCACACCCCCACCGAGGTGAAGGCCGCGGTGACTGGATCGGGCTCCGCAAACAAGAACGCCGTGGGGAAGATGGTGGCGAAGATCCTGCGCCTGGATGAACCTCCGTCCCCGGCAGATGCCGCCGACGCCGCCGCCTTGGCCATCACCCATGGCTGGCGTGGAGCGGCTTTTGGCGCGGCAGGGGCAGCCGCCTCCGCTTCGGCACCCCGGGGCGCCGGGGGCTCCTCCGGATTGACGCCGGCGCAGCGGGCATGGATCGCGGCCGAGGCCAAGGCCCGTTCGGCGAAGGCGCGCTAGCCCGCCGGCACCGAAGCGCCGGGGGCCAACGGGGCGCGTCCGCAAACCGGCCCGCAGAAGCTGTAAGCTGTTCGTAGATATATTCGTATGGCTTGCGTGCTCGACGAGGCCCGCACGCCCCGCCCGGCACCACGGAGGACATCCCAGATGATCAGTACGCTGCGAGGCACGCCGCAACAAGTCAACCTGAACAGCGCGGTCATCGAGGTCGGCGGCTTCGGCATGTTGATCCAGGCGACCCCACAGACCCTGGCGGGCCTCCAGCTGGACCGCGAAGCACTGGTCCACACCTCGATGGTGGTCCGCGAGGATTCCATGACTTTGTTTGGTTTCGCCAGCGCCGATGAACGCGAAGTTTTCGAGGTGCTTACCGGGGTCTCGGGCATCGGCCCACGCACCGGCCTCGCGATCCTTTCGGTCCACAGCCCCGAGGAAGTGCGCATCGCCGCCAGCACCAAGGACACCAAGGCCTTCACCAAGGTCTCGGGCATCGGCCCGAAAGGGGCCCAGCGCATCGTGCTCGAACTCTCCGGAAAACTCACGCCCACCGGGGCTCCCGTCCCGGTAGGAGGCACTGCCGCCGCCACCTGGGAGCCACAAGTCATCGAGGCGCTCACCGGCTTGGGCTGGACCGAAAAAGATGCCATCAAGGCCCTCGAGGCACTGTCCAAGCACGAACCGCAACTGGTCGCGACCGGCAGCGTGCCGGAAATCCTTCGGGCGGTGCTGCGTTCGCTGGGACGCGGAAACCGGCCCGGAAACTAGGAGTAGGACATGACAGACACCGGCGCCTTGACGAATGCCGGCTCCGAGCCGGAGGAGCGGATGCTCGAGGCCACCCTGCGTCCGAAAAACCTGGATGACTTCGTGGGCCAGGGGCGGGTTCGCCAACAACTCTCGCTGGTGCTCGAAGCCTCGAAGATCCGTGAACGCACGGCGGACCACGTGCTGCTCTCCGGGCCTCCGGGCCTGGGAAAGACCACGCTGTCGATGATCATTGCCGCGGAGATGAACGCACCCTTGCGCATCAGCTCCGGTCCGGCCATCCAGCATGCCGGGGACCTGGCCGCGATCCTCTCCTCGCTCACCGAAGGCGAGGTGCTCTTCCTGGACGAGATCCACCGGATGAGCCGTCCTGCCGAGGAAATGCTCTACATGGCCATGGAGGATTTCCGCGTGGACATCATCGTTGGCAAGGGTGCCGGCGCCACCGCCATCCCCTTGGAGATCCCGCCGTTCACTCTTGTGGGTGCCACCACCCGTGCCGGGTTGCTTCCGGGGCCGCTGCGTGACAGGTTCGGCTTCACCGGGCACCTGGAGTTCTACAGCGTGGAGGAACTCGAGCTGGTACTGCGCCGGTCGGCGATGATGCTGTCCCTGAAGGTCAATTCGGCCGCCTTTTCGGAGATCGCCTCGCGATCCCGTGGCACCCCCCGCATCGCGAATCGGCTGTTGCGCCGAGTGCGCGACTGGGCCTTGGTGAACAGGCTTGAGAGCATCGACGCGCGCGCGGCATCCGCCGCACTGGAGATGTATGAGGTCGATGCCCGCGGTTTGGATCGGTTGGACCGCGGAGTGCTGCATGCGTTGTGCACGAAATTCGGCGGGGGACCGGTTGGCCTTTCAACCTTGGCCATCG
>JAUNVO010000386.1 GCA_030540695.1 Micrococcaceae bacterium | reverse complement strand
AGTTTCCGGCGGCGCGGTGGTTCCCGGCGGCACCGTGCCCTTCGCGGCCTTGTCATCGTCGCCCTTGTCAGCTTTATCGTCGCCCTTCTGTTCAACGGTTTCGGTCAGCGTCTTAAGCATGGAGTCGAGCAATTTTGCGGACCATCCAAAGGCAACTGCGAGCCCCAGCATGAGCGGTGTGAACTCAAAAGAGAGCACGGTTAACTCGATCTTCGAGGGCAACTCCAGATCCGTCGCCAACTTCGTGCTGAAAATGCCAGCGTGCGCAAGGGCGGAGAGAACTATCAGACCGAGGACGGCCGACACAGCCCCGGTCAGCGGTGTCATGAAGAGAGCCATCCAGCGGGCCCCGCCGTCATAGGAGCCTGGCTTACCCATGGGTGTCAGGTCCCGCATCCGAAAGACGACGGCCGCGATTGCGGCGACCCCCATGGGCGCAGTCCAGCCGAGGGAGCTAAATGCGGCGGTCGCGGCAAGCAAGATCATCGCGAACACGCAAAGCTGGTTTTGAACCTTCATGAGGAAGATGTTGTTTGCCGACGCTGTGTCGGGGGCGTTCAACGCAACAACCAGCGCATGCTGTCTCAAGGTCCTCTTTTCTGCACCTGTCATCTCCCAGCCCTTGTTGCCGGAAAACGCCGCAGCTATGGCTTCGCCTGAAGCCTTCAGCCCGCCTTGCTCGTCAGCGGCGACGTGCGCTCGGGCAAGCATCCACTCGTCCGCCGCTGTGCCCTGGGCCCTGTTCTTGATGGAAGTGATCCACGTTGATTGAGCCTTGAGATCTTCCGTGACAAAGTAGCCGTCCGTCAGCAGTGATACCTCCGTATTGCTGTCTTTCGCGAGTGGAAGCTCGGGGAACTGTACAGAAGCGCGTGCCATCTCGGACATCGGCAGGATGATCCACCAGTACCTCACCCCAAGAATCCCCACTGCATAAAGGGCGACCCCTGCACCCGTGAGCACCATCCGGAGATTGAGTGCATTGACCACCAGCGCCTGGGTCTGGTTAAGGACAGCAGCGGCCACCAGACCCCCCAGACTCACCGTCAAGAAAATCCAAAGGCCCGCGGCAAGCAACCTCACCGAGGCTAACTTGGTGAGGGCTAGAAAGATGTGCACGGTGATCAACGACGCAATGGCCATAGCTAGACAGATGGTGACGGCATTGGGCTGCCCATCATTTCTGAGCCACCACCATACGTATGATCCGGCCAGCAGAAGTGCTGCGAGGAAGCCAAGAAAAGCACCCGGTGTTGGGAAGTCAGGCCGGATCCACGCGGAGGGTCCCACAACCGGCGTCGAGCCGTGCGTGACGCTCGGCATGCTTTCCGCAGAAGTGTGATTTGTCATGTCCTTATCCCTCCGACGAAGTGCAGCCGAGAGGAGATATGGAACGCCTTTTGCGAAACGTCGTCCACGAATAGGACTCGCGCGCAGATAGCGTCTCCTTGACCCAGCGTAGTGATGATGATGCCGAAAGCGAGCAAGTTAGTCAAGAAGAATATTGTAGCCATCTATACTCGGGGACGAGGCTCCAGCGCACTTTGACTCAAAGGCCTACGATCGGACTATGGATCGTGCCGTCCCAAGAGAGCTGAGGTTCGGCCGCTCAGCGGCAGGCCAAGCATGTCGAATAGCATGTGATCGGAACTTTGATCTATCAGGCGCGCGTCCACTCCGATGCTGCAGCAGGGCATGGCTGGGCACCGAGTAAGCAATCGAAAGCTGGGCAACAGGCTCCGGCGCGCCTGCCGACTTGTCTCTTTCCACAACGGTCTTACGGAGTCCGCCCGTTTGCGTTAGGCCAGGGGCCTTGTTCCCCGTACGAGGTGGAGGATGCCGTTCTGCCAGCCGTCAACAGAGCGGCT
>JAUNVO010000073.1 GCA_030540695.1 Micrococcaceae bacterium | reverse complement strand
CATCCACGTGGATCGTTGAGCGTTGGCGCGGGTCTTCGTGGCGGCGGATCGGTTCGCCACTGGAAGGTCGGTGTCAGGCAGCCGCTTGACCATGGCGGGCGGTGTGGAGCTATCGAACACCCCTGCACGGCCGTGATCACGGTAACGCTTCTGACCGTGTTTGGCCGATGGCGAGGAAACCATGAACATCTTCGCCGCGGTCAATACGCTCCAGCCCCCGTCAACGAGCGACTTAGCCAATCTGAGACGTGCATTAGAAGTGAGCGCTGCATTATGGCGAGGCATGAAGGACTCCTGCGTGTGAAGCGGTTTCTCGGACGACTCCACTTCAGCTCGGGAGACCTTCGTCATCCCGTCGTTTCAGTCAGTGTTTTCACGAGAGCTCAACCAACATGCCTGCACAGCTCAGCGCTCCAAACCGGACGCTTTCGGCGCCGTGGCAGTTGCGTGCTTCCGGTGTCCCGGCCGACGGAACCGAGACAAAGGTACCCTTGGTCCATGAGTATCGATGTCCAATCAGCCGTCGCTTTTGACGGCCAATTTGCCCGTGAACTTCCCGAACTGGCCGTTCCTTGGCAGGCGGACCCGGCTCCCGAGCCGCGGCTGCTTGCGCTTAACGAGCAGCTGGCTGCGGAACTGGGCTTCGAGCCGGCGTCCTTGCGCGAAGCCGGGGGCCTGCGGCTGCTGATAGGCAATGTGCTACCCAGCGGCGCCACTCCGGTTGCCCAGGGTTATGCCGGCCACCAATTCGGCTCATATTCCCCGCGTCTGGGCGACGGCCGGGCACTGTTGCTCGGCGAGGTTGCCGATGCCGGGGGCCGGCTTTGGGACATCCATCTCAAGGGTTCCGGACGCACGCCCTTTTCGCGTGGTGGCGACGGGCTCGCCACCGTGGGCCCCATGCTTCGTGAATACATTCTCAGCGAAGCGATGCATGCTTTGGGCATTCCCACCACGCGTTCCCTGGCCGTGGTGGCGACTGGGCGGCCGGTGCACCGCGAGCGGACGCTGCCTGGGGCAGTGCTTACCCGAGCGGCCAGCAGCCACTTGAGGGTAGGCAGTTTTCAGTATGCCCGGGCAATGAACGACAATGACCTGCTGCGTCGCCTCGCCGAGCATGCGATGGAACGCCACCATCCGGAAGCGGCCCAGGCGCGGAACCCGTATCTTGCCTTGTTCGAAGAGGTGGTCACGGCCCAGGCCTCGTTGGTCGCCAAGTGGATGCTGGTGGGGTTCATCCATGGTGTGATGAATACGGATAACACGACCATCTCGGGGGAGACGATCGACTACGGGCCGTGTGCTTTCATGGAGCAGTTCGATCCCGCTGCGGTCTACAGTTCCATCGATGAAGCCGGCCGCTATTCCTACGGCAACCAGCCCGTGGTGGTGCAGTGGAATCTGGCCCGCCTTGCCGAGGCGATGCTGCCGCTGTTCCACGAAGACCAGGAACAGGCCGTTGCACTGGCCGAGGAATCGCTGGGCGCCTTCAGCAGCCAGTACAGCGCCGCGTGGCTATCCGGAATGAAAGCCAAGCTCGGCTTGGGAAGCGGCATCAACGATGAAACGGCCACCTCAATCTCGGAGGAACTCTCGGCCCTCCTGAAGGAAGGCCACGTGGACTACACGTCCTTCTTCAGGTCCCTGGGCACGGCCGCGCGAGGTGACGCCGGGTCCACCCGCTCCATGTTCTCCACTGCTTCCACATTCGATGCCTGGATGGAGCGCTGGCGGGCACTGGCACCGGACGCTGACCTGATGGATCGGACGAACCCCGTTTACATCCCGCGGAACCACCTTGTCGAGGAAGCGCTCGCGGCCGCCGTCGACGGCGACATGGAACCGTTCTCGCAGCTCATGGATGCGCTCAGCGAACCTTTCCTTGAGCGCCACGGTCTGGTCCGGTACGCTGGCCCGGCTCCGGAAGACTTCGGTCCTTACCGGACTTTCTGCGGAACCTGAGCCATTGCCAGCTCCGTGGTCTTGCGCTCAAGACGTCTTGAGCTGCTTCTTGGTGTTCACTGCTTCGTAAACAGCGTAGGCCCCTGATTCACCGCGGTGTTTTTCTTCTGACGGATGACCGTTGAAGCCCCTGATCCTGCAATTCGTTGTCCTCGGCAGCGCCTGCCAGGTGGTGGGGGACCGGGCTAGGAAAGCCGGCGGTGCGGCAGCGCGGTGACACCGCTGGGCAAAGGGGGCAACCCGGCGAAGGTGCAGACCATGTCGGCCCATGCCTCGAGATGGGTGGAGATGTCTTGGTCCCCGGGGGTCCACGAGGCCCGCAACTCGATGTCGATGGTCTCGCTGCGTTCAGCCAGGATCCCGTAACTTTCGGAGAGGACCCGGGTAGTGGTCCCGCCGGCCTGACGGTAGCTGGCGTTTGATTCGTTCAGTGCATCAAGCAGCCATGTCCAGGCGACCGAACCGAGCATCGTGTCGTTGCCCATTTCCGGTTCCATGCGCGCGCGGATGTAGGTGACGATGCGGAAGGTCCCGTCCCAAAGGGCCGATCCCGCAGGGTCATGCAGCAGCACGAAGCGGCCGGTGGCCAGTTCCTCTGCCTGTTGCGCAGCTGCCGCATCGGCCTTGCGTCCCACCCGTTCATGGACATCGGCGGAAAGGGCCAGCGCATAGGGTGCAAGCCGGGCCGGCGCGGGGATCTCCTGGAGGTGGATCTCGCGTCGGCAGCTGGCACGTCGAACGGCCGCCAAGGCGTCGAGAAACGCTGGCGGCACTGCTTGGACAGGTCCGTGTGAAGTCACATGGCGAGTCTAAAGTGTGCTTGTGGCCACTATGCTTGCGGCACGCCGGAGGGTCGGTGCGTGTTACGCCCCTTCCCCTGCCGGCGCGTCCCGCCAGGCACTACTGTGCGGCGAGTTCTTCCTTAAGGGCGGCGATGAAGGAATCAACGTCGTCCTCGGTGGTGTCAAAGGAGCACATCCAGCGTACCTGTCCGGCGTTGCGGTCCCAGTCGTAGAAGCGGAACCGTTCACGCAACTTATCGGCAACGGCGTTGGGCAACGAGGCGAACACTCCGTTGGACTGGGTGGGGTGGACAAGGTCCACGCCGTCGGTTTCCTGGACCGCGGCGGAGAGCTTGGCTGCCATGGCGTTGGAATGCGAGGCCGATCTCAGCCACAGGTCTGTCCCGTAGAGCGCCAGCAGCTGGGCGGAGATGAAACGCATCTTGGAGCCCAGCTGCATGTTCATCTTGCGCAGGTATTTCATCGATTCTGCCGGGCCCTCGGAAAGCGCGACGATTCCTTCACCGGACATGATGCCGTTCTTGGTGCCACCCAGGGAGAGGATGTCGATTCCGGTGTCCGTGGTCATTTCGCCCAGCCCCACGCCCAGCGCCGCGGCGGCGTTGGCGATCCGTGCCCCGTCCATGTGGACGCGCATGCCCAGGCCGTGGGCGTGCTTGGTGATGGCACGCAGCTCCTCGAGCGTGTAGAGGGTACCGAGCTCGGTGGACTGGGTGATGGAGACGGCCAGTGGCTGGGCGCGATGCTCGTCGCCCCAGCCCCAAGCCTCCAGATCGATCAGCTCGGGGGTGAGCTTGCCGTCGGGGGTGGGGACCGGGAGCAGCTTCATCCCGCCCACGCGTTCGGGCGCGCCGTTCTCATCCACGTTGATGTGAGCGCTTGCCGCACACACGACCGCTCCCCAGCGAGGCAGCAACGACTGCAGGGCGATGACGTTGGCGCTGGTGCCGTTGAACACCGGGAAGATCGTTGCGCCGTCCCCGAAGTGTCCGGCGATGACGCGTTCTAGTTCTTGGGTGTACTGGTCCTCGCCGTAGGCGACTTGGTGCCCGCCGTTGGCTTCGGCCAGGGCCGCCAGGACTTCGGGGTGCACTCCCGAGTAATTGTCAGAGGCAAAGCCGCGTACCGAGGGATCATGGATCGAAGAGGTCACGGGTGGTGTGTCCTAACTGTGGAGGTGGACGGTATGACGAAAGGGAACGCGCGGCAGCGGGGCCGCACTGGAAAATCTACAGGGTCGGCAGGTGGATCCGTGCGCCGTTGAGCTCCGCGGCATCCCCGGCGAACAGCGCCACCGCAGCTTCGCCCAACGCGGTGACGTCCGTGAAACCCGCGGTCTTGGATTCCGGTTTGGCCGCACGGGTGGCCTCGTCGGTGAAGGCCTTGATGACCCAGCACACCGCGGCGGCCCGCTGGGGGACGGGATCGGTCTTGCTTCCGGACTGGGCGGTGCGCAGCTCCGCGGCCACCGAACGCATCCAAGCCTCGGCGCCGGCCTTGGCCGTTGAGTAGTTGGCGTTGGATCCACTGGGTGTATCAACGGCGGTGGCCGAGACGATGGCGACGCGGCCAACGCCGGAAGCCACCAAGTCATCCCTGAACACCCGGGTGGTGTTGCGCAACGTCGTGACGACTTGGGTGTTCAGGTACTCTGCGTCCTGGTCGCTCTGTCCGGACAACCCCTTGCCCCCGCGCCAACCGCCGACCAGGTGCAGCAATCCGTCGATCGGGCCGCGCTCGGTGTCGATGAGCTGGCGCAGCTCTGTGACCGCGCTGTGGTTGGCCAGATCAACCTCGTAGCGTCCGTGGACGAAGGGCAGGCGTTCTGCGAGCCGCTCCGCGTTGGAACCGGCCGCCAACACCGTCGCTCCGGCCTCGCACAGTGCGTGTGCCGCCGCGACTCCCGAGGCGGAAGTCGCCCCGGCAATCAATACCGTCAGATCCGCTAAGTCAGCCATGGAACCGATTCTAGCCCTCGTCCTTGTTGTGCCACATGCGCTAGATCTTGGAGACGCCCGTGATGCCGATGGTGGATTCGATGACCGGGCGAAGTTTCTTGCTCAGCGCCTCGTAGAACATCGACAGCGGGAACTCATCGTCAAGGACCTGGTTGGTCATTTCACGCAAGGGCTCGGAGACCGGCAGGGCATCCGGGCCCTTGGCCCAGACCGAGGCCGGGTGCGGGGTCAGTGTTTGCGAAACCAGGTCGTAGGCGGCCAGCCAGTGGGAGATCTTCGGGCGATCGATTGAGCGCCAGTACAAGTCGTCGATGGCGTCTCCCAGTGCCGTGACAACCTCGGGGACCTGCTCCCAATCGATGCTCAGTTTGGTGTCGGTCCAGTGCAGGACGTGGTGCTGGTGCATCCAGGCGAAGAGCAGCTGTCCGCCGAGGCCGTCGTAGTTGCGGGTGCGCGAACCGGTGATGGCGAAGCGGAAGATCCTATCGAAGATCACCGCGTATTGGACCAGCTTGGCGTGCCTGCGGGTGCTGGGATCTGCGGTGTCGTCGGCCTGGATCTTGACGCATTCGCGGAATGCGGTGAGGTCGCAGCGCAGCTCCTCCAGTGAGTAGAGGAAGTAGGGCATCCGCTGCTTGATCATGAACGGGTCGAAGGGCAGGTCCCCGCGCATGTGGGTGCGGTCGTGGATCAAATCCCACATCACGAAGGTCTCTTCGGTGAGCGACTGGTCATCGAGCATGGCCGCGGCGTCGGCCGGCAGCTCGAGGTTGGTGATCTCCGTTGCCGACTTCAGCACCTTGCGGAAGCGTGCAGCCTCGCGGTCCTGGAAGATGGCGCCCCAAGTGAATGACGGGGTTTCGCGGATGGACACCGACTCCGGGAAGAGCACCGCCGAGTTGGTGTCGTAGCCGGGCGTGAAGTCCAGGAAGCGCAGCGGAACAAAAAGCTTGTTTGAGTAGTCGCCGGCTTCGAGTGCTGCGATGAAATCGGGCCAGATGACCTCCACGAGCACCGCCTCGAGCAGGCGGTTGGTTGATCCGTTCTGCGTGTACATCGGGAACAGCACCAGGTGGCGCAGGCCGTCTTCTCGGGCAAGCTGGGGCTGGAAGGCGAGCAGCGCATCAAGGAAATCGGGGACGCCGAAGCCGGTTTCTTCCCAGCGCGCCAGATCGTTGCCCAGTGCCTGGAGGTAGTCCGCGTCGTGGGGGAACTGCGGGGCCAAGACCTGCAGCGCATCGGTGATGCCGGCCAGCAGCTCGGCGGCACGCTGCTTGTGGGCCGCCTCGGGAACCGAGCCGTCCTGTATCTGGAGCCCCTGGAATGCGGTGGCTGCGTTCTTCAGCGCAAGCCAAGGCCCGGAGCAGACGAGCTCATGGTTTGACAAAGGCTTGGGAAGAGTTGCCTGTGACATTTTGGATACCCCTTTCGGTACGGCCGGACACACAGTGGCAATGGGTGTCGTTCTTGTTTTCCAGCGTACAGACACATCAAGGTTACTGATCGAAAACGATCCTGAGCATTAGCAACACTGGTGCAAGGGGGGGATACGTTGGTCGGCAAGGCCCGTCCGCGGGGACTGCTTGGTTTCCCCGCTGCTGAAAGCCGGCACCGTGGAAAAGCGCTGACCCGCCTCTGGTCAGGAGGTCTTCAACCTCAAGGACACCGAATTCATGCAGTAGCGCTGGTCGGTGGGGGTGTTGAAGCCCTCGCCTTCAAAAACGTGGCCCATATGGGAATCGCAAGTGGCGCAAAGCACCTCGATGCGGACCGCTCCCATGGAGGTGTCGCGGATGTACTTCACGCGGTCCTCGGCCAGCGGGGCGAAGAACGAGGGCCAACCGCAGCCGGCGTCGAACTTCGCGTTTGAGGTAAAGAGCTCGGTGCCGCAAGCACGGCATTCATAGACGCCCTCTGTGGTGGTGTCCCAATACTCGCCGGTAAAGGGTCGCTCGGTACCAGCCTTGCGCAGGACCTTGTACTCCTCCCGGGTCAGTTCCCTGCGCCACTGGTCATCGCTCTTGGCAACCGTGGGAGAGGACGGGGTGCTGGATTCATCTGGTGTCTGGTTTGCATTCACATACCGCACAACACTCCAGGCCCCTAGGTCATTCCCTGTTGCCGGCGAAAGTTCGCGTCCATTCGCGCGCCCTGGAAGTCCGCGCAACTTTCCGGTCGTTCAAAACACAAAGCCGGCCCCGTTCTTTGCAATGATGGTAGGCATGAAGGAAAACCTCTCCCCGAAGTCCCGCCCTGCACCCTCGGCAGGCAAGGGCCTGAGCTGGGCGCTGTTGGGCGTGGGCGTTGGCGCGGCGGCCGGATCCCTGTTTGCCGGCAGCGTCTCGGCACTGGGCGCCTATTTCGCCCGACGCGTGGTGACCCCCGATGCCGTACCGGACCAAAGCCTTGAAATCCTTGCCCTGGTTCCCACCGCGCAGGGCCACGACGTGATCCTTCCGGCGAACAAGGACTCCACGGCACCGGGGCGCTATTCCTTGCTCTTCTCCTCAGACACCGGCCATGCGCGCCTTGGCGAGCCCAAGGGCTATCGACTCGGTGACGGAACCGTGACGCGGGCCGTGGAGAAGGTCTACTACGGTGACATCTCCACAGCGGTGCGCGGCCGGCTCTCCGGGCTCGTCTATGACTCGCCCGCGGACCTGGGTTTCACGCATCGTGATGTGGAGATCCCGATCATGGGCGGCATGGCCCCTGCCTGGCACGTTCCCGGAGACACCCGCGCCACGACATGGGCCATTTGCGTCCATGGCCGCGGCGCCACCCGCAAGGAGACGCTGCGGGCACTGCCGGTGCTCAGGCGCCTCGGACTCAGCTCACTGCTGGTCTCCTACCGCAACGACGGCGTCGCCCCGGCGGCGATCGACGGCCGTTATGGGCTGGGGGCCACCGAATGGCCTGACATCGAGGCGGCCATCGACTATGCGCTCGACCAGGGGGCAGAAGAGATATTGCTCTTCGGCTGGTCGATGGGAGGGGCGATCGTGCTGCAAGTGGCCGATAAGTCCCGCCATGCGCGCAGGATCGGCGCGTTGGTGCTTGACGGTCCGGTGATCAACTGGATCGATGTGCTCTCGCACCAGGCCAAGGCAAACCGGCTTCCCGAGGCCGTGGGCAAGCTGGGCCAGTGGTTGCTGGGCAACAAGGCCGGGCGCTGGATGACGGGACTTGCCGCACCGTTGGATCTGAAGATCCTTAACTGGGTGGAGCGCTACGACCAACTGCGTTTTCCCACCCTGATCCTGCACAGCGAAGACGACAACTTCGTGCCGATCGGCCCCTCGGAGCAGCTGGCGGACCTGAACCCTCAAATGGTGGCGCTGTGCCGCTTCAGCCGGGCCGGACACACCCGGGAATGGAACGTCGACCCACAGCGCTGGGAATCCGAGATCACCGCATTCATCGAAAGCGTCGTCAACGCCCCACGTCCGGGAGACGACGCGGCCGGGCATATCTAGCGGCTGGCGATGGGCGCGAATTGCGCCCCGGTCAAACGTTGCAGGTCCGCCGGGGCCAGCTCGATCTCCAACCCTCGGTGTCCACCGGAAACGTATATCCGTCTCAGGTCCATGGCGCTGTCATCGATCACCGTGCGCGAGGGATTTCGCTGGCCCAACGGCGAAATTCCTCCACGGACGTATCCGGTGCGCCGTTCCGCCACGGCGGGATCCGCCATTACGACCTTCTTCAATCCCAACGCCGCGGCCATGGACTTCAGGTCAAGGGAGCGATCCACCGGCACGATGCCCACCGCCAGGGCGGCCGCCCCGGTTTCGCCCGTTGCCACCAGCAAGGTCTTGAAGACCTTTGATGGCTCAATACCCAGGAGTTCCGCGGCCTCGAGCCCGTAGCTGCTCGCCGACGGCGCGTGCACATAGGTGTGCAGCTTGTAGGGGAGTGACTCGCGATCCAGCAACACCGTCGCCGGTGTGCCTGTGGAGTGCGCATGCTTCTTCGTGGCCATGGGCCGGGGGACCTTTCACTGTTCGCAGGAGGTGTTAACGGGAACCGGGCGCCGGCCGAAGCCGACGCCCCAGTCATCCAGGTGGTTCGCAGGTTAGCTGTCGGCAGCGGCGAGACGCTCGCTGACCTGTCGCTTGATCCTTCCAAGCATCGCGCTCATGCCACGTAGCCGCAAAGGTGTCAACGCCCGCGTCAGGCCTAGCTGGTTCGGCATGTCATCGGGGACGGCAAGGACCTGTGCGGCGGGCAGGCCGTCGAGCCCCTCATGCAGCACCGAGGCGAACCCGCGCGTGGTGGGGGCCTCGGGCGGGGCCGAGAAGAAGAGAGAAACCTTGTGTTCCCCGGCCGGCTCGACCTCGATGGTCAGGAACAGCGGGGTCTGGCATTCAACCACCTGCTCCAGCAGATCGGGGTGATCCGCAAAGCGTGCCGGGAGCTCGGGAAGCTCGTCGGAGAAGTCAAGGAGCATCTCCAAGCGCTCGGGCTCGGTCACGGACTGGAAGTCTTCGACGATCTCCATCAGCGCCTGTGGCATTTCATTCATGCGCCTAGGCCCCGAATCCGGCAGGAACGGCGCCGGGTTCGGCGCCCTTCACGATCGGCACGCGGACGGCATTGCCCCATTCGGTCCAGGAGCCGTCGTAGTTGCGCACGTTTTCGAAACCGAGCAGGAACTGCAGGGCGAACCAGGTGTGGCTGGAACGCTCACCGATGCGGCAGTAGGCGATGATGTCATCGCCAGGGGCCAACCCGGCTTCATCGAGGTAGATGGCTTCGAGTTCGGCACGCGACTTGAACGTGCCATCCTCGGCTGCGGCACGCGCCCACGGCACGGAGGCCGCCGAGGGGATGTGCCCGCCGCGAAGCGCGCCTTCCTCGGGGTAGGACGGCATGTGAGTGCGTTCGCCCGTGTATTCCTCGACAGAGCGCACATCGATCATCGGCTTGCCGAAGTGTTCAAGCACCTCGGGAAGGAAGGCACGAATGAGCGAATCATTGCGTTCGATGACCGGGTAGTTTGCGGGGATGATCGCGGGCTTCTCGCGGGTGACCTCACGACCCTCGGCGATCCACTTGTCTCGGCCGCCATTGACCAACCGGACATCCTCGTGGCCGAACAAGGTGAAGACCCACAGCGCGTAGGCAGCCCACCAGTTGGACTTGTCGCCGTAAATAACGACTGTGGAATCGCGGCTGATGCCCTTGGCCGCCATCAACTCGGCGAAGCCCCTTCCATCGACGTAGTCGCGGGTGTCCTCGTCATTGAGCTCGGTGTGCCAGTCGATCTTGACGGCTCCGGGGATGTGGCCGCTGTCGTAGAGCAGGATGTCCTCGTTGGATTCGACAACAACCAGTCCCGGGGTGGACAGGTTGTCCGCCAGCCACTGCGTGGACACCAGTCGTTCGGGGTGGGCGTAGTCGGCAAAAGCTGGATTGGAGTCGATGGGCAGGCTCATGATTGATTGACCTCGCAACAAAAGTGGGGGATGGTTCTGCTTCCAGCCTAGCCACAGCGGGGGCGTCAGTCCGTGCGGGAAAGTCATCGGGGGCCATATTTCGCTTCAAGCGTCCACAAATACGCTATAAGCACCCGATGCGGCCCATGCATTTAGGGGATGCCCGATCCATGGGCATAAAATGGCGGGGGCGCGTCCTTGCGCCAGAATACGCCAGTCACCGCCTTCCGAAGATTTAAGGACCGTCCAGCCGTATGGCCACGATTACCCATCTTTCCCAACGGACCCCCACGGTCTCGATTGACGAGCTGCTTGCCGATTTCCACCCGTCGTACCGTTTCGGCGAAGTTTCTTTTGACACGTACCGGCCAGATCCCGCCTGGCCCACGCAGGCCGAGGCAGTGACCAAGCTCAAGGCGTTCGCCGCGACCATCGGCAGTTCCAAGTCGGGCTTCCTCTCAAAGCTGTTCGGCAAGAAGTCGGTGGAGAAATCAGGTATCTACCTCGACGGTGGATTTGGTGTGGGCAAGACCCACTTGCTTGCCGCACTGTGGCACCTTGCACCGGGCCGCAAGGCCTTTGGCACGTTCGTCGAGTACACGAACCTTGTCGGTGCATTGTCATTCCGCCAGGCGGTGGAGGTGCTAAGCACCTACTCGCTGGTGTGCATCGATGAATTCGAGCTCGATGACCCGGGAGACACCGTCCTGATGTCCCGGTTGATGCGAGAGCTCTCCGACGCGGGCGTCAAACTTGCTGCAACCTCCAACACCCTGCCCGGGGCCCTGGGTGAGGGCCGTTTCGCCGCCGTGGACTTCCAGCGCGAGATCAAGGTCCTCTCCGAGCAATTCGACGTGCACCGTGTCGACGGGGTGGATTTCCGCCACCGCGGGCTGCCCGACGCCCCGACCCCGCTGGCCGATGACGCCATCGAGGGGTTTGCCGTTGAACGTTACGGGGAGAAGACCTACGCGATCGACGAGTTCCAGGATCTGGTCGCGCACCTCTCCAAGGTCCACCCCAGCCGATACCGCGCCATGCTTGCCGACGTCGATGTCCTGGTGCTTCACAACGTGGATACGATCACCGAGCAGGGGGTTGCGTTGCGGTTCGTCGTGATGGCTGACCGGCTTTACGACAAGGATGTGCCGATCGTCGCCTCCGGCAAGCCTTTCAGCGAACTCTTCACCCCGGAAATGATGGCCGGGGGATACCAGAAGAAGTACTTCCGTGCTGTCTCACGTCTCACTGCGTTGGCGCGCGAGGGCCAGGCCGGCGAGCCGGAGCTGTAGCCGCACTGAAAAGGCCGTGGCCCCTAGCCCTGATCCTCCCCGAACCCTGTGGTTTGGGTGGTGCTGAGGCGTGGAGCACGGCCTTTTTGCATGCCTTCGTAGGCTCCGTGCCTAGTGGCGTTTGCGCTCGATCAGGAGGCGCAGGGCCAGGCCGGCGAGCAGAGCCCAAAAGGCCCCGCCGATGCCGGCGAAGCTCAGTCCCGACCCGGCAATCAGGAATGCCACAAGCGAGCTCATGCGGCTGGTGGGATCGGCGAGGGCGGAGGACGCCGAGGCGCCCAATGTTCCCAGCAGTGCCAGGCCCGCCGCGGCTTCGAGCAGGCCCTCCGGACTTGCCGTGGCCAAGGCCGTGATGGCCGCGGACGCCAAGCCAAGGATGATGTAGAACCCGCCCGAGGACACCGCCGCGATCCACCGCCTGGAGCGGTCCTCCCCGGCTTCGTCCCCGGCGGCAAGCGCCGCCGAAATAGCCGCAAGATTGATGGCATGCCCACCGAAAAGTGCTGCCAACGAGCTGCCAATGCCGGTGGAGAGCATTGAAGCGCGCCAAGGGGTCTCATAGTTGAAGCTGGCGAGCACTGCCACTCCGGGTACGTTTTGTGAGGCCATGGTGACCACGAACAGTGGCAGGGTGATTGCCAGGAAGGACTCGAGGCTGAAAGCTGGAGCCGTGAAATGAAGCGTGGGCAGCAGCTCGCCCATCACCCCGGAGGCGCCTGCCTGGGCCATGGAGAATCCGGCAATCCCCAAGGCGGCGGCCATGGCGGCAGGAACCGCCCAACGCGGGCTCAGCCGCAGGAAGAGAAGCCAGACCACGATGACAGGCGCGACATGGAGCGGGATGGTGGACAAGGCCACGAATGGAGCCAGGCAGAGCTTGAGCAGCACGCCGGCGAGCATCGCCTGGGCCAGCGACACGGGGATCGCGGCCAGAAGCCGGCCCAGCCAGGGGATGGCGCCGGTGGCGGCGATCAGCACACCGGTCATGATGAAGGCTCCCACTGCCTCGTTCCAGCCGAAATTCAGGCCCGCGGCGCCGGCCAGCAGGGCAGCACCAGGGGTGGACCATGCGGTGGTGATGGGACGTTTGGTGAACAACGCCAACGCGATCGCGCAGATGGCCAACGCAAGGGTGAGGGCGAACAAGCCGGAGGCCGCCTGGGCGTCGGTGGCGCCCACCGCCTTGAGCCCGGCCAACACGACGGCAAAGGAGGAGGTGTATCCGACCAGTGCCGTGACAAGCCCGGCCATGATCGGTTGGGTCCGTGAGGGCTTCAGTGAAGGGCGGGGTAAAGAGATCGATGTCAAAGCGTTGTTTTCCTTGCAAACGACAGGTGCCGGTTCCACCTCGCGGCGGTACCGGCACCCGTTTGTCGTGCCTAGGGCAAATGTCCTAGAGAACCAGGTTGAGTCCTAGACGGTTGGTGTACCGTCGTCCTCATTCTTGTTGAGGAGGTTTTTGGCTCCGTCCTGAACCTTATCGACGTGCTCGGCGAACTTTCCGCCGGTCTTTTCGTCGATGAAGTCTCCCGCACTGTCGATGGCACCACCGAGCTTCTCCGCGTTGTCATGGATCAACTCCGATGCCTTTTCCTTCAGTCCGTCGGCCTTGCCCTTCAGCTCGTCAAAAACAGACAAAGGGACCTCCTCTCGATAATGGGGACCATGGCCGTCCCCGTCTGTGAAACATCTTATGCCGAGTCATCGGCGATTCAAGCACATTTGCCGGAAATACCGTTCGGAATTCCCGAGCTGTCAGCTTGTCGGGCCGGACGCATGACATCCGGGTTCCAGAGATGCACGAGTGGTTTCGGTTAAAAGAATATAGGGTGTGTGGTTTGAAAAAACCACACACCCTATACCTTGGAGTGGACAACGAGGTTCGAACTCGCGACCTCGACCTTGGCAAGGTCGCGCTCTA
>JAUNVO010000385.1 GCA_030540695.1 Micrococcaceae bacterium | reverse complement strand
CGCACCGAGTCCCCGGCCACCATCACCTCCTCCAACGGGGAGCGGATCGCCACCGTTTCGATCACCCCGGGCGAGAACGATTTGGGTACGGTCTCCGCGGAGGTCACCAAGCGCCTGGACACGCTCAAGCTTCCCGAGGGAGCCACCGCAGAGCTAGGCGGTGCCGCCACCGAACAGGCCGAGTCCTTTGCCCAGCTCTACCTGGCACTGCTGGCGGCCATCGCCATCGTGTACGTGGTCATGGTCGCCACGTTCAAGTCGCTGGTGCAGCCGCTGATCCTGCTGGTCTCCATCCCGTTTGCGGCCACCGGCGCCATCGGGCTGTTGCTGATCACCGGTGTCCCGCTGGGGCTGCCCTCGCTGATCGGCATGCTGATGCTGGTGGGCATCGTGGTCACCAACGCGATCGTGCTCATCGACTTGATCAACCAGTACAGGATGCCGCGCGACGGGCACCCGGCGATGAACCTGCAAGATGCCATCTACCACGGTGCCAGGCAGCGCCTGCGCCCGATCCTGATGACGGCACTGGCAACGATCTTCGCCCTGGTGCCGATGGCCCTGGGCCTCACCGGCGGGGGCGGGTTCATTTCCAAGCCCCTGGCCGTGGTGGTCATTGGCGGACTGGTCTCCTCCACCGCCTTGACGTTGATCCTGGTTCCGGTGCTCTACCACCTGGTCGAAGGCGCCAAGGAACGCTCCGCCACCCGCCGGGCCCAGCGCCACGGCAACCACCCCATCACCGAAGAGGTCATGGCCGTGGCCGGTGCAAGTCTGGAGGTCCCGGCCGAGATGGTCGCCCCGAAGGTCACCTCGAGCCCCCTCGCCGGAGCGTCCGCCGGTGCAGCCCAGGCACCAACGGGCACCCCGGCTGCGCCCGGCGCGCTGGTCAACCCGGCCACCGGCCAGATCCCGCTGACCCGGCGTGAGCGCAAGGAAATCGAGGACGAGCTCAGGCACAAGCCGAAGCCGAAGGATTCATAGGGCCCAAGCTCGGGCGTGCTTGGTCGGGGAGGAGGCGGGAAACCATGGGTTTCCCGCCTCCTCCCTTCTACGCAGCATCGTTACCCAATGCCGGGCCGTACATAGTCAAACCTGCTTTTTGGTCTTCAGCCCTTCTCAGTTGGGGCGTCCACACGTAGGCTCGGAGCATGGATGAGAAACAACACCACCCCGACACCGAACGGCTCGAATCCGACCAGTGCCTTGAGCTGCTCCGCGCGGTTTCGGTCGGCCACCTGGCCGTGAGCACCGGCGACCGCCCGCAAATCTTCCCCATCAACTTCACCATCGACCACGGCACGGTGGTTTTCCGCACCGGGCCGGGCACGAAACTCGATACGTTGCGCGCCCAGCCCCACGTCGCCTTCGAGGCCGACGGGGTGAACCAGGAAACCGGCGTTGCCTGGTCGGTCATGGTCGAGGGCGAGGCCGAGCTCTTTGGCGGCATCGAGGAAACCCTGGACACCTTCGATTTGATGCTTTTCCCGTGGGAGTCCGGGCCCAAGGAACAGTTCGTGCGCATCGTTCCCAGCTCCATGACTGGCCGGCGCTTCAAGGTCACCGATCCCACGACCTGGTGGAAAAACATGAGCAAGGAGTAGGCCACGCCGCTGCCGGTGACGTGGAACCGATCATTCCGCGTCTCCGGCCCAGCAGGTGCCGCGCTCGGCACCCAGCCCAAGGGGCTTGAAGAGCACTTCCATGCCCCGCGGCACGTCACCACAGACCTGCTTCGCGTCCACGTGGTACTCCAAGACGACCACCGCCTTGCCGGCAGCCAGCAACGGGTCGTAGAGGCCGCATTCATCGTATTCGTGGCATTGCTCGTTGACGGCGAAATCGACCTCTTCCACCAGCTCGCCCACCAGGTCCACCGCGTTCTTCA
>JAUNVO010000384.1 GCA_030540695.1 Micrococcaceae bacterium | reverse complement strand
TCCTTCCTCCCCATCCTTTCTGGATGCCGTTGCCATCCTCGGCACTGAACGCCGTGTCGTAAACAGCCGGACCGACGGGCTCCTCAACGACCACCACATGCTTGCGCTCTGGCTTCCAATGTTCGGGCCGCACCAACTGCCACGGGTCTTGCCGTGCCTCGGTTCGTTGGTAGAGATACCAATCCACGGCTCGCTGGGCATGGGTATCGCTGAGGCCTCTATGGTCTCGTAGAAGGTGTTTGATTCCTGCGTTGATACCGCCCTCCAACGGACTGGTCGTGCGATCCACGCGCTGGCTTTCCACGCTGGTGCTCAGCCACGTAAACAGGTGCCCCGAAGCCACCACGGTGGCCAATGTCGCCCGGGCCCTGCGCAGCCGCAGGTGCGTGTACCACCACGTCTGACCCGCAGGGACGTGGGAGGGCCTGGCGGTGTTCTTCTTCGCATAGGTCCGGTGCCTCAGGAATCCTTCCCAGCGGGCAGTCCAAGACGCGAACTCACCCATCCATGCCGCGGCCTGATCGAGGTCTTCGATCGGGGTCAGCGTTTTGGTCAAGGCCAGTAGTTCCTTGCCAGCATCAAGCTTGGGACGCATCGTGAGGTGGGTGCGGATGTTTTGCTGGATATGGAACATGCACCGTTGGACACGGGTCTCTTTCCAGTGCTGCTTCAGGGCGCTTTCCAGGCCCTTGTGGCCATCGACGATGGCCACGGCCGGGGCGGGAATACGTTGGAGCAACGCGGACCATGAAGCGTGCTTTTCTCGGTCGCACCACTGCCAGGCAACAACGTGGGAGCCGGTGTAGGCGATCAGCACGCACCATCCATTGAAATAGGTGCCGTCAAGCATGATCTGCTGATGTATTTCTCCGGTCACTGGTGCTTCGGGGATGACGTTCCAGCACCACTGGGCACGGCGCCGGAACGTTCGCTCGGAGGTCGCATGAGCTTCTTGGCGCTGCTTGCCGTTGATCCATGCCAGGAACACCGTGAATTCGGCACGTCTGCTGAGGTCTTCTCTGGATTGGGTGCTCGATGCGCCGCACTGTTTGCACCGCCAGCGGGTTCGCCCTGAGCTGGTTTTACCGTTCTTCACGAGCTTCTGAGTGCATACACCACATCGGGGCTGATTTGCTGGAACCTTCACAACACATGCTTTCAAAGCATGTGGACGGTATTGCATCCCATATGGTCACTGGGCGGGAGCCACTTTCCATACACACATTGTGGCCGCTAACCCCATATTGAGGCTTATAGGGATTAGGGGTTAGCGGCCACAACGTGGGTTTATTGGACAAAAAGTATGCCTGGCCCAGGTGCGTCACTGGACCCTTGATAAGTGGAACCATCGACGGTGAAGCTGACCATGGGCGCAAATCGCGTCGTGCATACTCACCTCATTCTTGGTAGAAGGCGCAATTTCGGCTCGGGATTTTTGGTTGCCGCAGTAGTGCAAGCGATTGATCTAGCATGGCCTCCTCACCAGAGGCACCGGATGAGGAAGTGAATAAACTTCAACTAGTAGATTCGACACTCGACGGGGCGAGCAAGGTTTGGTATTTACTTGGGATAAAGCCAAAAGGCGGTGGATTGCGTCAGACCGAATACTGTCAATAGGTTTTCGTCGACTATGTCTTCAAAAATCGTTATGACAGGCTTTCTAATTATGATTCGAATGCGGGTGGGGCTGACGATCGTACGAAGGGCGCTATGACCCAGTGATGGGGAGCATCGATGCTCAACGGGGTTTGAAGGCGCGTTTACGCCGACAACCACGAACAACCCGACAGTGACGTCTGCGACAGGGGTATCGGATTGCTGCAGTTGAACATACGGCTGATGGCAACGTCCGGCTGAGCATGGCCGGGGAGCCCGGAGCGAGGAACAAC
>JAUNVO010000072.1:8479-13497 GCA_030540695.1 Micrococcaceae bacterium | reverse complement strand
CGCCCCGGTTGGGAAGCTCCGCGGCACACGGGTTAAGCTCTAGGTCGATGCAACTCTGCGGTTTTGCCGCACCGTTGACCAACCAAGGATCGACTTAAGGGAACACACACATGGAAGTTTTGATCGCCGCCACCGCCGAGGAAGCCGCACAGTTCGCCGCCACGGCCGTGCTTGACGGGCTGGCTTCGCGCACTTCCGGCAACAACGTCCTGGGCGTTGCCACCGGGTCCACCCCGCTGGGCCTCTACGGCGAACTGGCCAAGGCCGTGTCCAACGGCACTGCCGACTTCACCGACACGCTGGCCTTTGCGCTGGATGAATATGTGGGGCTCGAGGGCACCCACGAGCAGTCCTACCGCCAGACCTTGGTCCGCGAACTCTGCCAGGTCATCGGGGTGCGTGAGGAGAACCTGAACACTCCTGACGGATTCGGCGATTCAGAGGCACAGATCCGCGCCCAGGCCGCCCAATACGACGCGGCGATCACCGCCGCGGGAGTCGACGTCCAGATCCTGGGCATCGGGGCCAACGGCCACATCGGATTCAACGAGCCCGGCTCATCGCTGCGCAGCCGCACGCGCATCAAGCGGCTCTCGGCCAAGACCCGCCAAGACAATGCCCGCTTCTTCGACGGGATCGATTCGGTTCCGACCCACTCGGTGACCCAGGGTCTGGGCACCATCCTGGATGCGCGCCGCCTGGTGTTGGTTGCCACCGGCGCGCACAAGGCCGAAGCGATCGCGACCGCTTTGGAGGGGCCGCTGTCCTCGGCATGCCCGGCCTCGGTGCTGCAGCTGCACCCGGACGCCGTGGTGGTGCTCGACGAAGCCGCCGCCGCCGGATTGACGAACCGCGAGTACTACGACGACTGCTCCGCCGGCCTGCAGTTCGGCATCTAGCGATTCCACGCCAAGGCACCCGGGAAGGCCATCTCGTCCCGGGCCGCAACGCGGAGAAGGGCCCCTCCCCCGGTGGTTGATCCGCCGGGTGACGGGCCCTCTGCCTTGGCCTACCGCAGAGCCCGGTTGCGGGCGCGGAACTACTTCTTTGTCTGCACCGTCGTGCCGGCGGGATCTTGGACCTGCTCGGTAGGCAAGGCGTCGAAATCAAGGTGGCCGGCGGCTTGCCATCCGGGATCGGTGCGCGGGCGCAACACCGGCAACCCCGTTTCCGCGACGATCAGCGCACCGGCGGCCCAATCGAATTCCTGGGTTCCGTACTCCGCGTAGCCATCGAGCGTGCCGTCGGCGACCAGGCACAGGTCAAGGGCGGCCGAGCCGATCCGGCGCACATTGGCGAAGGACGGCATCAACCCCAGCAGCGCGCCCACCTGGAACTGTCGGCGGTCCGCATCGTATCCGAATCCGGTGGCCAGCAGCTTTCCCTGGGCATCGGGGTGTGCCCCGTGCAGGCGCTGGGCCCGCATGGCCCGGCCCCCGCGCCCGGCCACCGACCCGGTGGGCTGCGTTGAATCCACCAGCCAGGACCCCTCCCCGGCGGCCGCGTAGTACTCGGTGCCCAGCGCCGGCGCGTTGATGGCAGCTGCCAGCCAGGCGTGGGTGCCCGCATCCATCGCCGCCCCGTCAGCGGCAAGCGTGTTCCCCTCCGGTGCCACCGGCTTCTGCTTCGCGGACGTTTCAGCCTTCGCCGTTGCTCCCGCCGCATCCTCCAGCGGGCCGAACACGGCCACCGAGGTGCAGTAGTAGACGATGCCGCGCACGAAATTCGCCGTGCCGTCCAGCGGGTCGATCGACCAACGGTAGCCCGACGGGCTCCCCGGTACGGTGCGCCCGTACTCCTCCCCGCTGATGGAGTCGTTGGGGCGGGCAGCGGCAATCACCTCGCGCACCGCGGTTTCGGCCCGGCGGTCAAAGTCGGTGACCCAATCCCCGTCGGCGCTCTTGGTGTCCGTCTCGATGCGGCCCCTGCCTCGTCCGGCGAGCACCGCGGCACCTGCCGCCGCCGCCTCGCGGGCCACGGCCAACAGCTCCCGACGCAGCGCCGCGTCCTGGCCGGCACGCGTTCCGGCCTCTTCGCTTGCCGCGTGCAGGTGTTTGGGGTTGGTGCTCATGTGCTGCTCCTTGTGTGGTGGGGAAGTGTGTGTGGTGCCTGGGCCCTGGGCCGCGTGTGCCGCGTCCCTGCCCGCTCAGGTCCCGGGGTTGGGGCGGCCTTCGACGGCCTCGGGACCTGAGGCAAGCAGCAGGTCGAATCCTTCCTCGTCGAGCACCGGCACACCCAGTGCCACCGCCTTGTCCAGCTTGGACCCGGCAGCCTCCCCGGCCACCAGGTAGGAGGTGTTCTTGGAGACCGAGCCCGCCGCCTTGCCGCCGCGGATGATGATCGCTTCCTTGGCCGCGTCGCGGCTGTAGGTCGGCAGCGTGCCGGTCACCACGATGCTCATCCCCGCAAGGTGCTTGATGATCGATTCGTCCTGCTCGTCGCGCATCCGCACCCCCGCCGCGGACCATGCCGCGATGATCTCCCGGTGCCAATCGATCTCGAACCACTCGATCAGCGCGTCGGCGATGATCGCGCCCACCCCGTCGATCTCGGCCAGCGCCTCCCGGGCGCCCTCGGCACCGATCGCCCCGGTGATTGCGTCCATCGAGCCGTACCTGGTGGCCAGGGCACGCGAGGCGGTGGGCCCCACATGCCTGATGGACAACGCGACCATCACCCGCCAGAGGTCCTTCGCCTTGGCCTTCTCCAGCTCGTCGAAGAGCTTGAGCGTGGTCTTGGTGGGACCCGATTCCTTTTTTGCGGTGGCCTTGGAGTAGAAGTACGGCACCAGCGCGAATTTGCCCGTGCCGGTGCCCTTGGAACGGATCTCGCGCCACACCTTGACCTCGGCCAGTGCCTCTCGCAGGGTGGCATCGGGGTTCCCGGCGGCCAGGTCGAATACCCGGGATTCGTTACTCAGCGGACCGGGGCCGGCCGGGATGGTCACTCCCCCGTTTTCGGCCGGGTCCTTGCCGTGTCCGATGGTCAGCGCCTGTGCGGCCTCGTAGCCCAGCGCCTCGATGTCGAAGGCTCCGCGTCCGCCCAGGTGGGCGACGCGCTCGGTGAGCTGGATCGGGCAGGAGCGGGCGTTGTTGCAGCGGATGTCCACGTCGCCCTCCTTGGCCGGGGCCAGTGGCTCACCGCAGGAAGGGCAGTGGGTGGGCATGACGAACTCGCGCAGGTTCTCCTCGTTGCCGGCGCGCAGCGCCATGACGGGTCCGACGATTTCGGGAATCACGTCCCCGGCCTTGCGCAGGATCACGGTGTCCCCGATCAGCACGCCCTTGGCCTTGACGACGTCCTGGTTGTGCAGCGTCGCACGGTTCACCGTGGATCCGGCGACCAGCACGGGGTCCATGATGCCAAAGGGGGTGACGCGGCCGGTGCGCCCCACCTGCACCTGGATGTCGCGCAACACGGTGTTCACTTCCTCCGGCGGGTACTTGTAGGCCACGGCCCAGCGTGGAACCCGGGAGGTGAAGCCGAGGTTCCGCTGGATTTCGAAGGAGTCGGCCTTCACCACGATCCCGTCGATCTCATGGAGCAGGTCATGGCGGTGCTCGCCGTTGTCCTTGATGAACCCCAGCACCTCATCCAGGGTGTCGACGACCTTGGAGTACGGGGATACCGGCAGGCCCCAGGATTCCATGAGGCCATAGGTCTCCGACTGGGTCTTGGCCTCCAACCCCTGGCGCACGCCGAAACCGTGGACGAACATCTTCAGCGGTCGTTTGGCGGTCTCGGCGGGGTCCTTTTGCCGCAGCGAACCGGCCGCGGCATTGCGGGGGTTGGCCAGCGGCGCCTTGCCCGCCTCGATGAGCGCCTCGTTGTAGGAAGCGAAGTCGGCCGAGGGGATGAAGATCTCCCCGCGGACCTCGACCTCCTCGGGCCAGTTTTCCCCGGCGAGCTGTGTGGGGATGACCTTGATGGTGAGCACGTTGTGTGTCACGTCCTCACCAGTGGTCCCGTCCCCGCGCGTCGCCGCGCGCACCAGCTTGCCATGGCGGTAGAGCAGGTTCACCGCCAACCCATCGATCTTGACCTCGCAGAGCCACTTGAGCTCGTGGCCGGCGGCCCGCAGTGCCGCATTGGCCTCGGTCTTCTCTCCCCAGGCGGTGACCTCCTCGAGGGAGAAGACATCCTCCAGGGAGTACATGCGCGAGAGGTGCTCCACCGGGGAGAAGGCGGCCGAGACCTCGCCGCCGACTTCCTGGGTGGGAGAATCATTGGCGACGATCCCCGGGTGCCGGGCCTCGATCAGTTCCAGTCGCGAGTACAGGACATCGAACTCGGCATCGGAGATCAGCGGGGCGTCCTCGAGGTAGTACGCCGCACGGTGCTTGCGGACCTCGTCGATCAGCTGCTGGTATTCCTCGCGCAGCCCCTCGCCGGGAATCTCCGGGCCGGGGGCTTCAAGAGCCCCGGTTTCCGCGGCGGAGGGCTCCTCGCCGCGGGAAGGCTGGGTCGGGACTGGATGCTGGGTCGGGTCTTCGGGGTTCACCACTCCATTTTGCCCCAGAAACCTTCCCGAGCGGTGCCGGGAGCCGATGGGCGTGTGGCGGGTCGGGGCACGGGCTCTTGGGTTCAGTCCTCGGGGGCCACGATATCGATGATGACCACAGAGATGTTGTCCCGGCCGCCGCTGGCCAGTGCCTCGTCGATGAGCCTGCCCACGGCTTCGTCCCGATCGGGGACCTGGTCAAGGATCCGCTGCATTGCGCCGTGTTCGACTTCACCGGTGAGTCCGTCGGTGCACAGCAGGTAGCGGTCCCCGGGGCGCGGGATGTGGAACTGGGTGTCGGGGTTCGAGTTCCCGCCGGTGCCCAGGGCCCGGGTGATCAGGTTGCGTTGCGGGTGGATGCGGGCCTCGGCCTCGGAAATGATCCCGGAGTCGATGAGTTCCTGGACGGCGGAGTGATCCCTGGTGAGCTGGGTCAGGACACCTGCGCGCAACCGGTAGCCGCGCGAGTCCCCGACGTTGAGCAGCATCAGCCGCTCGGTGCCCGCTTCCGGTCCGG
>JAUNVO010000072.1:0-8379 GCA_030540695.1 Micrococcaceae bacterium | reverse complement strand
GGTCCGGGCAACGGCGTGACCTTGTGGGAGGTGTTGGCCACCGGGTTGGCAGCCGCGCCCGGATCGGGCGTGCGTGACGCGTCGATCACCGCGCGCGGCAACACATCGGTCGTGGGTTCGGCCTCTTCCGCCGTCCCGGATTCATCGTCCGATTCCTGGGTGCCATCCAGGTAGCGCGGTTCGCCGATGGCCGCGATCGGCAGGTGCAGGGCCTCGGTCCGGGTCGGCGCCGGCGGGGTCGGGGCGGAGGCTGCCGGCAGCGCAGCGGTCCCGGGGGTTGGGGATTCGGCCACCGGCCAAGGGTTCCCGCCGTCCTCGACGCGCACCAACGCCAGGGCACACAGCGTCGTTCCGCCGCGTGATCCGATGGCTTGGCGGATCCGGGCATCGGCAGTGGACACCGCGGCCAGCACCTCGCGCGCACGCGGCAGCGGTTTCGGTTCGCCACCGGGGCGCCCGGCAAGCGTAGCTGCCGTTGCCTGCCCGCCGATGGCGAGCTCGTTCAGCGACTGCAGGCCCAGGGACGAGGCCAGGTCGCCGGCTTCGTGCCCTCCCATGCCGTCGGCCACGGCGAACATGGTCCCGGCTTCCAACACCGCGTCCTCGTTGACGGCGCGGCGCAACCCGATGTCGGTTGCCGCCGCCGCCCGCAGGTACCCAAATCCGTAGCGCATCTAGTCCAACACCAATCCCGAGCCGGTGCCCGGGGCCAACCGGACCGGGGTGACATCCCCGAATCCGCGCACGGCCGTGGTTTCCTGGGGGTGCAGCACAAACCTGTCGTCCCCTGCCAGCGTGGAGGCGGTGAGTTCGTCGGTGAGCACCGTGCCCGGCTCGGCCAGCGCCGTCAACCGGGCGGCAAGGTTCACCGTCGGCCCGTAGATATCGCCGAGCCTGGAGAGGATGCGGCCCCAGACCATCGAGACGCGGGTGTTGGGCAGCAGGTCATCGGCGGCGAACTCCTTGGACATCGTCAGGGATATCTGGGCCCCGGCCTGCGGGGTCTCGGCCACGAAGAGCACCTCGTCACCGATGGTCTTCACCAGCCGGCCGCCACCGATGGAGATGATTTCCGCGCACTTGGATTCGAAGCGTTGCACCAGCTGGGCCAGCGTGCGTTCGTTCATCCGGCGCGAGAGCGAGGTGTAGGAGACCAGGTCGGCAAAGCCGACGGCCCGGGCCAACGGCAGCGGCGCATCGTCCTCGGAGCCGTCGCGCCCCTCCGCCGAGGCCGCCAAGCCCGTCTCGGCACGGATGGCCAGCCGGTGCACGGCAGCGTTCAGTTGCCGGCGCCAGGAGTAGACCAGCAGCTGTTCGAGCGGATCGATGAGCTCGGGCAGCAGGTTCACCAGGTTGCGGCGGGCCTCCGGATCGCTCATCTTTTGGTTCTGCACCATGTCCTCGACCAGCGCCTCGACCTGCCAGACGACCATGCGGTCCGTCATTTGGCCGATGGATCGGGTCAGCGAGATCGCGGTTTCCTCGGTCAGCTTCCCCTCGCGGACCATGTCGATCATCAACTTCAGCGCGTCCTGGTCCACGGTGGTGAAGAAGACCTCTTCGTCGCCCAGGTTGGGGAATCCGATGGCTCGCCACAGCTTGCGCGCCGAGAGCAGCGAAACCCCGGCGCCGGCAGCCGTTTCGCGCTGGCGCATCGTGCGTTCGGCGCCCAGCAGTCGGCGTTCCAAATCGTGCACCGCGTCCCGTGTCGAGCCGGGGGTGCTCTCATCGGCCTGTTCGGGGCGTCGCATGGCCTCCACCAGGTCCGCCAACGGGTCGGCGAGCGCGGGCTCGATCTCGTTTTCCGCGGGCACCGGCGCAGTGCGCGAAGGACTGTTGGGGTCCACGGGTTGGTTCCCGGCGGTATCCGCCGGCTGTCTTTGGGCACGTGCCGCATCGCGGGCAGCGGTGGGCGCGACGGGTTGGGTGTCCGTCGCGGGCGACCGCTCACTCATGCTCAGTCCATTCTGGTTGTTCGGGGTGCTGCTGGGGGCGTGCCTGGTGCCTTGGATCCACCGACGGGCCTGCGCCGCCTTCTTCCATGTTTACACCATCAAGCCGTGGGAAGTGTGGCAGTGCGGTGATCGCCCCGATGCAATAGCCCCGCATGAGGGCGACCGCGGGGACGTGGGGGATGTTGAATCTCTGTTCGGCCATCACCACCGCCAGCGTCCCGGGGGCCTTCTCCGGCGCGTTGGCCCTCACCACAGCAACGATATCGTGGATTGCGTATAACCCGATGGAATGTTGTCCTCCGCGTCCGCGTCCACGCTTGGTCACGATGCGTTCGGTGGTCAGGAAGATGTAGCTGTTGGCCCAGCGCAGCCAGGGGCGCAGGCACCAGATGACCAGCAGCACGGAAAACACGCTCAACAGCAGCGCCAGCAAAAGCGGTCTCGCCTCGTGTGCCCAGGGGGCCAGGTCCGTGCGCAGCAGCCATCCACCCAGGTAGCAGCCGCCGGCCAGCAAGAGCAGAAAACCACAGAGCGGACCGCGCAGCACCCGTCGGTGCGCGCGGGTCTTCACGAGCACTCGCTCGCGCTTCCCCAATACCAACTTCACGTCCCGGCTCCTTCAACGCACTCACCGGTTATGCGTGCCGGCCCTGCCTCTTCAATCCTAAAGCCGGCACCCCGACGTTTTGGTTCCGCACACCGATCCCAACTACCCGGGCCGCGCGGGACCGGTCCGGTTTTCCGCGGCTGCAGGCTCTGGCCTTCCGGTGGGTTCGGGATCCGCTTAAGCGTATGAGCCGTCGGAGCGCCTCAGGTGGTAGACGTCCCCGGCGAGCACGTTGTGCAGCGTGCCGTCTGGCTCGCGAACCGTCAACGACCCCTCGGCATCCAGGTCCACCGCGGTGCCGCTCAGCACACTGCCATTGGGCAGGTGCGCATCGACCTGGTGCCCGATCGTCACCATCACCGAACGCACCAGTTCGCGCAGCGTGCCCGCGGTTTCATCCTCCTGCCCGGTGCCGTGGTCCGCACCCGCCGCCTCCAGGGCATACCCGGCGTGTGCCGAGGCGTTGCCGCCGACGCGCTCAAAGGCCCTGAACAGGTGGGCCACCCGGCGCAGGTATCCACCAAGCAGCAGTGTCCGGTCCAGCACCTGCGCATCCAGCAGTTCCAGGCTGGATGCCGTGGGAACCGGCAATTCCGCTGCGCTGAGGCTGACGTTCAACCCGGCACCGACCACCACCACCGGGCCGGCATCGGTCATGACCAGCTGGGCCAGCAGTCCACAGATCTTCTTGCCGCCGGCAACCACGTCGTTGGGCCATTTCAGTCCGGCCGCCAGCGAGGCATCGTGGCGCAGGGTCTGCACCATCGCGGTGGCGCAGAGCATCGAAAGCCAGGCCAGCCCCGATTGGTCAAAGCCCGCCGACGGACGGAAGTAGATGCTGACGGCCAGCGAGCTGCGGGCCGGGGCCTGCCAACTCCGTCCCAGCCGCCCGTGGCCCTGCACCTGCTCCTCGGTGCTCTCCACGGACAGGTTGGCCATCGCCGATGATGCCGCGCGTGCGGCCAAGTCATCGTTGGTGGACCCGGTCCGTTCGCTGGTGAACAGCTCACCCATCCGCGCATCGTCCATCACCCGGCGCAGCGCGGCAGCCTCCACCGGTGCGCGCCGGCCGGCCGTGGCGGCATCGGATCTTGCTGGTGTTGCTGCCGGCGGGGGGTTTGGTTCGTTGCTCATGCCCTCCAGACTATCGAGCCATCGGCCCTGCGCCACATGTGCCGGGGCACTGGGCCCCACAGTCCAAGTCCTACAGGAAGATATCGGGGACCAGCCTGGACTCCGGGGCGCCCATCGAATACCCGGAAAGCTCGCTGATCCCCGCCGAGGCCAGTACGGCCTCGTCGGTGAAGAAGTTTCCGCTGCAGCTTCCCGCGTCGCTGCTGAGGATCGCGTGGGCGGCGTCCGCCACGATGCGCGGGGAACGTGCGGCCTTGACCAGCTGCTCCCCGCCGGGCATGTTGCGGATGGCCGCGGTGTCGATCAGGGTCGCAGGCCACAGCGAGTTGACCCCGATGCCGGTGCCGCGAAGTTCCTCGGCCAGCCCCAGGGTGGTCATGCTCATCCCGTACTTGGCCATCGTGTAGGCCAGGTGCTCCCCCGCCCACTTCGGATCCAGGTTAAGCGGCGGGGAGAGGGTGAGGATGTGTCCGTTGGTGCTCTTGCGCAGGTGCGGAAGCGCGGACTTTGAGAGCAAGAAGGTGCCGCGGACGTTGATGTCCATCATGAGGTCATAGCGCTTCATCGAGACATCACCGGTCTTGGACAGGTCGATGGCCGAGGCGTTGTTGACCACCACGTCGATGCCGCCGAAACGCTCGACCGCCTGGTCCACGGCCGAAAGCACGTCCCCGTCATTGCGCACATCCCCCACGATGGCCAGGCCCTGGCCGCCGGCCGCGGTGATTTGATCGGCCGCCGTGAAGACGGTGCCTTCGAGGTTGGCCTGCGGGGTCGCGGTCTTGGCCATGATGGCCACGTTGGCGCCCTCCGCGGCGGCCCGCAGCGCGATTGCCAGCCCGATGCCGCGGCTGCCTCCGCTCATCAAGATGGTTTTGCCCCTCAACGACTTGGAGTTGGCGGCGATTACGTCACGGTTCGATTCACTCATGTGAGTCACGTTACTGGAACTCCCGCCAGTTAAGCTACTTGCCAGTAACTTGTTTTATGGACGAGTCGGCCCCCAACACGGCACGATCTTGTAGCTTTCCTACACACATTTGGGTCCAAAGCCTCATTAGACTGGCCAAGGTGGCATTCTTGTTGTGCCTTTCCTACTACGTAACTACTTCAAGGGAGCCATGGGATGACCCAGAGCAGCATCGCTGACGCCACGGAATCGATCGACCTGTCGACAACGGCAGGAAAGATCGCCGAGTTCCGTCGCCGCGAGGCCCTCGCCCAGGCACCCTCGGGCGCCGAGGCCATCGAGAAGCAGCATGCCCGCGGCAAGCACACAGCCCGCGAGCGCATCGAGATGCTCCTCGACGAGGGCTCCTTCATCGAGTTCGACGCGCTGGCCGTGCACCGCACCTCCGCCTTCGGAATGGACAAGAAGCGCCCGCTGGGCGACGGCGTGGTCTCGGGCTACGGCACCGTGGACGGACGCCAGGTCGCCGTGTACTCCCAGGACTTCACCGTCTACGGCGGCTCACTCTCCCAGGTCAACGGCGAGAAGATCGTCAAGGTCCAGGAATTCGCGCTGCGCAACGGCTGCCCGGTCGTGGGCATCAACGACGGCGGCGGCGCACGCATCCAGGAGGGCGTCGCCTCACTGGCGATGTTCGCCGACATCTTCCGCAACAACGTACACGCCTCAGGCGTGGTCCCGCAGATCTCCCTGATCATGGGCCCCTGCGCCGGCGGCGCCGCCTACTCCCCCGCGCTGACCGACTACGTGATCATGGTGGACAAGACCAGCCACATGTTCATCACCGGCCCCGACGTGATCAAGACCGTCACCGGGGAGGAAGTCGACATGGAGACCCTCGGCGGTGCGCGCCAGCACAACGCCACCACCGGCACGGCCACCTACCTGGCCACCGACGAATCCGACGCCATCGAGTTCTGCAAGGAACTGCTCGAGTTCCTTCCCTCGAACAACATCTCCGATGCCCCCACCGTGGAGTTCGACGAGGAGCTGGAGCCCACCGCCGAGGACCTTGACCTCGATACGCTGGTCCCCGACTCGGCCAACCAGCCCTACGACATGCGCACCGTCATCGAGCACATCGTGGACGACGGGATCTTCCTGGAGATGCAGTCGCTCTACGCGCCCAACGTGATGATCGGCTACGCCCGCGTCGAAGGCGCCACCATCGGCATCGTCGCCAACCAGCCGATGCAGTTCGCCGGCACCCTGGACATTGCCGCTTCCGAAAAGGCAGCGCGCTTCGTGCGCAACTGCGACGCCTTCAACATCCCGATCCTCACCCTGGTCGATGTACCCGGATTCCTGCCGGGCAAGGACCAAGAATTCCAGGGCATCATCCGCCGCGGGGCGAAGCTGCTCTACGCCTACGCGGAGGCCACCGTGCCCAAGCTCACGGTCATCACCCGCAAGGCCTACGGCGGCGCGTACATCGTGATGGGCTCCAAGAAGCTTGGTGCCGACATCAACCTGGCCTGGCCCACCGCGCAGATCGGGGTGATGGGCGCCCAGGGAGCCGTGAACATCCTCTACCGCCGCGACCTCGCAGCGATTGCAACCGAAGGTGGCGATGTGGAGGCCAAGCGCACCGCGATCATCGAGGGCTACGAGGCCGAATTGCTCAACCCCTACCAGGCCGCCGAACTTGGCTACGTCGATGCCGTCATCGCCCCTTCCGAGACCCGCCTGCAGATCGTGCGCGGACTGCGCGCCACACGGGACAAGCACACCGCCCTTCCGGCCAAGAAGCATGGGAACATTCCGCTGTGATTGATAACCGACACGCTGAACTTGCCCCCGAGGCCGCCTCGGCCTGCCTTCAGGTCACCCACGGGAACCCCACGGCCGAAGAGCTCGCCGTGTTGGCCGCCATCGTCTCCGCGTTGGGCTGCCAGGACACCGAGGACCAGGTGCCCTCGGGCACCCAGCTACGGCGCGGGCGGATCCGTCGGCGCCGGGAGCTGAACGGTGCCCCGCTGCCGTGGAAGGTCGGACGCCACTAGCGGCACGGCCGCCACGTCCTTGGCGCAGCGACCGGGGGAAAACACCACCAAGATCTTCAATAACGCTTTCAGAAGCGCCTAGGCTGGTGTCATGACCAACACCACACCCGTGCGCACCCCCAGCGCCATTGACGCCGTCGCCAACGAGTACTTCACCCGCCTGCTCGAGCTCAATCCGGAATTCTCCACCGAGCTCGGGCTGCCGGGCAACGAGGCCGCCTACTCGGACTATTCGCCGTCCGGTGTCGCTGCCATGACCGCCGCTGCACGCGAGGCACTGAAGAAGCTCGAGCCGCTGGCCCCGGTGGACGCCATCGACGAAACCACCCTTGATGCCATGCGCGAGCGGCTTTCCCTGGACATCGAGATCGCCCAGACGCGCTGGACCGAGCTGAACAACATCGCATCCCCCGCCCAAGACGTGCGGGCCATTTTCGACTTGATGCCGCAAGAGACCTCCGAGCACTACGGTTTCATTGCTCGGCGGATGCACAACGTGCCGGCGGCGCTGGACGGGTACATCGCCTCGCTGCGCGACTCCGGCGCCCGCGGCCTGGTCGCCGCAGCCCGCCAGGTCTCCATCGTGATCACCCAGTCTCGCGACTATGCCAAGGACGGCGGCTTCTTCGACACCCTGGCCGAAGCCGGCAGCGCGGTGGACCCGCAGCTCGGCGAGGACCTGGCCTCGGGTGCGGCGGCAGCCAAGGCCGCCTATCTGCGCCTTGGAACGGTGCTCGAGCGCGAGCTGTTGCCGCTTGCACCGGAAAAGGACGCCGTGGGGCGCGAATACTACGCCTTGATGTCCCGCCGCTTCCTGGGTTCGGCCGTTGACCTGGATGAGACCTACGCCTGGGGAGTGAACGAGCTGGCCAGGATCATCGCCGAGCAGGAACGCGTCGCGGAGCAGATCCTGCCCGGCGCCTCCATCGAGAAGGCCAAGGAGGTCCTGAACCAGGACCCCTCCCGCCAGTTGGACGGAACCGGGGCCTTGCAGGCGTGGATGCAGGAGAAGTCCGATGCCGCGCTGGCCGCCCTCGGCGGCACCCACTTTGAGATTCCCGCACCGATGGACAGGATCCAGTGCATGATCGCCCCCACCCAAGAGGGCGGCATCTACTACACCGGACCATCGGATGACTTCAGCCGTCCGGGGCGCATGTGGTGGTCGGTGCCCGAGGGTGAAGACCAGTTCACGACCTGGGCCGAGCTCACCACCGTCTACCACGAGGGGGTCCCGGGCCACCACCTCCAAGTCGCCACCGCGGTCATGGCCCGCGACACCCTCAACAACTGGCGCCGGCACGCCTGCTGGGTCTCTGGCCACGGCGAGGGGTGGGCGCTTTACGCCGAATCCCTGATGCACGACCTGGGCTTCCTCTCCGACCCCGGTGACTACATGGGCATGCTCGATGCCCAGCGCATGCGTGCCGCCCGGGTTGTTTTCGACATCGGGGTGCACCTGGAACTCGAGATCCCCGAGGCATGGGGATCGGGTACCTGGGACAGCGATAGCGGCTACGCTTTCCTGGAAAAGAACCTGGACATTTCCCGCGGGCAGCTGGACTTCGAGTTCACCCGCTATCTCGGCTGGCCCGGCCAGGCCCCCTCGTACAAGGTCGGGCAGCGCCTGTGGGAACAGATCCGCGATGAGCGTGCCGTCCGGGCCGGGGAGGACTTCGATGTGAAGGCCTTCCACACCCAGGCACTGGG
>JAUNVO010000383.1 GCA_030540695.1 Micrococcaceae bacterium | reverse complement strand
CCGGCGTGTACATCGCTCAACGAATCCATGACCTCCTCCGACATGCTGCTGTTCAGGGCGCCGGTGGGCTCATCGGCAAAGAGCACCGCCGGTTCCGAAGCCAGGGCACGGCTAATCGAGGCGCGCTGCAGCTGCCCGCCCGAGGCCTCGGTGATTCCGTGTCGCTTGATACCCGTGATGCCGAATCTTTCCATCAGCGCATCGACCCTCGCGATCGCCGCTTCCCGATCGTGCGGTGCTGCCTTCAGCGCCGGGAGAAGGATATTGTCACGGATGTTCAGGTTCCCCAGAAAGTGGCTCCGTTGGAAGATGAAGCCCATCTGCGTCAGCCGGACCTGGCTCATCCGGGTATCGTCCAACGATGTCAGGTCCCGCCCCTTGAGCAGGACGGATCCGCTGGTGGGACGATCCATCCCGCTGATGCTGTAGAGCAGGGTCGACTTCCCGGAGCCCGAGGCCCCCATGATGACCAGGAACTCACCGGCTTCCACCGTGAGGTCAATCCCGTTGAGCACCTGGGCCGGTGGATCGGTTGAATAGAACGTCTTGGTGAGGTCCCTGCATTCAAGCGTTGCGGACGTGGTCTTTTCCATGCTTACTCCTGTGATCCCTTGAGCCATGCGCTCTTGTCGACGGCGTGCAATCGTGAGGTCAACGCAACGGCGCCGAGGTATCCCGCAGCGATCAGGCTCAGCGGGTAGACCAGGTAGACCAGCCACGGCACGGGGATGAAGTGCAAGGCGGATATCCCGAGCCCCGCTTGGGATATCGCGGCTCCGACGAGGACTTCCCCGACCGTCGCAGCCACGAGAACGCCGATGAGCGTACCGGCCACCACGCAGAGCAAGATCTTGAACTTGACCTGGATGGCGAGCTCGTGCGAGGAGAACCCGATGGCACTGAGCACGCCCATCGTGGGCCGGTCCTTGGCGAGGCGCAGTTTCAGGAAAAGGACCGTGATCAACAAGGCCACACCGAGGCCAAAAATATACGCCAGGATCGCTGCACTGCGAAACGCATCGGTGACGTAGGCCAGTGTCTGCGTCATGTATTCCCGCATGGGGATGACGCTGGCCGAGGGGTGGCTCTGGTGGTACTCGCGAGCCAAGGCCCCCGGGTCCACATCCTCGGCGGTGTCGGCATACATCACGAAGCCCAGGGCCTCGCCGCTGCCCCCGCCCTGCATCTTGGCGGTATACCCGCCACTGGTGACGTCTTGGTAAACCCCGCTGACCCTGACAACCCGGCTGCCATCGGCACTATCGTGTCGAATCAACATCTCATCTCCCACCGAGAGGTTATGTTGGTTCGCGTTCATGACCGACAGGGCGATCTCGTTGGTCCGTGGTGCCTGGCCTTCCAGGAAGGCCACGGCGTCCCCGGAGTGGTCGCCCACCGTGACACGTAAGCGCTCCCATCCCTCCTCACCCGGGGTCTGGTAGGGGACGTCGGCGAAATCCCGCACCCCGGTGATTCGTTCGTCGGATTCCAACGCTGCGAGGATTTCCCGGTGCGCGGCGTCCATGTTGTTGGAGAACCGCAGATCGATGCGCAAATCGCTTTCCGGTGCGCCCATGTAGGTCACAAAGCGGGGACTTTCAAAGGTGGTCAGCAGGTTGGTGGGCAGAACGACCAGGACCGTCGCCAAGGCAAAGACCACGGGGATCAGGACCCATTGGCCGGCTTCGGTCCGCAAGTCGATCAGTGCCAGTCGAGGGTTCATGCTGCCGGGACCGGCCAATGATGACTCGCTGCGCCTCGCCCGCCGAGCCATTTTCTTGCCCCGCCCGGCGGTCTGCTTTTCATCCAGGGTGCTACCGTGCACCAGTGCCCCGACCACCTCGATCTTTTTCACCCCGCGAAGCACGCCGTGGCACATGGCGATGACAATCG
>JAUNVO010000071.1 GCA_030540695.1 Micrococcaceae bacterium | reverse complement strand
GCGTGCCCGGCCATGGACTCGGTGACGGCCGCGGCGGCCTGCTCCATGGGGCGTGCCGAAGCCACCCGAACGGCCAGGGTCCCCGCCTCGACCATGGCGTCGAGACGTTCAAGCGCCTTGCCGTCGGGGCGCACCCAGATGTAATGCCCTCCGGCCTCGGCCACCGAAGCATCGGCGATCGAGGCATGCCTGCCGTTATCCTTGAGCACCGCGAGGGTGTCCCCCAGCGCTTCGCCGTGGAAGTCCGCCACCGCGTCGACGCCATCGGGCGCCAGTGCCCGGACCCGCGCAACCAGCCCCTCGCCGTAAACCAGCGGTTCGGCACCCAGTGAGGCGAGGAGCTCATGGTTCGCTTCCGAGGCGGTGGCCAGCACGCGGGCACCGGCGGCCCGGGCAATTTGGATGGCGGCCTGTCCGACGCCGCCGGATCCGTTGTGGATCAACAGCGACTGGCCCGCGGAGATCTCCAGCGCATCCAGGGTGCGCAGTGCCGTCATCCCGGTCAGCGGAAGGCCCGCAGCCTCCTCCCAGGAGAGTTTTTCCGGCTTGTGGGCCACCATGCTTGCCGGCAAGGAGATGTACTCCGCCCAGGACCCGATCCCCACGGTGTCCCGCCGGCCGTAGGCGTGGACCTCGTCGCCGACACTGAATTCCGGGGTGTCAAAGCCCACGGCCTCTACAACACCGGCGACATCCCAGCCTGGAACGGCGGGAAAGTCGATATCCAATACCGGATCGAGGTAACCGGCCATGATCTTGTAGTCCACCGGGTTCACCGCTGCGGCCTTGATCCCGATGCGCACCATGCCCGGACCGACCTTGGGCACGGGAAGCAATCGGCGCCCAAGGACCTCTATGCCGCCGTAGCCCGCATATGCCATGGCCTTCATCGTGCGTTCACCCATCGTGTTGCCCACCTTCGTTTCTCGTCGTTGGTTTCGATCATGGACAACAGCGGACCCGCCGGAATTATTCACCCGAACCGAATACCGCGGGCCTCCGACTCATTGGCCCCGTTCCGCACCGGTTGCCGGGCCCAGGGCCTAGACTCATCTCAATCGTCCGCCACGGGTGCGGATGCCCAACGACCAGGGAGCCAGTTCCGATGATCATTGCCGTGCCCACTGAAACCAAGAACAACGAACGGCGCGTTGCCATCACCCCGGCGGGGGTTTCGGAGTTCGTGGCCCACGGGCACCAGGTCATCATCCAGGCGGGAGCCGGAACCGGTTCCGGCATCGAAGACGCCGACTACATCGAGGCCGGGGCGAGCATCGCCGAAGACGCCGATGCCACCTGGTCCGCCGGGGACATGGTCCTCAAGGTCAAGGAACCGATCGGGGAGGAATACGGGCGCCTGCGCGGGGACCAGGTCCTGTTCGCCTACCTGCACCTGGCCGCTGCCCCCGACTGCACCGACGCGATTCTGGCCGCCGGAACCACCGCGATCGCCTACGAGACGGTGCGCCGCGGCGCCACGTTGCCGCTGCTGGCCCCGATGAGCGAGGTCGCCGGGCGCCTGGCCGCGCAGATCGGCGCCTACACGCTGCAGGAGCCCATGGGTGGATCGGGAATCCTGATGGGCGGTGTCCCGGGAACCCGTCCGGCAAAGGTCGTGGTGATCGGCGGCGGGGTGGCCGGGGAGAACGCGGCAGCGGCATCGGCAGGCATGGGCGCGGATGTAACAATCATCGACGTGAACCTGGCCCGGCTGAAGGAAATCGACACCGCGTACCACGGACAGATCAAGACCATTGCCTCCTCCAAGCATGCGATCGGGTTGGAGGTCGCCGCCGCGGACCTGGTCATCGGCTCGGTGCTGATCCCCGGATCCACCGCCCCGAAGCTGGTGACCCTTGAAATGGTGGAAAAGATGGCACCGGGGTCGGTGCTCGTGGACATCGCCATCGACCAGGGCGGCTGCTTCGAGGGATCGCACGCCACCACCCATGAGAACCCGACCTTCAAGGTGCACGACGCGCTCTACTACTGCGTCACCAACATGCCCGGCGCCGTCCCGCAGACCTCGACCGCCGCACTGACCAATGCGACGCTTCCCTACGCGCTGCGCATCGCCAACCAAGGCTGGAAGCAAGCGATGCGCGATGATGCGGGGCTCGCCAACGGATTGATGGCGCACGCCGGATCGGTGGCGTTCGCGCCGGTGGCCGCGGCGCTGGGCCGCGAGCACGTTTCCGTGGACTCCATGCTGGCCGATTCCTAGGAAACAGGGCGCCGCGCCCGCCTAGTCGGTCGAATCGAGGTAGTACCAGCGTCCGCCGGTGCGCTGGAACGCGCTGACCTCGTGCTGCGTCTGGGAGCGGCCGGAGAGCCTGTAGCGTGCCTCAAACTCGACGATCCCGGTCGTGTCGAAGGGTCCGCCGGCCTCGGTGCGGATGATTTCCAGCCCTTGCCACCCCACCGATTCATCGAGAACCAGCTCCGCGGGGCGGGTGTCCGGGTGCCAGCTGGCCAGCAGGTAGTCCGGGCGCTGCCTGGCAAAGGCGCTGAAGCGCGATCGCATCAATGCCTCCGCGGTGCCGGGCCACTGCACGGCACCCTGCGCATTGAAGCCCCGGTGATATCTGCCACAGCAGGATTCGTAGGATTCCCCGGAATTGCACGGGCAACGCGTCTCTTTATCCATTGAACAAGCTTAAGGGCAGTGGATCACGCGAAATACCGTCCCTTGCATGACCGGCAGCGGTCCCGAAAACAGGGGACGAAATCAGCGGAATGGTTCCGGGCCGCTAGACTGGAGGGGCAAGCTCGCGGAGCGCCCCCACCCTTGGCGTGAGACGGCACCTCCGCAGGCGATTAACCACCCCTCGCGCACAGGAGAACCCGGATGCCCCGGATCGTTGTTGATGTTATGCCCAAGCCCGAAATCCTTGACCCGCAGGGCAAGGCCATCGTTGGCGCACTCCCCCGTCTTGGCTTCACCGCCTTCAGCCAGGTCCGTCAGGGCAAGCGCTTTGAACTGAGCGTCGAGGGCGAGGTCACCGAGGAGGTCCTGGCGCAGGCGCGCACCGCCGCCGAGACGCTGCTCTCCAACCCGGTCATCGAAGACGTTGTCAACGTCGAGGTTGTCGCAGACTAATGAGCGCAACCGAACTTCCCTTGATCGGCGACTACTCGACGCCCGCCACACCGCTTTCCGGCGCCCGCATCGGCGTCGTCACCTTCCCGGGCACCCTTGATGACCGCGACGCGGCCCGCGCCATCCGTGTTGCCGGGGCCGAGGCCGTGTCCCTGTGGCATGCGGACCACGATTTGCAAGATGTCGACGCCGTGGTCATCCCCGGCGGCTTCTCCTACGGGGACTACCTGCGCGCCGGCGCCATCGCCCGGTTCGCCCCGATGATGTCCAACATCATCGACGCCGCGAGCTCCAGCGCCAAGCTGCCCGTGCTGGGCATCTGCAACGGCTTCCAGATCCTCACCGAGTCCCACCTTTTGCCCGGCTCCATGGTGAAGAACGACCACCTGAAGTTCCTCTGCCGCGACCAGGTCTTGCGCGTGGAAAACAACGACACGGCCTGGACCAACCAGTACGCCCAGGGTGAGGAAATCACCATCGTGCTGAAGAACCAGGACGGCCAGTATGTGGCCGACGAAAAGACCCTCGACGCCCTTGAGGCCGAGGGCCGCGTGGCCTTTAGCTACGTGGGGTGGAACCCGAACGGGTCCCGTCGCAACATCGCAGGCATCACCAATGCCGCGGGCAACGTGGTGGGCCTCATGCCGCACCCGGAGCACGCAGTGGAGGCCGGATACGGCCCGGACCACACCGGAACCGACGGTTTGGGGTTCTTCACCTCCGTCCTGACACACCTTGTTGGAGGCCAGAAGTGAGCGCCGCAGAGCAAAGCACCGAAGTGAAGAAGTTCAACATGGACACGGTGGCCAACGCCGCCGCCACCCCGGAAACCGAGCTTCCCTGGGCCGAGCTGGGCCTGAAGGCCAATGAGTTCGACGAGGTCGTCAAGGTCCTGGGCCGCCGGCCCACCGCGGCCGAGCTGGCCATGTACTCGGTCATGTGGTCCGAGCACTGCTCCTACAAGTCCTCCAAGAACCACCTGAGCCAGTTCGGCAAGAAGGTCACCGAGGAGATGAAGAAGGACATGCTCGTGGGCATCGGCGAGAACGCCGGTGTCACCAACCTGGGCGACGGCTGGGCCGTGACCTTCAAGATCGAATCGCACAACTCCCCCACGATGATCGAGCCCTACCAGGGCGCGGCCACCGGTATCGGAGGCATCGTGCGCGACATCATTTCCATGGGCGCACGACCGGTCGCGGTGATGGACCCGCTGCGCTTTGGCGCCATCGACCACCCGGACACCGCACGCGTGATCCACGGCGCGGTCGCCGGCATCGGCGGCTACGGCAATTCCCTGGGCCTGCCGAACATCGGCGGCGAGGTCGTCTTCGACTCCGTCTACCAGGGCAACCCGCTGGTGAACGCGCTGGCCGTTGGCGTGATGCGCCACGAGGACATCCGGCTGGCCAACGCCTCGGGCCAGGGCAACAAGGTGGTGCTCTTCGGCGCTCGCACCGGCGGCGACGGCATCGGCGGTGCCTCGATCCTTTCCTCCGAGTCCTTCGATGACACCAAGCCCTCCAAGCGCCCCGCGGTCCAGGTAGGCGACCCGTTCGCCGAGAAGATCCTGATCGAGTGCTGCCTGGAACTGTTCAAGGGATCCCTCGTCGAGGGCATCCAGGACCTGGGCGCCGCGGGCATCTCCTGCGCCACCTCCGAGCTGGCCTCAAACGGCGACGGCGGCATGGAGGTCGAACTGACCAGTGTGCTGCTGCGCGATCCCACGCTGACCCCGGGAGAGATCCTGATGTCCGAGTCGCAGGAACGCATGATGGCCGTGGTCTCCCCGGAGAACATCGAGGCGTTCGAGGCGGTCATGGACAAGTGGGCCGTGGAATACTCCTGGCTCGGCGAGGTCACCGACACCGGTCGCCTTGTCATCAAGTGGGACGGCGAGGTCATCGTCGATGTCGACCCGCGCACCGTGGCCCACGACGGACCTCTCTACGACCGCCCGTACGCCCGTCCCGAGTGGCAGGATGCCCTGCAGGCCGACACCTTCAAGGCCTCGGAGGCCGGCGCCGATCTGCCGTCCACCGGTGCCGAGCTGAAGGCCGCACTGATCGAGCTCATGGCGAGCCCGAACATGTGTGACAAGTCCTGGGTCACCAACCAGTTCGACCGCTACGTCGGCGGCAACACCGCACTGGCTTCCCCCGATGACGCCGGAGTGATCCGCGTTGATGAGGAAACCGGCATGGGCGTGGCCCTGGCCACCGACGCCAACGGCCGCTACACCTTCCTGGATCCCTACCACGGCGCGCAGCTGGCCCTGGCGGAGTCCTACCGCAACGTGGCGACCTCCGGCGCCGTGCCGCTGGCCGTCTCGGACTGCCTGAACTTCGGCTCCCCCGAGGATCCCGATGTCATGTGGCAGCTCGCCGAGGCCATCCGCGGCCTCTCGGATGCCTGCATGGTGCTCGGCGTCCCGGTCACCGGCGGCAACGTCTCGCTGTACAACCAGACCGGGTCCACCGCGATCCACCCGACCCCGGTGGTGGCCATGCTGGGCAAGTTCGACGACGTGGCCCGCCGCACCCCCTCGGGGTGGCGCGCGGACGCCGACGGGCAGGCCATCTACCTGCTGGGCACCACGTACGACGAGCTCGACGGTTCGGAATTCGCGAACATCCGCGGCCACCTCGGCGGCTTGCCCCCGAAGGTGGACCTGGCGGCGGAGAAGACCCTGGGCGCAATCCTGATCAACGCCTCGCGCGACGGCATGATCGATGCGGCCCACGACCTCTCCGAGGGTGGCTTGGGTGCCGCACTGGGCGAAATGGCGCTGCGCTACGGCGTCGGCGCCCGCGTGGCGTTGGATGATTTGTGCGAACGCGACGGCGTCGATGCCTTCACCGCACTGTTCTCCGAGTCTCAGGCACGCGCCATCGTCGCGGTGCCGCGCTCCGAAGAGGTGCGCTTCAACGACATGGCCACCGCACGGGCCTTCCCGGTGGTTCGCCTCGGCGTGGTTGACGCCAAGGCCACCTCGCTGGAAATCCAGGGCCAGTTCGACCTGGACCTGGCCGAGCTGCGTGAGGCGCACGAGGCCACGCTGCCGAAGTACTTCGGCTAGCCAGACCGGCCCCAGGCGGGGCGTCGGGGATTACTCTCCGGCGCCCCGCCTGTCGTTTAACCCCGCCCGGGAGCGAGCGACGTGAATCCCGGGGGCATTTGCCCCCCGCGGGAAAATTAATATCGCCGGGCGTGCAGGCGCGCGGGTGCCGCCAGCCCGACCTTCCCACGGAGCACACGCCGCACCCGAGGCTGCCACAAAGCATCAGTTCATACCGGATATTGGCAACCGGGCAACGAGCTGGAACAAGGAAAACCGCGCACCATTCCCTCCATCGCACCCTCGAATCCCCACGCCCCTTGGCCTATGATGCGTGACATCAACACTTGTGAGCCACACCGCTTTGCCGTAGAGTTCCACACAACAAACCATGTTCGACTATAGAACTTTGAGTTCTAATATAGAACACATGATGTCGGCAGCAGCCTTCGCCCCACGAAAAGAGGAAAGCCCGTGCAGTTCCACCACCACGGTTACGTATCCGGTGACCCGCGTATCAAGCCAGCTGCCGGTGTCGGCATCGATCGCCCGGAGGAGCTGCCCGAAACGGTCGATGTGCTCATCGTGGGCTCCGGTCCCGCCGGCATGCTCACCGCAGCCCAGCTCTCGCAGTTCCCCGGCATCACCACCCGCATCGTGGAACGCCGCGGCGGCCGCCTGGAAATCGGCCAGGCCGACGGCATCCAGGCACGCAGCGTGGAGACCTTCCAGGCCTTCGGTTTCGCCGAACGCATCACCCAGGAGGCCTACCAGATCACCGAGATGGCCTTCTGGCGCCCGGACACCGAGAATCCCAAGGACATCGTCCGCGGCGGACGCGCCGTCGACGACGAGTTCGGCATCAGCGAGTTCCCGCACCTGATCGTGAACCAGGCCCGCGTCCTTGACTACTTCGCCGAGGTAGCCGAGCATTCCCCCACCCGCCTGACCCCGGACTACGGCTGGGACTTCCAAGACCTCGAGGTCACCGATCAGGGCGAGTACCCGGTCAAGGTCACCCTGGTGCGCAGCGCCGGTGCCGACGAGGGTGCCACGCGCATCGTGCACGCCAAGTACGTCGTGGGTTGCGACGGGGCACGCAGCAAGGTCCGCGCCTCCATCGGCGCCAAGATGGCCGGCGACAAGGCCAACCACGCCTGGGGCGTGATGGACGTGCTGGCGTCCACCGATTTCCCCGACATCCGACTCAAGTGCGCGATCCAGTCCCACGACGGCGGATCCATCCTGCTGATCCCGCGCGAGGGCGGGCACCTCTTCCGCATGTACGTCGATTTGGGCGTGGTGCCGGAGGACGACAACGGCGCGGTCCGCAACACCCCCATCGAGCACATCATCTCCCAGGCCAACGAAATCCTTAGCCCGTACACCCTGGATGTGCGCCACGTCGCCTGGAACTCCGTGTACGAGGTCGGACACCGCCTCACCGACCGTTTCGACGACGTCGAGCTGGCAAACATCGGAACCCAGACCCCGCGCGTGTTCATCACCGGGGATGCCTGCCACACGCACAGCGCCAAGGCCGGCCAGGGCATGAACGTCTCGATGCAGGACGGATTCAACCTCGGCTGGAAGCTGGCCCATGTGCTCGAGGGCCGCAGCCCCGAGACCCTGCTCTCCACCTACTCGGCCGAACGCCAGGTCATTGCCAAGAACCTCATCGACTTCGACAAGGAATGGTCGACCTTGATGGCCAAGAAGCCCGAGGAGTTCGAGAACCCGGATGACCTCGAGGAGTTCTACGTGTCCACCGCCGAGTTCCCGGCCGGCTTCATGACCGAATACACCCCCTCCATGGTCACCGGGCAGCCCGTGCACCAGGAACTGGCCACCGGATACCCGGTGGGCAAGCGCTTCAAGTCGGCCATGGCCTCACGTGTCTGTGACACCAACCCGATGCACCTGGGACACCACGCAACGGCCGACGGACGCTGGCGCATCTACGTCTTCGCCGACGCCGCGGCCCCGGGCACCGGTTCCAAGGTCGACGAGCTGGCCCAGTGGCTTTCGGCTTCCGCTGATTCGCCGCTGGCGGCAACCCCGGAAGGACTTGACGAGGATGCCTGGTTCGATGTGAAGGTCATCTACCAGCTTCCGCACGAGGAACTGGACATCAACGCGGTGCCCGCGGTCTTCAAGCCGGAGGTTGGCCCGTTCAAGCTCAACGACTACGAGAAGGTCTACGGTGTGGTTCCCGGCGCCGACATCTTCGCCGAGCGCGGGCTCTCCCGCGACGGCGTCGTGGTGGTGGTGCGTCCGGACCAGTACGTGGCCAACGTGCTGCCGCTGGATGCCACCGAGCAGCTCGGTGACTTCTTCGCGCAGATCCACGCGGGCGTGCGCGCCTAGCACCACCCACGGATGACGGAACGACCCCCGCAGCGCTTTCGCCGCGGGGGTCGTTTTTTCGTTGGGTTCCCGCAGCTAGGCCAGCTCGACGACCTCGAACTCGAGCAGCTCCATGCCGTTGGCCACCGGCGCCTGGGCCGCGTGGTCATGTCCGGCGCGTTGGTTGCGCCAGTTCTCGAAGTCCTCGCGGGTGGCCCACTGTGTATAGACGAAGTAGCGGTCCTCCCCGGCGACCGGGCGCAGCAGCTGGAATCCCTCGAAGCCGGGGGATCCGTCCACCGAGTGCTTCCGGGCCGCAAAACGGGCCTCGAGCTCGCTTCCGGCCTCGACCGGGACGTTGAGTGCGTTGATGACGACGATGGACACAGTGCTCCTTCCGGGCCCGGATCCGCCGGACCGCTTGTCCTTCCAAGTTACACCCCCACGCTGCGTGTCCCCCGAGCGCAACCGGGCTCAACCGCGTCGGGCCACGACCCCTGCGATCCATGCCGGTGCGTAGGGGGAGGTGCAGCCGCGAGGCGTCGGATAGTCCTTGAGCACTTCGAGGCGTTCACCGATTTCCAGGGCCCGGGCCCGATAACCGGCCAGCTCGATCCCGATCGTTGCAAGGACCAGGTTCATCGCCCATTGCAGGGGCCCGGGCGCGTCCTTCATCCGGGCTTCGATGGTGGCAAGCAACCCGGGGATGTCCAGCCCCTCGGGCGAGGTGGCCACACGCCCGGCAGTCAGGGCCCAACCGGCCGCGGCGACCTCCGGATCCATATCGGCGCTCCAGGCCAGACGCAGCTCCTCGACGTGTGCCGACTTTTTCACGACATAGTTCACCAACCAGTCCCGCACCTTGGGCGAGCCTGCCTGGCGCAGCATCGCGTCCAGCTCCCGGGCCCCGAGGTCCTTGGGCTTGGATACCAGCGTGGCCAGCAGCCGTGCTGCGGTGTCCCCGCTCACCCACAGCGCGCGGGCAACTTCCGTGTCCCGGCCCAGGGACTTGGCCACCGCACGCAGCCGGGACAGGTTGACCCCGTGGTCGTCCCCGCGTTTCTTGTTTGCCTCGCGCACCTTCGGGTCGTCAAGTGCAGCCAGTTCCTCCATCACCTGGCCAACGGCTGTCTCCTGCATGGCTACCTCCCGGATGGTTTCACGCCGGTGCGCGGACTGGCCGCAGCTGCTCCAGCCAGTTCATGCGCCGCGGCCACGTATCGTCCGGTCGCACGGCGCTGGGCCGCCTCGACGAGCGGGGCGCCGAGGCGGTAAAACCAGTTTGAATGCCTGGACACGGCGTTCAACTCAAAGTAGACCGCTCCGTCATCCTCCAGCACCGCGAGAAAGGACTCCTCCCCCGTTTCCGGGTGGCCGGCCAGCGTCCCGTAGGCGAAGCCGCTGCGGGTATCCTCCTCGAGAAGCCGCACCACCCGGCAGGGGGCGGGGAAGCGGAGCGGGCCGATACCGAAGCCAAGCACCACCCGGGTTCCGAAGGAGACTTCGGGGGTGTCGGCCTGAACCCGCAGCCCGGCACCTTCCTGCAGCTTCCAGGAGCGGATCCCTTGGGACAACGACTCGAACGCGGGCCTTCCGCGCCCCACGCATTCGCGGATGCGCGTGGAGCGATATCCTTGCGGTGCCACATCATCCTGGGTCGCGCCGCGTTCGGGATAACTCAAGTCGTTGATCACCCCAAGGCGGAACAGCCTGCGGCGGGCAGCCATTTCCGATGGCCCCATCGTTCCCAGTGCCGCTCCCGCGAGCGCCAAGGTCACTTTGCCACCCCACGCACTGGGCAGCCGCACGGGCCCCAGTGTGGTGCGCTCAAGACCCAGCATCCTGCGATGGGTTTCGGGCAGGGTGTCCACCACCGCGGCGAAAAGCAGTTTGTAACCCGGCAGGACCATGGGATCCAACGGAGGGTTCTTCAGGAAGGAGACGACCTCGGCAACCCGTTCGCCGCCGGCCAATTCGCCGCGGGACTCATAACCGGCCATGGCCGCCTTGAGTTCGGCATCGCTGCGTGGCGGGTTGATCACGCCCATCAGCTCCCCGGCCTTGGCCCATTCACGCACATACGCATCCGCTCCCTGTGGAACGGGACCGGAAAAGATCTCGTGGCTGCGCAAAAAGGCATCGGCAAAAGCGATGTGCACCCAGTCGGAGAGTCCCGGATCATTCGCGGAATATTCTTCTTCGTGCCCTTGTCCGGTGGTGTAGCTGCCGACCACCGGGACGTGGCGGCGCTTGACCCAGTCGCAGGCCTGTTGGGCTGCAACGGTATCCCCATACGTCAGCGTAAAGATCCAGCGGATGGTTCCGGCGAGCCTGCCCAGCATGTCCTGCCGGTAGTTCGAATGCTCGGCCACCCCGGCCAATGCTCCGGGGTGCAAGGCCTGCGTCAGCAGGGCGCGGATTCCCGCCGCGATGGGACTCATCCCCCCGTGGACCGTCCAGACCGCGGAATCGTGGGCGAAATAGCCGGCGTCCTCGCCACGGTCCAGTTCGCGTTCCCACACCGGGTCATAGGTTTCTTGCGCGGTGAAGGTCTGCCGGAGCTTGATCCGCAGTGCATTGAACATGGGCGTTGCTAGCCGATCTTCAGTTCGCCCATGTCGCCCCAGGAGTCGCCCTCAACCTTGCGGGAGACGATCTTGGGGGTCGAGGCCAATGCCGGGCGCATGGATTCCAGACCGGCCTTGAAGTGATCGGAGTTCACGTGCGCTCCGGCCGCCTCGTCATCGGCGAACGCCTCGATGAGCACAAATTCGGCCGGGTCCTCGATGCTGCGCGACCAATCGAACCACAGGTTTCCGGGCTCCGCACGCGTAGCGGCGGTGAACGGTCCCACCAGCTCCATGAAGCGGTCGGTGTGCTCGGGCTTGGTCTTGAATTTCACGACAATGAAGTACATGTCTCCCAGCCTACCGACCCGGAGCTATCCGCGCTCGACGAGCCCCCTCCACCCCAATGCCTCTTGTTCGGCCCGCGGCAGCGAGGCGATAACGAGGTCATAGGAGTCCTCGATGAGGTCCACCATCATGTCCTCGGGCAGCCCGGGCACCACCGTGTTCCAGTGCTTTTTATTCATGTGGTAGCCCGGGGTGATCTGCTCGTTGGCGGCCCGCAGCTGCTCGGCCAGCGCCGGATCGCACTTGAGATTCAAGGAAACCAAGCCGAACCGGTGGCTCAGCAACCCGAACATCTTGGCCTTCGACTTGCCATTCACCGCGATCTTGAACACCGCGGCGTCCTCGCCGAAGGGGAAATCCTCGTAGGCGCCGGGCATGCCCAGTGCCAGTTCGCGCCACAGTTCGTATTCCACGGCTTCATCCTAGCGATGATCGTTCACTGCCAACACGGATAAAAGGGCCGGCTTCGTTGCCTCCGCTGGGGAGGTGGCAACGAAGCCGGCCGGTCTTTGGGGTTAGCACCCGGCACGTCATGTGACAGGCCGGGTGCTAACGGTTCCTGGTGAAGCTTTGCGACCTCCCCGAAGCATCGCGCGAATCTTGTGCCTAGCGAAGGAACGGCTAAGCGCGCCGCCTGCTCCTTGATTTCTTTGCCGGTTGCCGCTTCGCATCGGAATATCCCGCGCGCCAGAGGTAGAGCCCAATCAGGGTGAGCCCTCCCACGAAGCCAACGACCCACCAAGGGAAACCGGGGATTGTGGGATCGGCACCGGCATCCCGGATGTCCTTGATCGGGGTCGGCGTGACCCGTTCACCGGTCACCAGGATCCGATGGGTGTTGATACCCAGAGGAGTACAGGTCACCAAGGTGACAAGGTCCTTGTTCGCTACGCTCAACAGCGTGTCGGTGTCCTCGGGTTCAACAACCTTGGTCTCCCGCACCTGATAGGTCAGGACCTCCCCAAAGACTTCCACCGTGAAGGTTTCACCAACCGCCACGCGGTCGAGGTTGCTGAACATCGTGGCTTGGGCCAGACCGCGGTGGGCAGTGAGCACCGAGTGCGTGCTGTCCCCGCCCACGGGAAGGTGCGATCCTTCGAGGTGTCCCACACCCTTGAGCAATACCTCGTCGCTGGTGCCGTGATAGATCGGCAGGTCAACGTCGATGCTCGGAATTCGGACCCGTGCCATGATGCCCGAATTCCCCGAGGACAGGATCTTGTTGTAGATCAGCGATGAGTTGCTTGAAACACCCGCCCCGGTGGGGACATTGGTGTTTGCATCCAGCCTCACCCCGGCGCTGAGTGCATCGTTGTAGTCATGGGCCGAGAGCAGTTGTTCAGTGGCGTTTGGGCTGGCCGACTCAACCTGTTCGGAAAAGTCACGGATGATCTGTGACTGGTTGTAGGAGGAAAGCCAGCTGGACGCCGGCGGGTAGATCACGACACACAATCCGACAACTGCCAATATGGCGCTGAGAATCGTGAGTGCGTTGGGCCGCCAACGGCGCGTGGCCCGTTTTACTGGCTTGCCAGCAGAACCGAGCGGTGGTTCACCGGGAGCCTGGACGGTGGCGTTCGACATCGTCAAACCTGTCTATCCGATTCTGCTGCGAGGCGGGCTCCACCGGGAGTCCATGGTCGGGGGTGTGGCCAAGTGAGGGGTGGTGAGAAAGCAGCTGCTCTCCCACCACCGCTCAATCAGTGACCTGGTTATGAACCGTTGCGCTGCGCTGCACCGCGACGACGATTGACCATGACAAGACCGGCAGAGATCAGTAGGACGGCCGACCCTCCGATGATCATGAGCATCTGGCCGTTGGCACCGGTCAGCGGGAGTTCAGGAACGCCCTGCTGGGTGTTCTCAACCAGCTCGTATGTGGAAACTGCACTCGTACCTACGGTGACCTTGACTGCCCTAAGAGCGTCGTCGCCCTGGGGCGTGATGAATCCGGCGGGCGCTTCGATTTCCTTCAGAACATAGCAACGGGTCAACGAGCTTTTAGCATCGTTTACGCTGTCGCTTACGAAGAGTCCTGCAATCTTGACAGTACCGTCGGCCTTGGTTGTGAAGACATCTTCACCATTCACGGAAACCGGAGTTCCGGTAATTGCCTTTTCACACGTGCCGCCGTAAGGGGCCGCTGCTTCATAAATAGATAA
>JAUNVO010000382.1 GCA_030540695.1 Micrococcaceae bacterium | reverse complement strand
GTCGCTTCTGCGTGCTCGAAGTCGCCAGCGCCTGGCCCGGCTCCAAGGTGACCTGCTGGGCCGGGTCCGTTTCCAGGTCCTGGACCATGATCTGCCAGCCTCCCTCGGGTCCTTCGCCGGCGGTCGCGATGTCCCCGCCCAGGCAGATAAGCACGCCGCTTCCCGTTTGTGCGGCCACTGCGGCAGCGGCAAGGTCCGCGGCGTCGGCCTTCGCTGTTGCCCCGAGGTCAAGACGCAGGTCCCCGGGGACCGTGAGCATGTTCCCCCGAAGGTGCACCCGCTCCCATCCGGGCATTCGTCGCACGATCGGCTCATAGGCTGTGTCGTTGCCCCGAGGGTGGAGTTGGACCGATAGGAGGTCGCGGTCGTACCCGAGAATTTCCAGGTCCCTGCCCAGGGTGGGGTCCACGGCTCCGCCGGTCCAGGTGGCCGCCTCAAGCCCGTGGCGGACCAATCGGGCAAGCATGGGGCTGATCGCTGTACCTGTGGCCAGGAAGGGTTCAAGGCGCTGCAGTTCCGAGTCCGGGTCGAACCGGCTGCAGGCGCGCTCCACCTCGTCGATGACCTGGTGCACGATCGACTCGGCGGCGTCCAGGCAGGCGGGGTTGGTGAGCGTAAGGGAGGCATCGAGTCCCCACACGGTCCACGACAGGGAAGCGGTCATGTCAGGACCCCGAAGATTTGGCGTGCGTGGCGGCGCCGTTGCCCTGCTTGACCGGGTTGGCATTGCGCGTACGGGTGCGGGCGGGACGGTGCTTGGTCGCGGTCGGTGCCTTTATCACCACATCGGTTTTCGGTGCGGTATGGACCTGTGGAGGCACGGATCCCGTGCTGCTCCCGCTGTTCTGGTTTGATACCGCGGTGCTGGCCGTCGCCGATTCCAGGCTGACCGCACCGAATCCTGCGACGGCCAGGCTGCCGATCGCGGCAACGGTGGTGATTCCGGCTGCGACGCGCTTGCCGCTGATGTGGGTGCTCATGGAATGCTCCGTTTCAATGATTGGTCCGTGCTCCGGGTTCAATGATCCGCGCGTTTTCTGTGTGGTTTCTTAGTCGGCAGCTCCCCCCAACAGCGGTCCGGATCCCGGGGCCGGCTGGACCGCCACCGCTAAGCGTTGTCATATCCGCTGGCACGTAGCGTCGGCGATGCATCCTGCAGGCATTCTTCGTTTTAGCTCCATGGGCAACCACACATGATCAATTGGATTGTTGCCCATCGATGACGCATTAGTCTGAGTGCAGTGCAGTTGGAGCCTCTCCAGAGCTGGCTCCATGTCCCACCTAAATGTGATCAGAGTTCGGGGCATTGCTGTTGTACCCGCGTGCTGGTAATTAAATCGGAAGACTTCGGCTGCAGCTCGAGGCGACAAGAGACCAGATGAACAAACATTTGCAAATTAGACGAGGGTGCCTCGGCACAGCTCGCGTCCACACGTGGACTGATCAAAGTTCAATTGTCTCTTACGCCGAGATGAACGGAACCGATGGGTCGGTCACGTCCGTCGAGGTTCCGAAACTCCGCGTGATCCAGCCTCTGAAAAGATGCATAAAAGAGGAGAAAGCCCTATCAGAAAAAACCTCAGCCCGATCTTCTGTCTGCGAAACGTCTACTCCGATGCCAGAATCCGGCACGAGCAAACCCGACGACATAGGCCAAAGAGAAACGGCAATATAGCTCGGTTCAAAGACACCAATTGTGGTGAATAGACGAACACCGAATCATTCCACAAAAGGAAAGTCCGCTGCCCGCATCACATACTAGGTCCCCGCATGACGGTCTGTTCGTTGCAATGAGCAAACATTCGACAGGTTTCCCAGCATCGATTCTCATGTCATAATCCGGCTCGTTGACTCAACGCCCCCACACCCTCCAAGTATTTTTTTGCAAAATACATGCCTTATCTGCGAAG
>JAUNVO010000381.1 GCA_030540695.1 Micrococcaceae bacterium | reverse complement strand
CAACAAGACCTTCCACCAGTAGCCGCGCATGCTCGTGCCGGCTTTCGTCTTGGTCTTGGTCATCGGTGCACCTTCCTCGTCCAGCGCGCACGCGGACCGGCGGCGGGCAACGCGCCGGTTCATGATGCATATAGAAACACGGATTTTACCGCCATCTTTGCAACGCGGCAATGGATGGGGTCGTCAGGATGCGAATCAGTTGAGTGCGGATCGCTCGGATCGTTTAGTCGGATCCTTTAGGTAGCCCCGCCCGGGATGAACAGCTGGCTTTGTGCCTATTCAATCTAAATGTGTCCCACCCAAAGGCTTCGAGGTGCTGGCCCATGGCCGCCTAACGCATGCGGTGGTTCCCCGGGAACCAACCGCACTACCTAATTCCGAGGCAGCTAGTTGGCAAATTGAACGATATCCAGTCACGCAAAAGGACGAACGAAACGGATCCAGCAGCGGTCTTGTGCGTACCCACGGTGTCACATCAACGAAGAGGCGCAAGCCATGAAGGGACTGGAAACAATCGATGCCCCGGAGTTCATCGGAGAGATGAAAGCAATGGATCGATAAGTCGACAACCCGCGGAGAAAGATCCTGAAGATGCTTTGTCCTTTCCCTTAAGAGCCGGCCCACGGCGCATCGGTACGCTTCTCATGCCTCCGTTCTTACTCGAGCTCTCCACCGGGCCCATGCGCGCTCGGTTTTGCCGCACGTGCTGGCCGGTAGCGGGCGTGCGGACCTAGTGCTGATCACATTGGTCGTGGTTAACGCCCGCATGAATGTTCCGGCCAGATCGGGCGGTGGATAGCCTCGGGAGCGGGTCGACAAGGGACGCGGCGAGTCCTTTTTCCATAGGTTGGCTAAAAACGGTCAAGTAACGCCCGGTAGATCTCATGGTGCGTCTTGGCAAGGTGGTTTCGTTCGGAGCGGCGACCTGATACTTCGGGACCCGCAAGGTCTTTTCTCGCAAGAAGGATGAGCAAGGCTCTTTCGAGCGAATCCTCGTCCGCCCCATCTTTGGTGAGTCGGAATTGCGTGATCGAGGCATCCTGTTCGGCGTAATATCCGCAGTCCGGGACCGTCACATGAGTGCCTACATCCAGAGCAGCCTCAAGCCAGCCCGAGTGTGTACCAAAACGATAGGGAAGGACATTGACATCTAGCGAGGCCAAGTAAGAAAAAAGTTCAGGTTCGCTGAAGTAGTTGTGCGACTCAAGTTCCCACAGTCCCTCTGCTGCACCAGTCTGTAATTTGTGGGCCAGGTCCGGACGGAATTCGGGATGGTTCCGGTCCAGCGGCTGGGCATGGATATTCACTTGGAGCACCACGTCAGGCAGCCGACCCACCACACGGGACAGCGGATCGAGAATCCCCGGATCGATGTTGTGACGAAGCCCCTTCAGATGCACACCGATCCGTTGTGGCCCGCATTGAACAGGATCCACGGCACGCAATCGGCGCTCTGCGCGGAGCCTGTCCATGGACGCGAAATCAACGACGTGCGGATGGGGCAGGACCTGGGCTTCTACGCCCCAACGATCATGGATTTCACGCGCGGCACCGGCCGTGAGGGTAATGAGCTTATCCGCGTGGGGGACCAAGACATCAAGCAGCCGATTGTGCGCCGCAGGATCCGGTTGGTGGGGATTTACCAAGTCGTGCACGGTGTAAACCAAAGGCTTGTTATGCTGGCGCAGCTCAGCGACAAGGTCTTCCATCAGCGCGGAGTCAGCAGTGTCGAACCCGAAATGGACGTGCATCAAGTCGAAGGCGTCGTGGTTGGCACGGATCCATTGCGGTGAAAGCATGGCCGGCGGCCACCATCCGGACTCGGCCGATCGGGCACCTCCATCGGGCGGGGGATCGGCCAATCTAAGCACTTGAGGATGCCCGTTGGCAGTGGCTTCCTCTAAATGACGAATGTAAACC
>JAUNVO010000380.1 GCA_030540695.1 Micrococcaceae bacterium | reverse complement strand
TCCCACCGGAACACTGCGAAATCCACCACTACGACTACGTCAGCAACGGAGGCACAACAGAAGTCAATTCAGGCGTTCCCCAATGCTCATCGCACCACCACGCCATCCACTCCGGACTGATAACCCCCATCAGGGATGAAGACGGACTCTTCAGCATCCTCCTGCCCAAGTTCATGGACCCCGAACAGCTTCCCCGCCGCAACACCTATTGGAAATCCGCCATCCAAGACCCCACCCTGTTCTGAGTGCCGAACCACACGTACCTGCTGCACCAAAGGGGGGGTGCCCCTATCTTTTTCGCAAGCCCTTTTCGGGGTTTTCTCGAAAGTTCTTGAATATGTTTTGGAAGGGTTTTTGGGCAGGGCTCCGCATCCCGGTTCGGATACGTTGAGCCAGGTTGCGGGGCCGGAAGGCATGATGTTTTAGGCTGCGAGGGCTTCCGGGACTTCATAGATACTGCCATCGCGCAGCATCGCGAACAGGACATTGCAGCGTCGACGTGCCAGGGCGATGACCGCTTGGTTGTGTTTCTTGCCCTCAGCACGTTTGCGGTCGTAGTAGGTCCGCGAGACCTGGTCCTTGCATTTGAGCGAGGCGAAAGCGGAGAGGAACAGGGCACGCTTGAGGATCTTGTTGCCCTTGCGCGAAGAATGATCTCCCCGGATTGAGGTCCCGGATCTCCACGTCACCGGCGCCAGCCCCGCGTAGGAGGCCAGATGCCCGGCGGTGGCGAAGTCCTTGCCGGTGACTTCGGTAAGGATCCTCGCTTCGGTGCGGATCCCGACCCCTGGCATGGAATCAAGCATCAGATGCAGCGGGTGGTCCGTGACCAGCTCCTCCACGCGTTTGAGCACAGTGGCGCGGGCTGAGCGGCTCTGGGCGAGCATGCGGGCCAGTTCGGGCAGGACGATGCCAGCTGCTTCGGTGCCCGAGACCACCACGGTTTGGGCAGCCAGGGCAGCGGTGATGTCCTTGGCCCAGCCCTTCCACGCCCGGGGTACATACTTACGCAGCAGGGCACCGATGCGGGCCTCCCCGGCCCGGCGCAGGGCTGCTGGGCTCGGGTATTTGGCCAGCAGTTCTGCCATGGCCACGTGGTCAAGGTGCGGGCCGATGACCCGTTCCAGGGCCGGGTGGATCTGGGTGAGCAGACCACGGATGCGGTTGGAGGTCGCGGTTGACGCTTTAACGAGGTCATCATCGAATCCGCAGAGCATCGAGAGCTCTGCGACCTGTTCTTCGGGGACCTCGATGCTGTGCAGGGTGTGGGGCATCGTTCGAGCGGCATCGGCGATGATATAGGCGTCTTTCGGATCGCTTTTAGCCTCGCCAGGATGCAAATCAGCGATGCGGCGCATCGCCAAACCGGGCAGGTAGGCAACCTGGATTCCGGCGGCTTGGGCGACGGCGACCGGCAGCGCCCCGATGGTCGCCGGCTGGTCGACGACAAAGAGCAGTCGCCCGTGCTTGGACAGGGACTTGATCAGGGATCTGAGCTTGGCCTCGTCCTGGGGCAGGGCCTTGTCCAGCAGTTTCTTCCCGGCCTTGTTCAGGGCTACTGCGTGGTGGTTGGATTTGCCGACATCGACGCCGATAAAGACGTCGATGGTTTCGTGGTCGTTGATCATGGCGCACCTCATTCGCCAGGCCACCAACGGGTGGTGGCAATGGATGAAACGGTGCTGGCTCGTCCTTGTGGCTCCAAAGCTCGGCATCCACGTTACGACCGACAATTGGATTGGTGCTGTCTTATCCGGATCCGGCCCCTATTAGCGATTTCCTTGGTGCCTCTCGAATCCCGGTGACAGCACCCCCCGGATCATGAAAGAACAGGGGGAGTGAATCATGCCGGGATCGACAGGCCAGCGACCCCAATTCTTCCTCAGTGAGTCCGTTAAGGGGCTACTTAAAAGGTAACGGGGGG
>JAUNVO010000070.1 GCA_030540695.1 Micrococcaceae bacterium | reverse complement strand
TTCCTGCGTCCGTTGGGGACAACACGGGAAATCACCTACCGCCACGAGATCATGGCCGACTTGGGCACGGTCGCCATCCGCAACCTCGTTGACACCTTCGCCCGAAACCTGCAGCAGATGCGCAAGCACCTGAAGCAGGCTGCGGCGCTGGGCTACATCCACCAACGACAGGCGGTATTCGTGGCTGCCGCCCATGCATACTGTTCGGCCGTCGAGGAACTACGCAACGCCTTGGATGCTGCGGTCCCAGGTTCACCCGGGTTCCGGCGTTTCAAGTCATACGTCCAGACCTATGCCGGATCCGGGGCGTACAAGGTGCTGGCCACCGAGGTCCGCTCGGTCCTGAAGGAACTGGAATCGATCCGGTATTGCTTCCGGATCAACGGGGCCAGGGTCACCGTCTCCCGGTACGAGGAAGAAACGGACTATGGCCGTGAAGTCCAGGAAACCTTCGAGCGCTTTGAACAAGATGCCGCCGAAACCAAAGCGGAAAAGCCGCGGACCATCATCGAGATGGACCGGGTCGAGGCCATGGTCCTGGACCGGGTGGCCTTGCTGTTCCCCGGGGCCTTCGGGGCCCTCGACGATTTCTGCAGGAAGTATGCGGGCTTCACCGATGAGGTGCTGGTCCGATTCGACCGGGAAATCCAGTTCTACCTGGCCTACCTGGACCACACCGAAGCCCTCCAGGAAGCAGGACTGCACTTTTGCGTCCCCACCGTGAGCGTTTCAAAGGAGGTGTGCGCCGAGGAAACCTTCGACCTCGCCCTGGCCCAGCTGCTTGTCGCCAAGCACCAGCGGGTCATAGCCAACGATTTCCGGCTTCTGTCCCCGGAACGGATTATTGTGGTTTCCGGTCCCAACCAAGGCGGCAAGACCACTTTCGCCCGGACCGTCGGACAACTGCATTACCTTGGCTCCCTCGGGCTGACCGTCCCGGGAACCCGCGCCGAGCTGTTCCTCCCGGAGAAGATCTTCACCCACTTCGAGCACGGTGAAAATACCGCGGACCTTCGCGGGAAACTCATGGACGACCTGGTCCGCATCCACCGCATCATCAAAGACGCCACCCCGGACAGTCTGGTGATCCTCAACGAGATCTTCACCTCCACCACCCTTGAGGACGCCAGCAACCTCGGCGGGCGGATCCTTGGCCGGCTCAGCGAGCTTGGCGTTCTCTGTGTCTGCGTGACCTTCGTCGACGAGCTTGCCTCGCTGAACGAAGCCACCGTGAGCATGGTCAGCACCGTCGAGGCCAACGACCCGGCCAAGCGGACCTTCAAGGTCATGCGGAAAACGGCAGACGGGCTTGCCTACGCCATGGTTCTGGCCCGCAAGTACCGTCTCACACACGACCAACTTAAGGAAAGGATCACACCATGAAGGCCTTTTTGATGTACCAAGACCGGGACCTGGACCGCGGCGAGAAGGCTTCCACCCGGACCAGGGCCCTGGAGCGGGACCTTGACCTGGGACGGGTGTGCACGGCCATGGCGGCCTCCGACCCCTACTTGCAAAGCACGGCGGAGCAATCGCTGCGCGCCCCGTTGGGCACTGCGGCGGACATCATCTACCGCCAGCGCATACTCATTGACGTCCTGGAGAAACCGGAGGTCGCCAGGGGCCTCTACACCTTGGCGGAGGAAACGGTCACGGCGGAAAAAAAGATCTATCGCGGCAACTTCTTCAGCTATCCCGATGCGGTGCTACGCCGTTCCATCGAATCCCTGGAACTGCTGATCGTGATGCTGCGCCGGTTGCGCGCGATCGCCGAGGAGCACGGCACGGAGTTCAGTTCGCCGGGCTTCAGCAGGTTCTTCGCCATGATCACCCGTGAACTGGACGAAGACTACTTCCAGCTCATCGCCGGGCACCTGAAGGAACTGCGCCTGCGCCACGGCGTCATGGTCAGCGCCAGCCTTGGCTATGCGAACAACGGCGGGGGCTACACGCTGCGACGGCCCAACCCCAGGGAAGGGAACTGGGTTCAACGGATTTACCGAAAGCCAACCGAAAGCTATTCCTTCGAGATCAATCCCCGGGACGAAGCCGGGGCCAGGGCGCTTTCCGCCCTGCACAATCAAAGCGTCGCCCTGGCCGCGCACGCCCTTGATGTCTCCGATAGCCACATCCTGAGCTTCTTCACCATGCTGCGGGCCGAACTGGCCTTTTACATCGGATGCCTGAACCTGCGCGAGGCGTTGGCCGCGAACGCCGGGCCGATCTGTTTCCCGAAGCCGGAACGGAAAGAGGCCAACGAGCTCGGCGCCCACGGACTCTACGACCTTTCCCTGGCGCTGACGGGTGCGCCGTCGGTGGTGGGCAACGACCTGTACGCCGAGGGCAAGAACCTCATCATGGTCACCGGCGCCAACGAGGGCGGCAAATCGACGTTCCTGCGCAGCCTCGGCGCGGCCCAACTGATGATGCAATGCGGGATGTTCGTCTGTGCCGACTACTTCTCTTCGAGCATCAGCGCTGAAATCCACACCCATTTCAAGCGTGAGGAGGATGCGGAACTCAACAGCGGCAAGCTCGATGAGGAGCTCGAGAGGATGAGCGGGATTGCGGACACCATTTCCCCGCATTCCCTGGTGCTCTTCAACGAATCTTTCTCGGCCACCAATGAACGCGAAGGTTCGGCCATCGCCCGGAACATCATCTCCGCGCTGGTGGAGTCACGGATGCGTGTGGTCTTCGTGACCCACTTCTTTGACCTGTCCCATGGACTCTGGGACCAACACCTGCCCGGGGCCTTGTTCCTGCAGGCCCAGCGGGAAGAGGGCGGGCGGCGGACCCACCGCATCGTGGAAGGGGAACCGGCAAGCACCAGCTACGGCGAAGACCTCTACGCGCAGGTGTTCGGTGCGGCGGCTGCGGGTGCTTCCGGTCCTGTCGGTGAGAACCGCTGATTCCGTGCCAGATGGGTGTGGCAGGTTCAAGAGGAAAGTAACGCGATGGCTTCCTGGGTTCCCTCAAACGTCACCAAGGCCTCGGCACGCCGGCCGGAGGCGTGCAGCAAGATCTCACCGGGGCGTCCGATGATGGCCACCGAGGACTGCGCCTTGCGCACCACATGGCGTTGGCCGTCGTGACGGACCAGGATGATTCCGGTCTCCGTGCCCCGGTAGTAGATTCCGGCCCGGCGCACCAGGTCCTTCCACAAAAGATCCTCGTAGCGCGAATCAAGCACGCGAGGTGCCCAACGGTCGCCCGCCCGGCGGGCATCCTCGGCGTGGATGAAAAACTCGGTAAGGTTTGCCGAATCATCGACCCGGGAGATGGACAACGGCGAAAGCCGGGGTGCACCCTGGCGGAACTCGTTGACCAAGTCGATAAAAGCGCCGCGGTCCCTGGCCTGCTCGGCACGCCGGTCCAGCTCGGCTTCCATCTTGCGTGCCAGCGGTTTGAGCAACAGTCCGGCCGCGAGCCAGGACCTCTCACGCAAGACCAGGTGCGCGGCCAGATGGCGGGCCTGCCAGCCAGCGCACAGCGTAGGGGCCGTTGGCCCTGCCGCCAGCAGGACTTCGGCCAGTAATTCACGCGAGGCTGGTACGAAATTCATCTCTTCGAAACTAACACGTCCGGAGGTACTTCGAGCCCGTGTGTCGCGCTGCGGCCGGCCGCGTCCGTCCAAAAGGACATGGGGCACCTCCGGAGTGCGCTTTAGCCCGCCTTTGCGCGTTGGGGGCACTAGACTTACAGGGATGTCGCACAACCCAGCCTTCGCCGCTCCCGCCTCCGTCGACGGGAAGCTATCGGACCAGATTTCCGCCGCCTTGAAGAAGGATGCGCAGGGACTGGTCGCCGCCATCATCCAGCAGCATGGCACCGGCGAGGTGCTGATGCTCGGCTGGATGGACGAGGAAGCGTTGCGCCGCACCCTCACCACCGGCCGGGTCACGTTCTGGTCGCGGTCGCGCAAGGAATACTGGCGCAAGGGCGACACCTCCGGGCACTCCCAGCTGGTCCGTTCCGCGGCCCTGGACTGCGACGGCGATGCCCTGGTCATCGTTGTCGACCAGATCGGTGCCGCCTGCCACACCGGTGCGCACACCTGCTTCGACGGGCGCGAACTACCCGCCGTGGTCGGCCGCCGCGTATCCTGAGCACCACCCCTTACTGACTAACAGCACACGCAAGGAACCGTCTTCGCCCATGCAAGCTCTCGGTGCACTCTCACCCACCCGCGAGCAATTCCGCGCCCTCGCCGCGGATCGCCGCGTCATTCCCGTGACCATGAAGGTGCTGGCCGATTCGCTGACACCCATTTCCATCTACCGCCGGCTGGCCAACGGGCGCCCCGGCACCTTCCTGATGGAATCCGCGGCCGCCGGGGGAGTGTGGAGCCGCTACTCGTTCATCGGGGTCAATTCCCCCGCCACCTTGACCACCCTTGACGGCAAGGCGCACTGGCAGGGATCCGCTCCGGCGGGCATGCCCACCGAGGGCAACCCGGTGCAGGTGCTGCGCGACACGGTCCGCTCCCTGCGCACCGAACCGTTGGAGGGTCTGCCGCCCTTGACCAGCGGGATGGTCGGATTCATTGGGTGGGAAGCGGTGCGGCACTGGGAAAGGCTGCCCAATCCACCGGCCGACGACCTGCACCTGCCCGAACTGGCGATGAACCTCGTCGGGGACATGGCCGTGCATGACAACACCGACGGCACGCTGACGCTGGTGGCCAACGCCATCAACTTCAATGGCACCACCGAAGGGGTCGACGGTGCCTACGACCATGCCGTCGCACGGCTGCGCGGGATGCTCGCGGCCCTGGGCGAAGCCAGGCAGAACCCGGTCTCCGCGCTTTCGGGAACCGACGTGCCCACCGACGAGCTGATGAACGCCGTCACGCATTCCTGGGACGAGGACTCCTACCGCCAAGCCGTGTTGCGCGGCAAGGAAGCGATCGTGGACGGAGAGGTCTTCCAGGTCGTGGTTTCCCGGCGCTTCGAGCTTGAGACCCATGCGGACCCGCTGGATGTCTACCGGATCCTGCGGGCCACCAACCCCAGCCCGTACATGTACCTTTTCTCCCTGCGGGACGCCCACGGCAAGGACTACTCCATCGTCGGCTCATCACCCGAGGCGCTGGTCACCGTCAACGACGACCATGTGGTCACCCACCCGATTGCCGGCTCACGCCCGCGGGGGGCCACCTACGAGGACGATGCGCAACACGAGAAGAACCTGCTCAACGACGAGAAGGAACGTGCGGAGCACCTGATGCTCGTCGACCTCTCACGCAACGACCTCTCGAAGGTCTGCGTCCCGGGATCGGTGGAAGTCACCCAGTTCATGGAGGTCGAGCGCTTCAGCCACATCATGCACCTGGTCTCCAACGTGGTGGGCAAGCTGAACCCCGGCACCGACGGCTATGACGTGCTCGCGGCCACCTTCCCGGCCGGCACGCTCTCCGGGGCGCCAAAACCCCGTGCGCTCTCGCTGCTTGACGAACTCGAACCACACCGACGCGGCATCTACGGCGGCGTGGTCGGCTACCTGGACTTCACCGGGGACATGGACATGGCCATTGCGATCCGCTCCGCCCTGATCAAAGGCAACCGGGCTTATGTGCAGGCCGGCGGCGGCATCGTCGCCGACTCGGAACTGGATGCAGAGGCACTGGAAACCATCAATAAGTCGGCCGCTCCGCTGCGCGCCGTCTGGGCCGCCGGATCCATGGCCCACGCCGAAGTGGATGGTGGCCTGGCATGAGCGGGGAACCGCAGGCAAAAGCCAAGCGCAGCACCAAGCGCAGCGTGCTCCTGTTGGGCCTTCTCGGTGCCGTCCTGGCGTTGGCCACCAGCACCCGGACGTGGATCAGGGTGCAGCCGGAAGTCGGCACCGTGAAGATCCCCCTGATCGAGGTCGCCGGATCCGACGCGGCTGCCGCCGTCGCAGCCCTGGCCGTCGTGGCGTTGGCCGGGACGCTGGCCGCGATGATCGCCGGAAGGATCGCCCGCTACATCATTGCCGGGATCATGTTGCTGGCCGGTGGCGGCATCGCCGGTTCGGCCATCTCGGTGATCTCCGATCCGGTCTTTGCCGCCGCGACCAAGGTTGGGGATGCCACCGGGCTGAACAATTCCGGGGGAGAGTACGACCTGGGAATCTGGCCATACCTCGCGGTGCTTGGAGGCCTGGTGCTCGTCGCGGCGGCCCTGCAGCTCGGTGTCACCGCAGGCTCCTGGGCCGGATCGCGCAAGTACTCCCGGGAGGCCCCGGCCCCCGCTGCCGGAACGGCGGACGCCGAACCCCAGGGGAAAATTGATGAGATCGACGGCTGGGACTCGCTCTCGCGCGGGGATGACCCCACGGGATAATGCGCACACACGACGCAACATGGCATGCCATCGCCTTAAAGAATGGCAGAATGGATTCAAGAAAATCATCGGGAAGATTCCCGAATGGCACAAGGTGACGAGGAGTATCCACCATGGCTAACGCCAACACCCAGATCGACCCAATGCACGCCGACGAGGTCGGCCACGGCAACTCGAGGGCCGCATGGACGATGTACGGCATCATGATCACCGGTGTCATCATCGGCGCCATCGCCTTCGCCGCGCACAACCCCACCATCGTTTACGTGGGCTGCGCCATCGTTGCCGTGGGCCTGATCGTCGGTTGGGTCATGAAGAAGGCCGGGTTCGGCGTCAACGGCCCCAAGTCGGGCTTCTCGCACTAGCCGTGAGCGTATTGAATGAAATCATCGCGGGCGTCCGGATCGATCTGGACGCCCGTCGGTCCATCCGGAACCATGCCCAAATCGAGCTCGATGCCGCGCAGGCCGCCCCGGCGCTCGATGCCTTTGCCGCGCTGGGCGGCGGGGAAGCCGGTGCACGCGATCATGTGATGCGCGTGATTTCCGAGGTGAAGCGCAAGTCGCCCTCCAAGGGTGACTTGGCGCAGATCGGCGAGCCCGCCGAGCTGGCCAAGGCCTATGCCGCCGGTGGGGCGGCCGTGATCTCGGTGCTGACCGAGGAACGCCGCTTCGGCGGATCCCTGGCCGACTTCGACGCGGTGCGTGCCGCCGTCCAGGTTCCCTTGCTGCGCAAGGACTTCACCGTCGACGCCTACCAGATCCATGAGGCGCGCGCCCATGGCGCAGACCTCGTGTTGCTGATCGTCGCCGCACTGGATGACGGGCAATTGCGTGAATTCCTCGATCTGACGCACGCGCTGGGCATGAACGCCTTGGTCGAAACGCACACCGAGGAAGAAGTGGCCCGTGCCGTGGCATTGGGCTCCCGGATCATCGGGGTGAACGTGCGCAACCTCAAGACCCTTGAGGTCGACCGCGGAAACTTCGCCCGACTGGTCGCTTCCATCCCCTCCGAGGTCGTTGTCGTCGCCGAATCCGGCGTCCGCGATGTCGCAGACGTGGAACACTACGCGGCTCACGGGGCCGATGCCATCCTTGTGGGCGAGGCACTGGTCAAGGACGACGATCCGCGCACCGCCATCGAGGCCTTCATCCGGGCAGGCACCGCGGCCAAGCCGCCACGCACGTGCCAAACCCCTTAGCAACAAACCCCTCGCAGAATCCCTGAGCCAGCAAAGGACGCGTCAGATGAACCCGATGACCGGTGACCCAGACATGGGCGAAAAGCAGCCAGCTCCCGCTGAATCCGCCTCGCTGCGGCATGCAGCGGGACCGTACTTCGGTGACTACGGCGGACGGTGGATGCCCGAATCGCTGATCGCCGCCATGGACCAGCTCAATGAGACCTTCGAGGCGGCCAAGGCAGACCCCGAATTCGTGGCCCAGGTCAAGGACCTGAACAAGAATTACTCCGGGCGCCCTTCGATGCTCACCGAGGCCAAGCGCTTCTCCGAGGCAGCCGGCGGGGTGCGCGTGTTCCTCAAGCGCGAGGACTTGAACCACACCGGCAGCCACAAGATCAACAACGTGCTGGGCCAGGCACTGCTGGCCAAGCGCATGGGCAAGACCCGCATCATCGCAGAGACCGGCGCCGGCCAGCACGGTGTGGCCTCGGCCACCGCGGCGGCACTGATGGGCCTTGAATGCGTGGTCTACATGGGTGCCGAAGACACCCGCCGGCAGGCATTGAACGTTGCCCGCATGGAACTGCTCGGTGCCACGGTGATTCCCGTGACCGCCGGATCCCAGACGCTCAAGGACGCCATCAACGAGGCGCTGCGCGACTGGGTGGCCAACGTCCAGAGCACCCACTACCTGCTGGGCACCGCGGCCGGGGGACACCCGTTCCCCGCCATGGTGCGCTACTTCCATGAGGTCATCGGGGAGGAAGCCCGCGAGCAGATCCTTGCCCAGACCGGGCGGCTGCCAGATGCCGTGGCCGCCTGCATCGGCGGGGGATCCAACGCCATCGGCATCTTCCACGGCTTCCTTGACGATGCGGACGTCGAGCTTTACGGCTTCGAGGCCGGCGGCGACGGTGTGGATACCCCGCGCCACGCCGCCACGATCACGCTGGGCCGCCCCGGGGTGCTGCACGGCGCCAAGAGCTACCTGATGCAGGATGACGACGGGCAGACCGTGGAATCGCACTCGATCTCCGCGGGCCTGGACTACCCCGGAGTCGGGCCGGAGCACGCCTACCTGGCCGACATCGGACGCGTGAAATACGAACCGATCACCGACACCGAGGCCATGGACGCTTTCTCGCTGCTGTGCCGCACGGAGGGGATCATCCCCGCGATCGAGTCCGCGCACGCGCTGGCCGGTGTCCTGAAGATTGCCGAGCGAAAGATCGCGGCCGGCGCGAACCCCGGGCAAACCGTGGTCATCGCGAACCTGTCGGGCCGCGGCGACAAGGACGTTGCCACGGCAGCCGAATGGTTCAACCTCATCGACACCGAAGCGAAGGATGCCAAGTGAGTCCCGTATCCAAGAGTGGCGCGGCGATTGCGGCCGCCCGTGCCGAAGGCCGTCCGGCACTGATCTGCTACCTGCCCGCCGGTTTCCCCGACGTCCAGGGAACCATTGATGCAGCGGTGGCCATGGCCGAGAACGGCGCCGACATCATCGAAGTCGGTATCCCGTACTCAGACCCGGTGATGGATGGAACGGTCATCCAGGCCGCCACCGTGCAGTCACTGGCCCAGGGCTTCAAGGTCGCCCAGGTGTTCGAGATCATCAAGGGAATCACCGAGCGCTGCTCCGCCACCGTGATGGTGATGACCTATTGGAACCCCGTGCTGCGCATGGGCGTCGACGAATTCTCCCGGCGATTGGCCGAGGCCGGCGGCGCCGGCCTGATCACCCCGGACCTGGTTCCAGACGAGGCCGACGAGTGGATCCGTGCCTCTGACAAGTACGACCTGGACCGTGTCTTCCTGGTCGCACCCTCCTCGACCGAGGCCCGGATGAAAGCGACCGTTGAGGCAAGCCGTGGATTCGTCTACTGCGTCTCGGTCATGGGTGTCACCGGGGCCCGGGCGGAGGTCTCGGATGCCGCCGCCGCCGTTGTCGCCGCGGCACATGCCGCCGGCGCGGAAAACGCCTGCGTTGGGCTGGGAGTCTCCCAACGCAAGCACGTCACGGAGATCGGGGCATATTCCGACGGGGTCATCGTGGGCACGGCGCTGGTCGCGGCCCTGGGGGACGGGGGAGTTCCGGCGGTTGCCAAGCTCACCGCCGAGCTCAGCGGCAGGACCGCAACCGCATGATGCCATTGCTCTCCGCGGGCACCAAGGTGCTCACCTCCATCCCGAGCCCCCCGCCGGAATTCTCCAAGTTTTCCATCGGTCCGCTGACCATCCACGCCTACGCGATCTGCATCATGATCGGCATTGTTGCGGCCATGTGGATCGCGGCCCGGCGTTGGAAGGCCAAGGGCGGTCCGGATGAAGTCATCTGGGACATCTGCATCTGGGCGATCCCCTTCGGGATCATCGGTGGCCGGCTTTACCACGTGCTGATCACCGACCCGGAATACTACTTCGGGCTCGGGGGACAAACGGCGCACCTTTCGGAGATCCCGCAGATATGGGCCGGTGGGCTCGGTATCATGGGTGCCATCAGCCTTGGTGCGCTCGGTGCCTGGATCGCCTGCCGCCGCGCGGGTGTCCGGCTGTCCGCCTTCCTTGACGCGGCGGCGCCCGGGGTGCTGCTGGCACAGGCCTTCGGCCGCTGGGGAAACTGGTTCAACCAGGAACTCTTCGGCGCGCCGACCACGTTGCCCTGGGGCCTTCAGATCGACCCGAACAGCTATAACTTCCCGCCCGGGCTGCCGGCCGACACCCTGTTCCAGCCAACATTCCTCTACGAATCCATGTGGAACGTGGCCGGCGTGCTGCTGCTGCTGGCCCTGGACAGGAAGTTTGCGTTGCGCCGCGGCGCAATGTTCTGGGCCTACATTGCCTGGTACGGCATCGGCCGGACCATCATGGAGACCATGCGCATTGATGCCGCCGACACGATCAACATCCTGGGTATCGGATTGCGCGTGCACATGTGGCTGGCCATCGTCATGATCATCATGGGCACCGTCGGGGTCATCTTCGTGCTGACCCGCCTGCGTCCGCTGCCCGACGTCGGGGTCTACCTCAAGGGCCGCGAGCCCAAGGCTGCACCCGTCGACGCGGCCGGATCCACGCTCACCGACTCCTCGTCCACCGACACCCAGGTGGCCTCGGATCCGACGAAACCCGTGGAAGGCGAGAAGCCCCCGAGCGCCGACGGCCCTTCATAGGACCAACCTGTTTCAGCCCACCAAAGGCCCCCCTCATCCCCATTCCCCGCGCGGGAAAGGATGAAGGGGGCCTTTTCGTTTGCGCCAAACACGAAAACTGTTGGAAACAAAAGGACGTATGAACGCGAAACATGCCGGTGCTACTCTTTTTTCACCGCGGCAGCGCCAACGGGTGCCGGACACACGCACAGCCACACCCCGCATGCTGCCGCCGCCACAACGACGTGGAAGCCCCGGACCCACGCCCGGCCCACCGGCCAGGCACGATCCATAAGCCCACGCATCAACGGTGCCCACCCACCCCGCTGCCAAGCCCCACACCACCGGGGCCTTTGATCCGTGAACCCAAAACCAGTCCGGCCCCGCGGCCCAGACACCCACGAAAGGGATCATCCATGAGCATGACCGGAGTCCAACTCAATGCCTCGCCGGCCCAAGGCGGGGAAACATCCTCGCCCTACACCAGGTTCGCCAGCATCCCCGCGGCACGGGGACTCTACGATCCGGCGAACGAAAAGGACGCGTGCGGCCTGGCTTTCATCGCCACGCTGACACGGGTTCCCAGCCACACCATCGTGGAACAAGCGCTCGAGGCGCTGCGCCGGCTCGAACACCGCGGCGCGGTGGGTGCCGATGCCGGCACGGGCGACGGAGCCGGCATCCTCACGCAGATCCCGGATGCATTCCTTCGCGCGGTGTGCGGTTTCGGACTTCCCGAGCCCGGTCACTACATCGTCGGCACGGCATTCCTGCCACGGCAGCTTGCCGAACGTACGGCGGCGATCAGCGCCCTGGAGGAACTTGCCGAAGAAGAAGGGCTTGTCGTACGGGGATGGCGTGAGGTGCCGGTGAACACCGAGGTGATCGGCGCCACGGCGCTGGGTTGCATGCCGCACTTCTCACAGCTCTTCCTGGCCGCCGGTGACGGCAACGGTTCCGACATCGATTCCCGGGCCTTCCGGATCCGCAAGCGCGCGCAAAACAAGTTCGGCGTGTACTTTCCCTCGCTTTCCAGCAGCACCCTGGTCTACAAGGGAATGCTGTCCACCGAACAGCTGACCTCCTTCTACCCGGACCTCCTTGATGAGCGCTTCGCCTCGCGCTTCGGAATAGTGCATTCGCGCTTCTCCACCAACACCTTCCCCTCCTGGCCCCTGGCCCAGCCGTTTCGCACCATCGCCCACAACGGTGAAATCAACACCGTGAAGGGCAACCGGAACTGGATGCGTGCCCGCCAGGCCCAACTGGCCTCCGAACTGCTCGGCGAGGTGCCCGAGGAACTCTTTCCCATCTGCAGCCCCGGGGCATCGGACTCGGCCTCCTTCGACGAGGTCGCCGAACTCCTGATGCTCTCCGGACGCCCGATCGCCCAGGTCATCATGATGATGATTCCCGAGGCCTGGGAAAACCACGCCACCATGGATGCGGATCGCCGGGCCTTCTACGAGTACCACTCGATGCTCATGGAGCCCTGGGACGGACCGGCCGCGGTGTCCTTCACCGACGGCAAGCAGGTTGGGGCGGTGCTGGATCGCAACGGGCTGCGCCCCGCCCGATACTGGATCACCACCGACGGGCTGGTCGTGCTCGCCAGCGAGGTCGGCGTCATCGATGTGGCCCCTGAACGGATCGCCGCCAAGGGACGGGTCGCACCGGGAAAAATGTTCCTGGTCGACACCGAGGCCGGACGCATCATCACCGACGCAGAGATCAAGGCACAGGTCGCCGGCTCCGCCCCGTGGGCGCAATGGGCAGGCGCGAACAAGATCCGCCTCGCCGACCTGCCCGACCTGGTGCACGTGCGGCACAACGCCGCCTCCGTGGAACTGCGCCAGCGGACCTTCGGCTACACCACCGAGGAACTACGCATCCTGCTGGCTCCCATGGCCACCAAAAGCGCGGAACCCCTCGGCGCCATGGGCACCGACACCCCGGTCGCCGTGCTCTCCGAGCGCCCCCGCCTGCTCTTTGACTACTTCACCCAATCCTTCGCCCAGGTGACAAACCCGCCGCTGGATTCGATCCGCGAAGAACTGGTCACCTCGCTGGGCACCAGCATCGGACCGGACGGGAACCTACTCTCCACCTCGAAGGTCGATGCCCGGCAGGTTTTTCTTGATTATCCGGTGATCAGCAGCGACGAAATGGCGAAGATCGCCAACATCCGCGATGGTTCCGGCGCCAAGGTCACGCTGAAGGTCCGTGGGCTCTACCGCCCGGAGGGCGGGGAAACCGAGCTGCGGGCGCGCATCCAGGAGATCTGCGAGAAGGTCTCGGCGGCGATCAGCCGCGGGATCAGGTTCATCGTGCTCTCGGACCGCGATTCGAACGCACAGTGGGCCCCGATCCCCTCCTTGCTGCTGACCTCGGCGGTCCACCACCACCTGCTCAAGAGCGCCACCCGCACCAAGACCTCCCTGGTCATCGAGGCCGGGGACGTACGCGAGGTGCACCATGTCGCGGTGCTCATCGGCTACGGCGCCTCGGCCGTCAACCCATACCTCGCCCTGGAAACCGTGGAGGACATGGCGCTGAGGGGGCACCTGGGCACCGTCGGACCGCACGCGGCCCAACGAAACCTGATCAAGGCGCTGGGCAAGGGACTGCTGAAGATCATGTCCAAGATGGGAATCTCCACCGTGGCCTCCTACTGCGGCGCCCAGGCCTTCGAAGCCCTGGGTATCTCGCGCGGTGTCATCGACCAGTACTTCACCGGCACCTCCTCGCAGCTCGGCGGGGTCGGACTCGATGTCATTGCCGCCGAGACCGCGATGCGCCACGGCGCCGCCTATCCGGCCCAGCCGAACCTCGATCCGCACCGGGTGCTGGAGACCGGAGGGGAATACCAATGGCGTCGCGAGGGGGAACCACACCTGTTCAACCCCGAAACGATCTTCCGGCTCCAGCATGCGACCCGGGAGCGACGCTACGACATCTTCAAGGCGTACACCCGGGGCGTGGATGACCAGGCCAAGACCCTGATGACCCTGCGCGGGCTGTTCGACTTCAAGACCCGGGACCGCACGCCCATTGACATCTCACACGTTGAACCGGTCTCGGCGATCGTCAAGCGTTTTGCCACCGGGGCGATGAGCTACGG
>JAUNVO010000379.1 GCA_030540695.1 Micrococcaceae bacterium | reverse complement strand
GACCACCGGACCGAACATGGAACGCACGCTTGAACGGCTTGCCGCGCAGTTCCCCGCGAGGTAGCGCCACGCAACAGCCGGATTCCACATGCGGGCCTCGCCGTTGCCGCAGAACATGGGGCGCCGGAGAACGTGCCCGCGACGGCTCCGTGACCGTTTGTTGTGCACGGGTCATGGGCCACGACAAAACACCGTGCGGCAGCGCGGATCACCGGGAGGCGGGGGTTGAGCAACTAGGCTGAAACCCATGAGCCATCGACCTGCCCCCGGACCGCCGGTATCGAGGCGTGCCCCGGCGCGGATCACCGTGCCGAGCCGCAGCGACGCGTTTTTACGCAAGTTCACCGAGGTCATTGGCGGGCCGCTGGGCAAGCACAGCAGCCCGGGACGGATCAGCCCCGGCTTCTTCACCATCGAGCGCGTGCTGGTGATGCTCACCGTGGTGGCGGCGTTGCTGGCGGTGGCCTCGAAGAACGCCTGCCGCATGAACGGCTGGGGCGGAACCAACTCCTTCGCGTGGGCCTGCTACTCGGACTGGAGCGCGCTGTTCAACGCCCGCGGGTTCGCGGATAACCCGTTCGCCCCCTTTGCCGACGGCGCGCAGTTCGAGTATCCGGTGCTGATGTCCGTGGTCTCCTCGTTGAGCGCCGCGGTGATTCCGCAGGGTGGATTCAACCGGGTCCTGGCCTTTTACGACCTGAACTTCCTGCTGGTGATCGCGCTGTGGATCCTGGTGGTCATCGCCACCTCCCGCACCGCCGGTCGCCGGCCCTGGGATGCCGCCATGGTGGCGGTGGCCCCCGGGATCATCCTGGCGGTCTCCATCAACTGGGACATGTGGGCGGTGGCGTTCCTGGCCCTGGCCATGCTGGCCTGGTCACGGGAGAAAACCTTTCTGGCCGGGGTGCTCATCGGCCTGGGAACGGCAATGAAGGTCTTCCCGCTGCTGTTCTTCGGTGCCGTGATCGTCCTGGCCATCCGCTCCGGGCGCTACAAGCCGCTGTGGGTCTCGCTGAGCGGCGCGGCACTGTCCTGGCTGGCGGTGAACCTGCCGCTGGCGATCGTGAACTTCGACGCGTGGAAGCATTTCTTCACCTTCACCGAGGACCGCAGCGCCGGGCTGTCCTCCTTCTGGCACATCTGGAACGTCACCGCCGGGGTCATCCCGGCGATGGCCACGCTGGACGCCTCAATGATCAACGCCCTGGCCTTCGGGCTCTTTGCCGCCAGCTGCGCGGGAATTGCCTATCTGGGGCTGCGTGCCCCGGTGGCCCCGCGGCTAAGCCAGCTGGTCTTTTTGATCGTCGCCTCCTTCATCCTGTTCAACAAGGTCTACTCACCGCAATTCGTGCTCTGGCTGATCCCGCTGGCGGCCCTGGCCTGGCCCAAATGGAAAGACTTCCTGATCTGGCAGCTCTTCGAGGTATTGCACTTCTGGGCGATCTGGATGTACCTCTACGCCACCAACGCCGACATCAAGGCCTCCAACACGTTCCCCACCTCCTTCTACGTCTTCGCCGTGCTGGGACACATGATCGCCACCGGCTACCTGATGTACAGGGTGAGCCAATCGATGTTCGACACCGAGCTGGACCCGGTGCGCCGGGTGGGGCAGGTGGACCCGCAGGCCGGGGCGTTCGCCGGGGCGAGCGACAAGTTTGTGCTCCGAGGAACCCGTGGCGCATGACGCCGCGGTGATCGGCGCCGGGCCCAACGGCCTGGCCGCGGCATTGCACCTGGCCCGTGCCGGTCTCTCGGTGCGGCTGATCGAGGCCAATTCCACCGTTGGCGGCGCAGCCCGCACGCAGGAACTGGGCTACCAAGGGGCGATCCACGACCTGGGCTCCGCGGTGCACCCGATGGCCCTTGCCTCCCCGTTCTTTAAGGACATCGGACTGGGCGACCACGTCGAATTCGTCGTGCCGGAAATTTC
>JAUNVO010000069.1 GCA_030540695.1 Micrococcaceae bacterium | reverse complement strand
GGGCTCACTATCGCACCGAACGCCGAACGCCTCCTGGCGAAACTGGGCACACACAAGCGAGGCACTTCCTGCCTCTATATCAGCAACCTCAATGACATCGACCTGGAAATCCTGGCTCGTCTCGCCCGAGAGGGATATCAGCACATGGCGGACCTCGTCAACGATCCCGGCTGACCGATCCGCCTCGATGCATCTTGCGCCACCGGCACCCCGCCCGCCGTGCCGGCCTTGGGTCCGGCACAGTGACCCGGGGCGCCCAGGGGTGGATCGGCCTCAGGAGACCAGCTGTTCGGCCTCCAGGCGGCGGAACGCCGACCCGTGGAACACCAGCGGAGGATTTACCTCCTCGTGCCCCTGATGGCCGTGTACGCGCAAAAGCACGATGTGGTGGTCCCCCGCCGGAATCTCCTGCTCGATCGAGCAATCCAGCCAGAGCGTCGCTTCATGCAGGAAAAGCGCGCCGTCGTCGGTTGAGTCCAAGCGGAGGCCGGCAAAGCGGTCCCCCGATTTGGAGGCGATCTGGCGGCAGACGCCTTCATTCTTCTCGCTCAGGACGGAGACACCGATTCGCCCTCCGCTGCGGACCAACGGCCAGGTCCTGGACGTGTTCTGAACGGCGAACATGACCAAGGGCGGATCCATCGAGACCCCCACGGTGAAGGAGGAAGCCACGATTCCTTGCGGCTGCCCCTCCACGATCGTGCATAGTGCCGCAATCCCCGATGGGTGCTGGGCAAAGACGTTGCGCAAGGTCTCGGGTGTGAGGTCAGAGGTGAGTGCCATGGTTCTCAATCCTTCGGCTTCGGCCCACCATCGCTACGACGCGTGAAATCACGCGCAGACCAGCGAGGTGTGCGGTACTTGCCCCCGGGGTCCCGGAAGGCCGAATCTTCACCTGGAGCACCCCACCACCGTGAGAGGGTTGCCGGCCAACAAGCCAGGGCCTATAAGTTGACACTCTTGATTCATCACCCACGTTATGAGAATGATTGCGTTCGCGTCAAAGTTTGTTTCGACACACTTGGACATGAAGCGTAAAAATCGAAGATCCTTCGCCCACGTGGGGTTCGTTCCATTCCCGGGGCATCGCCGGTAGAACCGCCGGGCAGGCCGGGTGGCCGCTGGTGCGGCCCCGGTGCACCGGGTTTCGTCTCCAGTGCCCCCGCCGGGCCCGGCAGAGGCCTTCCAGGGGGTCCACCGGCACATCGCCCTTGGCTTGGGTATGCCCGGCCGTTGACCTCGTGCCTTAACGCAGTGTGGGCCCCGCCAATGGCGGGGCCCACACTGCGTTGTCGTCAACCACGAGGGCCGACGTGCAAGAAATTACTTCTTGCCTGCAACAACCTGCAGCGAAACCTTGGCCGACACATCGGCGTGCAGACGCACGGTCGCCGAGTAGTTACCCGTCGACTTGATGTGATCGTTGATCTCGATGTTGCGCTTGTCGAGCGAGCCCAGGCCAGCGGCTTCAACAGCCTTGGCGATGTCCTCGGTCTTCACGGTGCCAAAGAGGCGACCGGTTGCGCCGGCCTTGACGGTCAGCTTGACCGGCTTGGCCGAGATCGATGCGGCAAGTGCCTTTGCATCGTCCAGGGACGCCACGGCGCGAGCAGCACGGGCGGTCTTGATCGACTCGACCTGCTTCTCACCGCCCTTGGTCCAGACAATGCCAAAGGCGCGCGGGAGAAGGTAGTTACGTGCGTAACCATCCTTCACCTCGACGATGTCGCCTGCGGCACCGAGGCCGGTAACTTCGTGGGTCAGAATGAGCTTTGCCATGTTGGTATACCTTCCTTAGCCGCGGCCGGCGCCGGAGTATGGCAGCAAGGCCACTTCGCGCGCGTTCTTGATGGCCTGGGCGATTTTGCGCTGTTCCTGAACGGAAACACCGGTAACGCGACGGGCACGGATCTTTCCGCGATCGGAAATGAACTTGCGCAGCAATGCTACGTCCTTGTAGTCGATGACAGTGATGTCAGCGGCCTTCAAGGGGTTGGACTTTGGTTTGGGCTTACGGAGTTCAGCCTTAGCCATCGTGGAGCTCCTTCATCTTGTGGAGCCCGCAGAATTTTCTGCGGGATGGTGAATAAATGTTTTTAGAAGGGTGGTTCGTCGGAACCCGGGTTGCCCCATCCGCCGTTGTTTCCTCCGGCAGGAGCACCCCATGGGTCGTTTGCCGGTGCATTCCAGCCGCCGCCGGGGTTTCCGCCGGCGTTGCCGCCACCGAATCCACCGCCGCCGCCTTGGTTGCCGCCGCCAAACCCGCCGGCATTTGCGCCGGCGTTCTGCTGTTGACCACCAAAGCCACCACCGCCACCGCCGGAGCGCTGGGTACGGGTGACCTTTGCGGAGGCGTAACGCAGCGACGGGCCGATTTCATCGACCTCAAGCTCGGTGACGTTACGCTTTTCGCCTTCCTTGGTTTCGTAGGAACGCGACTTGAGGCGGCCCTGGGCAACAACACGCATGCCCTTGGTCAACGTCTCTGCGACGTTTTCGGCTGCCTCACGCCACACCGACGCACGGAGGAACAGCGTGTCGCCGTCCTTCCACTCATTGGTCTGGCGGTCGAAGGTTCGCGGGGTCGATGCAATGGTGAAGTTCGCCACTGCGGACCCTGACGGGGTGAAACGTAGTTCCGGGTCAGCGGTCAAATTACCGATAACCGTAATGACGGTCTCGCCTGCCATTGGAGCCTCCTACAAGGGTGTTGTTCTACGAAGATCGAAGAAGCAGAATTACTCTGCGACGACCTTTGCTTCTTCCGGGCGGGTGATCTTGGTGCGCATGATGGTCTCATTGAGGCCCAGCTGGCGGTCAAGCTCTGCGGAAGTTGCGGGGGTTGCGGTGAAGTTGACTACCGCGTAAATGGCCTCATTCTTCTTCTGAATGTCGTAGGCCAGGCGGCGACGGCCCCAGATGTCAACGTTCTCGATGGTTCCACCATCGTTACGGACAACATCAAGGAACTTACCGATCATCGGTTCGACGGTTCGCTCGTCGACCTCGGGGTCGATCAGCACCATTAATTCATAAGCACGCATGTGAACCCACCTCCTTTGGGCTAAACGGTCACGGTATTTCCGCAACAGGAGGTTCTTTGCATTTGCTGCAGCCGCAACCCGATTGCCGGGCGCGGCGGAAACAGCCTCAACCATTCTAGCGGAAAATCCGCTCCCCCACCGACCAGCCCCGGTGGGGTGCATCACTACTCACACGGCCGCGGGATTTCCCGCTTCCCGAAGCAGCAACCGCTGCTACGCGGCGAAGAACGCCGCGGAGATCTTGGCCAGTCGCAACGGGTCCTCGACCCCGCACAGCTCTCGGGCCGAGTGCATTGAAAGCAACGGGATCCCCACGTCGAGGGTGCGGATTCCCAACCGGGTCGCCGTCAGCGGGCCGATCGTGGAACCGCACGGCATCTGGTTGTTGGAGACGAACTCCTGGTAGGGCACATCGGCCTGCGCGCAGAGCCGGGCGAACAGTGCAGCCCCGACCCCGTCGGTGGCATAGCGCTGGTTGGCGTTGATCTTCAGCAGCGGCCCGGCGCCCAGCAGTGGGTGGTTCGCCGGGTCGTGGCGTCCGGAATAGTTGGGGTGCACCGAGTGCCCGGCGTCGGCCGAGAGGCATACCGAATCGGCATAGGAGCGGGGGCGGTCCTGGGTGTCTGCGCCCAGGCCGTGACCAAGGCGCATCAGCACGTCCTGCAGGAACGGGCCCGAGGCACCCGAGCGGGAGGCCGAACCGATTTCCTCGTGGTCAAAGGCGGCAAGCAGGGCTATGTGGTCCCCCGCTGCGTTGTGGGCGTGTTCAAGCAGCGCAACGAGCGAGGCATGCATCGAAGAGAGGTTATCCAGCCGCCCGGAGGCGAAGAACTCGTTGGATCCGCCAAAGACCTCGCCGGACTGGGCGTCGGCGACCACCACGTCGTAGCCACCGATCTGTGAGGCGTCCACGCCGGCGGATTTGGCGAGCACGGCCAGCACGTCGGCCTCGGCCGGGTCCCCGATCCCCCAGACCGGGTTCATGTGCGTCTGCTTATCCAGCGTCAGCCCGTCGTTGACCCCGCGGTCCAGGTGGATGGCAAGTTGCGGGAAGCGCAGCATCGGGGCGGTGCGGGCGAGCACCTGGGTGCCGTCGAGCAGCACCAGGCGCCCGGCGAGGACCAGCTCGCGGTCGAGCCAGGAGTTCAGCAACGGGCCGCCGTAGACCTCGACCCCGGCCTGCAGCCAGCCGTTGGCGCCGGTGGTGGGCTTGGGCTTGAGCTTGAAGGACGGCGAGTCGGTGTGCGATCCCAGGATGTGGAAACCGGTGGTGGCTCCGGCGGACCCGGGCTGCACCCAGGCGATGATGGCGCCGTCGCGCAGCACATAGTGCCCACCGGGACCCAGGTCCCAGGCCTCGGATTCGGACAGGGCGGTGAACCCCGCCTCATCGAGCCGGCGGGCGGCTTCGGCCGCGGCGTGGAAGGAGGAGGGCGAGGCCGCAACGAAGGCGGAGAGGTCGTTGATGTGCTTGAGGGCTGCGCTTGACATGCATGGTCCTTGACTCGGTGGCTGAAGGAGGGGGCCGGAACGCCGCGACGGGTGCAACCGCGGCACGCGGCTCATCGCCGGTGGCGCGTTTCGGCCCTAGGCACGGGTGCGGATCAACGCCACCACGAGGGCGGCGACCCCCAGCACGATGCTAGCCCACCCGGGCACGGGCAGGGCGAAGAGGGTGATCAAAAAGGCGCCGAACACACCGAGCACCACGGCCAGCAGCAACCAGGGGCTGCGCAGGATCTCCGAATTCACGCTTCACTCCCCACTTAGTAGTCCAGGCCCTGGCTGGGGATGACCAAACCGGTCTCGTAGGCGTAGACCACCGCCTGCACGCGGTCGCGCAGGTGAAGTTTGGTCAGGATCCGGCGCACGTGGGTCTTTACGGTGGCCTCGGAGAGGAAAAAGCGGTGGGCGATCTCGGCGTTGGAGAGCCCCTCGGACATCGCCCCGAGCACCTCGAGTTCGCGCGGGGTCAGGTCCCCGAGCAACGGGTCGCGTTCGGGGGCGGGGCCCGAGCCGCGGTGTGGGGCGCCGTCGCGCACATAGGTTTCCAGCAGGCGCGCCGTCACCCTGGGCGCGACGACGGCGTCCCCGGAAGCCACCAGGCGCACGGCGTGCACCAGCTCCTCGGGCGCCACATCCTTGAGCAGGAAGGCGCTGGCCCCGGCCTGCAAGCCGGCGAAGGCGTATTCATCCAGGTCGAAGGTGGTCAGGATGATGACCTTCGACTCGGGTGACTGGGCGACGATGCGGGTGGTCGCCTCGATGCCGTCCATCACCGGCATGCGCACGTCCATCAGCACCACGTCCGGCTTCAGCGTTGCCGCGAGGCCAACCCCCTCGGCCCCGTCGGAGGCTTCCCCGAGGACCACCAGGTCCTCTTCCCCCTCGAGGATGAGCCTGAAACCCATGCGCAGCAGCGGCTGGTCGTCAACCAGCAGCACCCCGATGGGGGCGGTGGCCTGCTCGGTGTTCTCGGGCATTTTCTTCACGATCCTCGGTGGTGGGTTCTACTGGCCGGTTCGGTGCCCTCGGCTGGCTCCGGGTCCCCTGCACGGCGCGTGGTGTGCGGCAACTTGAGTTTAGCCACGACGCTCCAGCCGCCGCGGGAGGCCGGCCCCGCCTCCAGCGTGCCGTCGAAGAGCGCGGTGCGTTCCTGCATGCCGCGGATGCCTTGGGCGGATCCGATCAGTTCACGCCGGGTTCCCTGGGTGGTGCCGTCGTCGTGGACGCGCACCGTGACGTCCTCGCCGGCCCGCTCGACGCTGACCGTCACCACGGTGACATTGCGGCCGTAGCGCAGCACGTTGGTCAGCGACTCCTGGATGATCCGGTAGACGGTCAGCTGGAACGTCGCATCCTCGGGCAGCGGCGGCCCCGAGGCGGTGTAGCGCAGCGGCAGCCCGGCCACCGTGAACCCGGCCAGCATCTGTTCGAACGAACCGGCGGCCGGTTGCGGCTCCAGTGGCGCGCCGTCGCCGGTGCGCAGCACCCCGATGACCCGGCGCATGTCCCCCAACGCCCGGCGTCCGGTGCTCGATAACTCCCCGAGCACCTGAGAGGCACGCTCCGGGTCGCGCTTGAGCACCACGGAGGCGCCGTCGGAAAGCGCGATCATCACCGAGAGCGAGTGCGCGACCACGTCGTGCATCTCCCGCGCGATGCGGGTGCGTTCGCGGACCCGGGCCAGCGTCTGGACCCGTTTGGCCCAGTTGTTCAGTTCGGCCTCATGCAGCCGCTGGTTGCGGATCACCGCACCGATGGCGACCGCGGCGATGTTGGTTCCCAGCACGAAGGCCAGGAACAGCGCGATCGTGAGGCTTCTGCCGCCCAGGTCGGCGAGCACCGCCTGGTCCTCGGCGGATTCGGTGAACAGCGCCGGCATCCCGACGATCACGAAGATCAGCGACTGAAGGGCGGTAACCAGTGCCATCAACATGAACATGCGCCGGGCGGCATATTTAGTGGACGCGGTGTACAGCACGATCCACACCCCGGGATTGCCGCCGAAATACGAGGAGTCCAGCAGCGTCGCGGCCGAGTCCAGGAGCACCACGGCAACCAGCACGAACATCGGCCAGCGACGGCGGAAGGCCAGCACGGCCCCGGTCAGCACCAGCAGCACCACGGTGGGCCAATGCGCCGAGAGTGCCGAGTCGGTCAGGGACGTGGCGGTGAGCAGGAAGTAGAGCAGCAGCACCGCGGCGTTGACCAGCCCGGGGTGGGAGCGCATGATCCGGCGCATCCGGCCGATGCGTTGCGCGGAGAGCTCGTCAAAGCCGCCCTCCGTGGTTGCCGGGCCCGGCGGAACCGTCATTTCTCCCATGCCCCTGAGCCTAACGGCTGGCAGGACCCTAGATGTCCCGGCGCTGCAGCACGAGAGCCGCGCCGATCAACGGAATCAGGACCCAGCCGGCAACCACCAGGGCCGAGGCCCAGGGTTCCAGCGCATGTTCCGCCCCGGGCATCTTCATCAATGCGGCACCGGCCTGGTCCGGGAGGAACCGGGCGGCATCGGCCAGCCACGACACCATCGGGGCAAACCCGCCCACCGCGATGGGGACCACGAAGAACAAGGCGGTGAGCACCACGATGCCGCCGGCCGAGTTGCGTAGCAGTGTCCCCAGCGCCAAGCCGATCAGCGCGACCATCAGCACGTAGAGCACCCCGAAGACCAGGTTGCGCCCGAAGGCCTCGGACCCGAAGTCCAGGGGCAGTTTGTAGTTGTCCGCGATCGGTTTGGCCACCAGGAAGGAGGCCAGGATCGAGGCCAGCGCCACCACGATGGAGACGATGGAAACCAGCAGGGCCTTGGCCCAGAACACCGGGGCACGGGTGGGGGCGGCGACGAACGTGGAGCGTGCAGATCCGGTGGAGAACTCCGAGCTCATCACCATCACCGCCAGGGCACCGATGATCAGCTGGGCAAAAATCAGTCCGCTGGCCGGCAGCGAGGCGACGGTCTCATCCATGTCGCCCATCTGCGCGGCCATCTCGGGATTGGACGCCAGCATCCCCATCGTCTGGCCAATCCCCCAGGTGCTCAGCGCGGCGAACCCGACCATCACCACGATGGTGGCCAGGATGAGGATCAGGGTGGAGGTCAGCGAGAAGAACTTGATGAATTCGCTGCGCAGCACCCCGAGAAAGCTCAGCTTCCCGTTTCCGGCGGCGCCCGGCGCCGCGGCGCGTGGGCGTTTCATGGTTTCGGTGCTCATGGCTGCTCCTGCCTGGTGTTGGTCATTGGGCTCGGGCCGTCCGAACCGCCCGATTGGTACTCGACCTCCCCCTGGGTCAGTGCCATGTACGCCTGCTCCAGGGACTGGCGGACCGGTGTCAGCTCATGGATCAGGATCCCGGTCTCCAGCGCGCGGGTGGCGATGGCCCGTCCGTCCAGGCCCGCAACCTCGATGGTCTCGGCGTCCAACCGGGTCAGGTGCACGTTGGCGGCGGCCAGCGCGTTCATCAGCTCGACCGCGGAATCGGTCTTGACCGTGCAAGTGGGTACGTTGTGCCCGCCGATGACCTGTTCGATGGGTGCGTCGGCGACGATGCGCCCGCGCCCGATGACGATGAGGTGGTCGGCGGTCACCGCCATCTCGCTCATCAGGTGCGAGGAGAGGAAGACGGTCTTGCCGGCGGCCGCCTGCTGGCGGGCTAAGTTGCGCACCCAGAGCACGCCTTCGGGATCCAGTCCGTTGACAGGTTCATCAAGGATCAGGGTCTGCGGGTCCCCCAGCAGCGCCACGGCGATGCCCAGGCGTTGGCCCATCCCCAGGGAGAAGCCGCCGACCTTCTTGGTGGCGACCCCGGCCAGCCCGGTCAGCTCAATGACCTCGTCCACCCGCCTGGTGGGGATCGAATGGGTTGCCGCGATGGCCCGCAGGTGCGTGCGTGCGCTGCGGGACTTGTGCATCGACTTGGCTTCGAGCAGGGCGCCGACCTCGCGCAGCGGCGCCGCATGCTCGGCGTACCGCCGCCCGTTCACGCTCACGCTTCCGCCCGATGGCCGGTCCAGCCCCACGATCATGCGCATGGTGGTGGATTTCCCTGCGCCGTTGGGGCCCAGGAAGCCGGTGACCTTGCCCGGTGCGACGGTGAAGCTCACCGCATCCACCGCGCGCTTGGCGCCGTAGTCCTTGCTCAGTAGCTCTGCTGTGATCATGCCTTACACGCTACGCAGTGAGATGCCCGCCCGTCACCGCCCGCATGGATGATCTTGGTGCCGTGGCGCATCACTCTTTGGGCGTACCGCTTCCTCCGGGGCCGGCAGGCTGGCCGGACTCGGATTCAAAAACGCACAGGGCCACCTGGACCCGGTTCTCCATCCCCAGCTTTTCCAGCACCCGGCCGATGTGGGTCTTCACCGTGGCCAGCGAGATGAACAAGCGTGCGGCAATCTCCTGGTTCGAATACCCGCGCGCCATCGCCACCGCGATCTGCCGCTCCCGCTCGGTGAGCACCCCAAGCCGTTGCCGGGCGGCGTGGTTGCGCGGGATCCCCTGGCCCGGGCCGGCCGCGGCAATCAGCTGTCGGGTGACCGCCTCGGAGAGCATCGTCCTTCCGGCCGCGACCTGGTTGATGGCGTCCATGAGTTCGGCCGGCGGGGTGTCCTTGAGCAGGAAGCCGCTGGCGCCGGCCTTGAGCGCACGCAACACCATCTCGTCGGTGTTGAAGGTGGTGAGAATCAGGATCTTCTGCTCCGGGGCATGGCGCAGGATCTCCTCGCTGGCTTCCAGCCCGTCCATGACCGGCATGCGGATATCCATCAGCAGCACATCCGGCGCCAACGATGCGGCCATCGAGACCGCGGCCCGCCCGTCGGCGCATTCGCCCACGACGGCAATGCGCGGATCGGATTCCAGGATCATCCGCAACCCGGCGCGCACCAGGTTCTCGTCATCGACCAGCACGATCCGCAGTTGCCCACTCATGGTGCCCACGGCAACCACACCTGAAGCACAAAGGAGCCCGCGTCATCGGGATCGATGTGCAGCCTCCCACCGGCCAGCCGCACCCTTTCGGCCAGGCCGTTGAGCCCCAGCCCGGAGGCGGGCCACCGCTGTGGCCCCGGGGGTGCGGGGACGTCTGTGCATAATCGGTTTTCCGCGCGCAGGTGCAGTGAATCTCCGCGGTGCCCATCGATGGCAAGGCGCACCTCGCACCCCGGTGCGTGGCGCCGGGCGTTGGTCAACGCTTCCTGCACGATCCGGTAGAGGTGCCGGCCGGTGCTGGTGGGAAGTGTTTCCATCCGCGCCCTCGTTTCGGCGTCCAGGTGCAGCTCAACCGGAGTGCCCACGGCCCGGCTGTCGGACAGGATCGATTCCAGCTCCCCGAGCGCGGGCTGCGGCCTGGCAAGTTCGTCCGCAAAGAGCGTGTGCGGGTCGCGCAGCATGCCCAGCACCTCGCGCAGCTCACCGAGGGCCAGATGGGAGTTTTCCCGAATGATGCCGGCGGTGGTCTTGGTCTGTTCCGGGGAAAGGTCGTTGCGGTATTCCAGTGCGCCGGAATGCAGGGCCACCAGGGAGAGCCGGTGCGCGAGCACGTCATGCATCTCGCGGGCCAGGCGGGTGCGTTCATCGGCCTTTGCGGCCTGGATCTGTGCATCCCGCTCTCCCTGGACGGCATGCAACTGCCGCCTGTGGGATTCGGCAAGCTGGCGCCGTCCGCCGATGATCAGGCCGACGAGCACCGGGATGAGGGTTGCCACCAGGGCGGCCACCAAGGACTGCCACCAGATCAACGGCTCCTGCTGCGGGTAGAGCGCCTCGGCGCCATACTGGTCGCCCAGCATTCCCGCGATGATTAGAAGCAGCGATGCCGCGGTGATCTGGACCGGCCGGCGGTGGGTGGCCAGGGAGATGATCGCCAGCAGCGTGAAGCCGGTGGCCAAGGTCGAGGGGAAGGACAACACCACCAGGACGGCGGTGACCACCAGCGGGAAACGGTGCCTGAAGGGGTAGATCACCAACGCCGCCAGTCCGCACACCATGTCCAGGGCGATGTATCCGCCCACGGCCCGCACATCGGCGGGCGAATCCGGGGAGAAGGCCTCATAGGTGAGCATGAACAGCACCAGGCCCACGGCCAAGCCAACGCACATTCGCCAGCCATGGCCCAGGAACAGCCGCGCCCTGGAGGGGGCACCGGCGGAATTGCCTTCTAAACTCATGGCCTCAACGTTACCGGCGGCCACCGGCGCCGGGTATCGGCCGATAGGACCACGTGGTCGTGGTCCTCCGAGCTAGTCGAAAGATCGTCCTTCGGAGCGAGGCGCCCGGCAGGTCCGGTGCGACAGAATGGTTCCATGAACACGATCCCCCCGCCGTACCCGCCGCCAGGTTCGGATCCGCAGCCCGGCCAATATCCCGCCTATCTGCCTCCGATGCCTCCGGTCCCCGCGCCGGCGGTGGCCGAACCGCTGGAATACCACCGGTTGGCACGCACCTACAGCGCCTACCGCTGGTTCAAGCCGCTACTGGTGGGACTGATCGCACTGGGCCTCTACCTGGGGTTGATGCTGGTGCTGGGCATCGTCTTCGTCATCGTGGCCGTGGGCAACCCGGAGTTGGCGGCATCCATGGATTCCTTGGAAGTGGCCGCCACCAACATCGACCTTTCGGACCCGGTCTTCTTCATCCTCACGTTGGTCTCACTGATCGCGATGCTTCCGGCGCTGCTGTTGGCCACCCGCATGATGAACATGCAGAAGGTCGGGACGCTGACCTCCGTTGCCGGGACCATGCGCTGGGGTTGGCTGGGAACCTGCATGCTGGTGGCCTTGGGCGTGATGGCGCTGAGCTTCGGGCTCTCCTTCACCATGGATGCCATCACCGGACAGGGCGCAACCCTGGACTTCGGCGCTCCGGATATGTGGCTAATCTTGGTTCTGACCCTGCTGCTGGTCCCCTTCCAGGCCGCCGCGGAGGAATACGTCTTCCGCGGTTACCTGATGCAGCTGCTGGGTTCGTGGCTGCGCCACCCGGCCTTCGCGATCTTGCTGCCCATCCCGTTGTTCATGATGGGCCACGCCTACGCTATCTACGGCCAGCTGGACGTGGGGTTCTTTGCCCTCGTTGCCGGTTGGCTGGCTTGGCGCACCGGCGGACTGGAGGCCGCCATCGGGTTGCACGTGGTGAACAATACGGTGATCTTCGCCTTCGGTGCCATCGGGCTGGTGGATGTCAGTGCCACCGAAAGCGACCTGCCCAGCCTGATCGCCTCGATGATCACCACCATCGTGTTTGCGCTGGTGATCGTGCGGTTGGCAAACAAGCGCAACATCCAGCGCCTTTCGGTGCCACCTGCACCGATGCCCGTCGCTGCCCCCGCTGGATGGGGAGCACCCGGTCAGTGGAACGAGCCACCGCAGCACTGAGCCTGCGCAGGCATACATGTTCAGGCCCCCACGGCGTAGGTTGGAGCACACGGAATCAAGCGTAGGAGCTTCAAGCCCAGACGCCACCGAAGGGAAGGCCCATGAAGGAATCGCCACGTCGCGTGGGCCGGATCGTGCGCCTGTGCTGGGGCTTGATGGTGCTCCCGCTGCCGTTGGTTGGTTGCGTCCCGCTGGATGGTGCCGGGCCCGGGCAGGATCAGGATCAGGGCACCCATGCCCCCCAGGACTGCGGGGATTCGGTGGCTACCGCGGGCAAGCCCCGGCCCGAGGGTTGGCAAATGATCACCGCCATGGAGCTGGACACCACCTCCGGCGGATCACGAACCACGGTGTTCCTGGATTCCGGCTTCGGTCCGGCACTCTTCGGAGACGAAGACAGCCCCGCGAACCTTGTACCGCTGCTGCCTTCGATCGGCGCGGACACCGGTTACGACATCACGGGAACCGCTTCCGGCTTCGAGGCCGTCTCCCGGCATCTGTCCGGCATCCCGGGACCCGGCAAAACCCTGGGTTACAAGGCCATGGAAATCCTGAGCGTCCCGATCACGCTGGTGTGCGGCACCCAGCGCACCAACCTCACACTTCGCACCTCGAATCAAAGCGAAACAGGGCTCATCGACTGCTCCTTGCCCTGGAATGACGTTCAGGGTTCAGCCAGTGCCATGGCACGCACACAGTATTGCCCCCGGGACTGGCCCGCAACGGATTAACGGTTCAGGAGGTTGCATTCGGCCGTTGCGTTTCGGCAATCGGAAAGCCGGAAAGATGGTGACCCCCAGAGGCGCCCCTTGAGGAAACAACGTTGTGTCCGGCCATCACCAAATGGCTGAGTCAGCTGATACTCAGGACCTAAATCCTGTCGTGGCGAAACCAGAGACGTTGGCTTAGACGAAGCTTCAAGGATCTCGGTGGCCGAGCCGGCTGTTCTTGGGCGCTGTCCGTGGGAATGGAACTCAACGGACCTGGTCAGCATTCGCGATCTTTTTCATCGACCGCGATGCAGCCGAATCGGACCCGAAACGCTGTCAGCTTCTACCGTGCTGCTTTTTTGAGTGGCAACGATCTCGCCGCGGCAAGCCATCCGGGCAGCTACTCGACGAACGTCTCCCATATCCTCACGCCAGGCATCGCCTTCACCACCCACTATGCGGGCGACGTCGCTCGGGCAGATCGACGAGTCGACGCGCTTGCGAAGAAGTGCTCGAATTGTCGCAGAAATACGCTCATCGAATGCTGCGGGCTCGCGCGGTTCCCACCAAGGTTGTCCCCGCTCCCCCAAGGCAACCTTCGCATCGTTCACTCGGGCTCGAGCATTGTTTTCATTGGATTTTACGGCCCGACGAGCAGACATCAGTTCATCGACGAGTTCCTGACGAAGTTTGGGAGGGATGGAGGGATCGCTCGCTCTCCACTTCCTGCCGTTAATGATGAGGTAGCGCCCGTCCGGGGTGGTTTCCGCAGTCTTGTCGATCGGCATGATCGGGCTCCCTCTGCTGGCTCTTGCGTCAGGGTCGTGACGTTCCGTGGCCCAAGGAAGACGCCCGAATACCAATCATCTTGGACTACACCCGTTGCTGGCAAGGCACGCAGGCTAACTCAACATTGCAGAACTGGGTATCAGTCGATCTCACATCTCCGATGACCTGAAGCCTTTGGCCTTCGGTGGTCTTTCCATCCCGCGACTGCTCTATTCACTGCATTGGGTACTTCGAGATGCAAGATGAGTCCTTGCCTCCGATGCGCAGATATGAGGGGATCATCGACCGCGCGGACCGCATTGGTCGCACCACCTGCGGCAAAGACGCCTTCGAACTCAAAATCACGCACTCACCCAAGGACGTCATGCCCCTTCCCATTACGAAGAGCCGGGATACGGCCAAAGGATGCACCGAACTCTCCCACGGGCAGTCGTACCGAACCCAAAAGGTCCGCGT
>JAUNVO010000378.1 GCA_030540695.1 Micrococcaceae bacterium | reverse complement strand
CGAACGTCGCCCTCTTCGTTCCCTTCGGGGACCTCGCCGCGGCGTGGGTGCGCAGGTGGTGGGCCGTGGTGGCCCTCGGGTTCGGTGCCTCGTGCCTCATCGAACTTGGCCAGGGGCTGTTGTTGTCCGCGCGGTACCCCTCGGTGTGGGACATCGTGGCCAATACCCTCGGAACCGCATTGGGAGCCGCTGTTTTCCTGCTCGTCCAACGCAAACACCGCCGTGATCAAAATACCGGCGCCACAGACGCGAAAGGGCTGTGAGCACGTTCGCCAAGCACCCGCCCCGCGCAAGGATGGGCCAAGGGCCCTCCGCCGCCCTGGACGAAGCTGCGGGGGCGGGGACTGGACAACATCACATCAGGGGCTAGGACCCATCGAGGGCTAGCCCCTGATGTGTTTTAGTCAGCTTTCCGGGGCCATGGATTCACACCCCCGGATTCATGGCCTTAGAAGGGCCAGTTGTTGCTGGCCACCTGGCTGATGCTGAAGCCGAACGATGCCGCGTCGGCTTCCGTCTGCTGGGGTGCCGAGGTTGAACCTACCAAGACGGCTCCGGCAAGCAACATGGTCGCCAAGGCTGAACCAAAGAATTTCTTCACGGTGACTCCTTCTTCCTTTTGAGTGATTTTTTACAGGCGCAGCCCAAATTCGCTGCCTTGAGGACCATAGCCACAGGTGAAACAACGAATCGGACCCACGCCCAAATTTTGATTCTAGTCCTGACAGCGTCACCCTCGACCCGTTTTTACCTAAAGTTCACGAAAATTGCGGTGACTCAGGTGCAGGACCATCCAGTGGACCAACACCAGCATGGTTCAGGTGGCTCATTTTCGTCATTCAACCCCGCCGGAATGCCGCATACTTATACAATGCCCATGCATTCACCCGAGTTCAATGCTGCACACTATGCGGCCCGCTACCAGGAAGCCCGACGGGCCGGGGATCACCAGCTGATTTCTGACGCGGCTGGGGACTGCGTGCGGTCCTATGAAGCCATGGGGGACGAGGAAAAGACCTGCACTTTCCTGCATATCCAGGGGAGCAGTCAATTGCTATCCAGTGATTATTCAGCTGCCTTACTCACCGCCCAGATGCTGATTGCGCGTGACTACGTCCGGAAAGACCCGGTCCTGAAGGCCAAGACCGAGATCCTTATGGCAGCATCCCTGCGCAATTTGGGCCAGCATGAAGCTGCCATTGCCCATGCCCGGCAGGCCCTGGGAACCCTCGGGCCGGTGGCTGGTGCTTCGCGTATCCGCGCGGAAGCCTACCAAGGACTGATTGCAAGCTTGGTCGAGGCGGGGAGCATCGCCGAGGCATGGGAGCTGAGGGACCAACTGTCCGAATCCTTGGCCGGCACCCCCGACCCGGAGTTTTCGGGGCACGGCTATTGGACCCTGGGAAACCTCGCATTTGCCCACGGACAGCTCGATGCAGGTCTGGAGTATCATGAGCGGGCTGCTAGTTCCCTGAAGCTAGTGAACAATATCCATCTCTGGGCCAGGTTTAACAAGTCAAGCGCCGATGTCCAGTTACAGGCCGGTATCGCCAAAAACCAGACCCAGGATTGCATTGACCGTGCCGAACTGGCCTATGCCATCGTCGGTGGAACCCCGGTGGATCTGGCAGGATTGTCGCTGACCAAGGCGCGATGGCTGATCGCTACAGATCAACTGGAGCAGGCCTGCCGCATGTTGCAAGACCACGTCCTGGGCAACAACGAAGCGGATATCCAGGACACCTCCCTGGCTCTGGAGCTGCTGGCCCAAGTGCGTTGCCGGCAAAAAACCTGAAATCACAAGCGAGCCACGCGGTCCGGGGAGGATCAGGCCGCTGCAGCTGCGCAGCAGCTCCGATGCCAGGCACTTACGGGGCGGCGCTCTTGGTCGGCTCTGCAACCGCGGGGCTTTTTGACGCCTTTGCCGTGTCCTTGGCTACCAG
>JAUNVO010000377.1 GCA_030540695.1 Micrococcaceae bacterium | reverse complement strand
AGCTGCCAAGCCTGGCGAAGTCGTGGTTCGCGGGGCCTAAGGGCCCAGTCAGCAATTATTTGCAGGTAGTCGGACGCATTCTGGATGAAGCAGTCGAGAAGACGGTTTTGTTTCGAAACAGAAAACCCTCGTGAAGCACTCCCCATCGATAAGCGAGACAGGTGTCTGCCACGGTCCGGCCGATGCCGGGAATTATCTACCAACGGAACGGCGTCATTCGCTGCGCACGTTTTAGTGCATGGTCTAGACCCTCATCAGCGACGGAAAAGCCGGGCGATTCAGCCCTGCGCCGTATCGGACATCATGAAAATCCGATGAAACCAAATACCTGTGAACATGTTCACAAAACCCGGGTACACTGCCGTAACATCACGCCGTAGACCCGGGTATATGACGAACCGGGCGATATTCTGGGCGTTCTGGTCCGGCCGTTCCCGGGCCATGCATCCAGCCCACTGAAATAGCAAAGGTGCCACCCCGTGTCTGTAAACAAGCCAGTCGTCCTTTTGGCCGAAGAACTCTCGCCCGCAACCATTGCGGCCCTGGGTCCCGATTTCGAGATTCGCCAGACCGACGGTGCGGACCGATCCCAGCTCTTGGCTGCCATTGCTGATGTCGACGCGATCCTCGTCCGCTCCGCCACCCAGGTCGATGCAGAAGCCATCGCCGCCGCCAAGAACCTGAAGATCATTGCCCGTGCGGGCGTCGGGTTGGACAACGTGGACATCAAGTCGGCTACGCAAGCCGGCGTCATGGTCGTTAACGCCCCGACCTCAAACATCATTTCCGCGGCAGAGCTGACCGTGGGACACATCGTTTCCCTCGCCCGCCGCATCCCGGCTGCCAACGCATCGCTCAAGGGCGGTGCCTGGAAGCGCAGCTCATACACGGGCGTGGAGCTCTTTGAAAAAAAGGCCGGCATCATTGGCCTCGGGCGCATCGGTGCGCTCGTGGCAGCGCGGCTGCAGGGCTTCGGCATGGAAATCCTCGCCTATGACCCATACATCACCCCGGCACGCGCCCAGCAGCTCGGTGTGACCCTGGTGGGGTTAGACGAGCTATTGGCCCAGTCCGACTTCGTGACCATACACATGCCCAAGACCCCGGAGACCATCGGCATGCTGGGCAAGGATGCCTTTGCCAAGATGAAGAACTCCGCATACGTCATCAACGTGGCCCGTGGTGGGCTCGTAGACCAGGACGACCTGTACACGGCCTTGAAGAATGGCGAGATTGCCGGAGCAGGCATCGACGTATACGTCCAGGAACCGAGCACGGATCTCCCGTTCTTTGAATTCGAGAATGTCACGGTCACCCCGCACCTGGGTGCTTCCACCGAGGAAGCCCAGGAAAAAGCGGGTGTCTCGGTGGCGAAGTCCGTCCGTCTGGCATTGGCCGGTGAGTTGGTCCCGGACGCCGTGAACGTTGCCGGTGGTGTCATCGACGAGAACGTCCGTCCGGGCATTCCGTTGATCGAGAAGCTGGGTCGCATCTTCACCGCACTGACCGTTGGCTCATTGACCAACATCGATGTCGTGGTTGCCGGGGAAATCGCGTCATTTGACGTGAAAGCCCTGGAGCTTTCGGCACTCAAGGGTGTCTTCATGGACGTCGTCTCCGACCAGGTTTCCTACGTGAACGCTCCGGTGCTTGCCGAACAGCGTGGTGTGGCCACCCGCTTGGTTACCTCCCAGGACTCACCCGAGTACCGCAACCTGCTCACCATCAAGGGTGCATCCACCGAAGGCACGCAACTTTCGGTCTCCGGCACGCTGACCGGACCGAAGCAGATCGAAAAGCTCGTGGGCATCAACGGCTATGAGATCGAAATCCCGGTCACCGACCACATGATCGTGTTGCGCTATGCGGATCGTCCCGGTGTCATTGGCACGCTGGGCAACGTATTGGGGGAGCAGGGCGTGAATATCGCGGGCATGCAGGTG
>JAUNVO010000068.1:8081-13931 GCA_030540695.1 Micrococcaceae bacterium | reverse complement strand
CCGTAGGCCTTTCCGTTGGCTGCCAGGATGTCGACCGTGGCGGTGTTCATCACCAAGGCCTTGACCTGCAAAGCGGTGTAGTTGCCGCTGCCTGCCACCAGGGCAGCGATGCCCGCGGTGTGCGGCGTCGCCATGGAGGTGCCGGACATGACTGCCGGGCCGTTGCCCGTGCCGACGCCAACCGAACCGATGAGCGTGCCCGGGGCTGCGACATCGGGCTTGACGATGCCTTCGGAGCCGTGGACACCGCGCGAGGATGAGGAGTTCAAGGTGTTCCCCAGCCCGGATGCTGCCGAGGCGGTACCCACCAGGGCGGGATCCAGGGTGACGTTCAGGGTGCCGTCTTCCGCCGCGGGACGCAGCTTATCTGAGTAGGCCTTGGTGAACTGGGCGCCGGGGACCGTGGCATTGCCGGCGATCCCGGCCTCAAAGACAGCTACCTCGGAGTCAAGGATGACACCGGTTGCTCCGGCGGCCTCGGCGTTGTTGAAGCGGGTGCCCGAGCCGCAGGGGTACTCGAGGTTTTCGCTCCACTGCAGCCAGACCCACTTTCCGGCCAGGGATCCGGGATCAAAAGCGTCGCAGCCGAACGCATTGGCTGCAGGGGCCATCACGACGTCCCCGGTGAGCTGCGTGGGATCGGCGCTGGTGTAATCGAAGTTGGCCGAATACTGACCGGCCGCCGTTCCCGCGAGATCCGTCGGTGCATTGACCTTGATGCCGTCAAGGGTGACCTTGGAACCCACGGAGTTGGCCACTGTCAGCGATGAGCGGGCGTTGCCCGGGGAACCTCCGACATCCGTGACATCCCCGGCGTTGCCGGAGGCCACGACCGAGAGGATGCCGAGCTTGGTGAGTGCGTCGACGATGTCGTTTTCCGGATCCTCGACCGGGGAGTGGTCCGAGCCCAGCGACATGTTCACGATTTGGGCCCGGTCATCGAAGTTGCCGTCGTTGTTCGGGTCAAGGACGTAGTCCAGGGCCTGTCCGACCACGGAGGAGGAACCTCCGCAGCCAAAGACTCGGATGCCGACCAATGCGGCTTCCGGCGCACTGCCCGGACCGATGAGCATGGAGCCGACCTTGTCCGCGGAGAGCTTGGTATAGTCCCCGGTGAACGTGGACCCCTTGGCCGTGACCCCATAACCGGCTGCGGTGCCAGAGACGTGGGAGCCGTGACCGGCCGCCTGGCAGTCAAGCGGGTTGGAATCGGGCTTGGGGACCGGCTGGTAGTCAGGCGCACTCGGATCGGCGTTGTAGTCATCGCCGACTAGGTCCCAACCACCGATGAACTTGTCAGGGTCGTACAACCCGGAGGCCTTGGAAGGCAGGTCCTTGGAAGCCTGTGCGGTCTTGTACGCTTCCACGGTGCCCGGACCGCCGAATCCGGCGTGCGTGTAGTCGATACCGGTGTCCAGCACCGCGATGGTGACCCCTTCGCCGGTCTGGCTCAGCGTGTTCCAGGCGTTGAGGGCACGGGTGTCCACATCGGATCCCTTGTTGTCCGGGGACTTGGGGACGATTGCGGTGATCTTCTTGACGTCCGCCCGTGTCGACAGTGCGCGCAGTGCCTCGGCGTCGCCGCGCAACGCCACGCCCGGAAGCGTGTTGGTGGTCGTATAGATGACGTCGGCCTTGGCCGTTTTGGCGGCCGACTTGCCCTTGGCCTTGATGTCCGCGCGGATCTTCTTGACCTTGTCGGGATTCTTGACGGACCTGCCGCGAGCTTCCTTGGCGCCTTCGGGCTGCGTCGCTTCGAAGGCACCTTCGCCCTCGAATTGCACGTAGACGGAGACTTCGCCCTTGGCCGAGGCCAAGGGGCCGGAGACCTTCAGGTTCTTCATTGACTTGGGGGCGAGCCCTCCCAGGGAGGGCGATTGGGACCCCGGAGAGGGGTCGATCTTGGGAGGGGCGGCCAGGGATGGCACGGACATGGTGACGGCCAGGGCAATGCCCGAAGCTGAAGCCACTACCATCCGCGTGAGACTGTGACGACTTGGGGTAGTCATTATTCTCCTTGAATTACGGTGGGGGTGATGCGGGAAGGGAACCCTTGAGAGCATCAGGTCGACCTTCCCAAGGCACATACTATGTGAGCTACGCCACGTATCAAGGGGTTGTTTGATAATTTTTTGGAAAATACGGTCCTCGCGCACCTCTCACTCGGCCCCCGATAGACCGGGAGCGCCCCGTACTTCAAAGTGACGGAGGGTTTCGATAGTGTGTGGATCGTCGGTGGAGCTTCTTGGGGAGGCCCACCGCCGGAAGCGCGGGCGGATGGCGATGGAAGGAAGCGGTTTGTATCGGACAAGGACGCCGATCGCAACAAATCCCGTCACCTCCAACCGGGTTCCCGATGCGTTTTTGGGGAAACGCAAAACGCTGGTCCCGTGCTTGAACGGGACCAGCGTTTTTAACTTGCTTGAGCGGGAAAGCCTTGATTTTTAGCGGGGGCCACCTTGCCACAGGGCATCGAAGGGGGCTGCCGAGGAGACCCGGTTCTTGATGCCTGCGGTGACGAAGTCCTTGGCGTTCCGTGCTGCCTGTAGCGGCGTCTCGCCCTTGGCCAGTTCTGCGGTGATGGCTGCTGCCAGGGAACATCCGGCCCCCGAAACGGCGACTTCGCCAACCTTTGGCGCGGAAAGCACCTCGAGGGTTTCCCCGTCGTAGAAAACATCAATCGCGTCGCTGCCAGCCAACCTGATCCCGCCCTTGGCCAGAACGGTTACCCCTGAAAGCGCGTGGATCTTTTTCGCTGCCTCGGTCAGGTCTGCAACGTTGTTGATGCTCATCCCGGAGAGCGATTCCGCCTCGAAATGGTTCGGCGTGACGAAGGTGGCCAGCGGCAACAGCTCCGTTTTCAGTGCCTCGTCGGTGTCCAGTGCGTGGCCCGGCTCCTGGCCCTTGCAGATCAACACCGGATCGAGCACGATGTTGTCCCATTCCTGGCTCTTCAGCGCCGCGGCAACGGTTGAAATGGTGGCGGGGGAGCCCATCATGCCCAGCTTGACCGTCCTCAGGTCCGCCGCATAGCAGGTCTGGACGGCTTCAAGCTGGTCGGCAATGACCTGGGGGTCAACAGGGACGAAGCGGTGGTTCCAATTGTTTTTTGGGTCGAAGGACACGATGCAGGTCAGTGCGACAATCCCGTAGGTTCCCAGCTCTTGGAAAGTTTTCAGGTCGGCCTGGGCGCCGGCACCTCCCGTTGCTTCGGAACCGGCGATGGTCAAGGTGATGGCGGGACGTGGCGCGGTCGTGGCAGAAGTCATGTTTTCATTTTAGGGGGAATTTGCCCACGCGCCTTCATCAACGCAAATGGCGCCGTGCCTCCGCACGCTTAACCAGATGGCCCGCCGGCGTGGTTATGCCTTGGCGAAGGTGGTCAGCTGGGTTGCGTTGGACCAGCCGTTGGCGCGCTCGACGCGCGTCCCGGTTGCGGTGTCGGCATTGGTGACCATGAAAAGCACCGGTAATCCCTGTCGAGTGGCGGCGGCTGCAAGATTTGCCAAGATCGCGGCACGGAACTGTCCGGCGTTCGTGGGGGCCATGATGTTTGGGTCGCCCAGCAGCGCGAAGCCTTCGGCGAACCGGATTCGGCCCCGCCCGGCCGGGGCATCGAAATCGGCGATCTCGACGACGTCGTAGTTCTCCATCGGTGCTTCGAAAAGCGTTGCCGTCTCCGGCAGTCTGATCTCCTGATCAACGTCATTGGTCAGGGCCGCCAGCAACACGCGATTGCCTTTCCTGCTCCAACCCTGTTCCTGGAGTGCACCGATGACAGCCTCGTCGGGGGTTCCCAGGAGCGTCAGCATGGTTTGCCCTGGCCCGTTGGCCAGACCGGGATCGGCCAAGAGCGATGCAAGGCTTTCGGACTCCGGCCAGGAGCAGGTGACTTCGTTGTCGCTTTCGTCCGTCGCCACGCTCTGAAGCAGGCCAGCTTCGTCGCGCGTCACCGTGCGGTCGCGCAGAAGCGCGAAGGAATGGACCCAGCGAGGAAGGCTGTTGGGCTGCGATGGCATGTGGCGGCTCCTGTTCCGGGGACGTGCGACAAAAACTGCCCAAGGCACAAAAGGCAGGCTGGCCACTGGAGGCTATTGCCTGTGCATGCGCGTTTGAAGGGCTCGTTACCGACTCTACGCCTGCTCTGGACGAAACCAAGATCGGGGTCCCTGCTGGTGCGTGAAGCGGGGACGGCGACTCCCGTCAGGACGCGGTGCGCACCAGTGAGAGCACGTCATCGAGGATGCTGCGGACCACGGGCATGCGGGAGAGCACTACGAGCCGGGCTATCACCGGGGCAACATTCTTGACTAGCCTGCGGCTGCGCGAGGCCTCGGGGGAGCGATCGTAGGCCCAGAAAAGAAAAACGCCGCGTTGGATCAGCCACAGCAGCTCCGGGAGATCCTTTCTGATGGCCAGCGGTGGCAGCGGGCTGCTGACGGATACCACTTGGCGCCACAATCCGAACTCAAGCGCGCGATGGACATCACTCAGGTCGCTGTGGGCGCCGGCGAATGCCGTCCGGATGAATGCGGGGCCGAACTCGTGGAACGGTGCCAAGATTTCCAGGGCGGTTTCCAGCGTTATGTGCAGATTTGTCTCGAGGTTGTTGCCTGGCACCAACAACGGCCACGTGACGTTGCGGTGCTTCTCGATCAGTTCACGGAAGAACTCGTGGACGATGGCGTCCTTGGAATCGAAATAGTAGTAGGCGTTGCCCAGGGACAGTCCGGATTCCGAGGCGATGGCACGCATCGTGGTGCCGGCGAAGCCTTTTGCCGCGAAGAGCTCAAGCGCGGTGTCCAGCAGCAGCTGACGAGTTTGGGCACTCTTGCCGGTCGGCGTCCCCATGGCGTTCCCTTTCGCGTTGCTCCCCATTTCCTTCACCAGCATAACAATTTTTGAACACGTTCAAAAATGGTTAAATCGCGAGGGAATACACCGGGAACCAAACATGCCCGGTTGCTGCCGTCCCCGTGCGGGAACAGCGGACACCGCATACCTTTTGAAGACATGGGATACTTGAACCTCAAGTGCTAATACAGCGAGCGGTCCCACCCGCCTTGAAGCCACGCATCGCCTTCTGGGCAGTGCTGAAGGAATCGAGGACCCCGGGACCGACTTGGCGAACCACTTCTTCGATTGGGAACCACCATGGGCGAAACATCCGCCTCAACTTCACAACGTCAACAAGCTTCACGCGCCGTTTTTGCGTCTGCCGGAAGCCCCTACCTTTCAACTGTTCTTGCGCTGATGGCCGTCGTGGTCATCCTTTCCAACGTCGGGGCTGCCAAGGGCGTCACCTTCGGGCCGATCGTCACCGACGGAGGCTTCTTTCTTTTTCCGCTGGCATACATCCTGGGTGACGTGATCTCCGAGGTCTACGGATTCAAGGTCGCCCGCAGGGCGATCATCACCACCTTTTCCTTGGCAGCCTTCTCCACCCTGTGCTTCTGGCTCATGATCCATTTGCCGGCCGCCGAGTGGTACGACGGACAGGAAGCCCTCGAGCGGACCCTGGGCCCGGTCTGGCTTATTGTTTTCGCCTCGCTGTTGGGCTTCGTGGTCGGCCAAACCCTGAACTCGTGGGTCCTGGTCAAGATGAAGGAACGTTTTGGCGAACGCGGGCTGGTGGGCCGCCTGATGGGTTCGACGGGGGTCGGGGAATTTGCCGACACCCTGATCTTCTGTTCGATCGCTGCCGGCGTCATGGGCATCACCGACATGTCCACATTCCTCAACTACGTGCTGGTTGGTTTCGTCTACAAGACAGCCGTGGAATTCCTTTTCGTGCCGGTGACCACCTTGGTCATCCGCTGGTTCAAGCGCAGGGAGCCCAGCTACGGCAAC
>JAUNVO010000068.1:5439-7981 GCA_030540695.1 Micrococcaceae bacterium | reverse complement strand
GACGTGTGTGGTCCCCTGGATTTGTTGCTGGACCCCGGAGAGGTCCTGGGAATCGTAGGGTTCAATGCCGCCGGTAAATCCACTCTGCTGCGCACGCTGGTCGGGTACCAGGAGCCGGTCAGCGGGGAATCGGTGATTCTTGGTGCGTTCACAGACGATTCGAGCTTCATCTACCGCAAAGCTGTCTCTGTTGTCCTTGACGAAGACGCGTTCTTTCCCTCACTGAGCGTAGAGGAACACCTGCAACTCATAGCCGGCGGGCACGGGGTTCCCGACCAGCAGGCTGCGGTTGACCACGAATTGGCTTTCTTCGATCTGGAAAACGCGCGGACCGAGTACCCGCATCGGCTCTCTTCCGGACAACGCAGGCGGCTGCTTCTGGCGGCATCCCTACTGCGTCCCTGCAGCCTACTGGTCCTCGATGAACCCGAGCAGCGGCTCGACCCGGTGATGCGCGCCGCCCTGGCTACGCGCCTGCGGGGACGTGCTAACGCAGGAACCGCACTCTTGGTTGTGACGCACGACCCCGTGTTCCTGGCGGCGGTGGCAGACTCCGTTCTACTGATATCCAATGGACGGATCATCCCCACGAATGTTGCCGACGGGGCAGCGGCCATTGCCCGTGCTTGATCCCCGGGTGTCCTTGGACAACGTGCCGATAGAGTTCGACCCGTGGTCCCGGAACCGAGCCGCGGAGAAGCGGGATCGGCGCGACGACTTTTGGGAACGTCTGGGCGATGCCTACGTCTCCGTGTTGGCTTCCGCCATTGTCCTTCTCTATGCCGCGGGGCTGGCACTTGCGTTCGCTGACCAGCTCAAGGGAGACCTGGGCTCAGGAGCCCTCCGGCCGGGACTTGGCCTCATTCCCGGGGGATCGGCGGCTTCGGCGCTGGTGATGCTGGGTTTGCTCGGTGCGTTGATGTTGATCTCCAAGCTCGGACCGGCAGCGGTGGACCAGGCCCAGGGGTTCTGGTGGCTCTCGCTGCCGGTGGTACGGACCGTGTTCCTTGCCAGGCTGCTCAGCCATAGGCTGGTCAGCATTTTCATCTATGGGGCGTGCCTCTGGTTGCCGGTGGGGTATGGAACCGTGGTAGGCGGGCTTGCCAAGGGGACGTTCACCGGGGTGCTTCTCGGCGCGGCCACCTTGGGGCTGCTGTTCGTGGTGCTTTCGCTGGTGGCGGCCTGGACCCAGACCCGTAATGCCGTTCACGTGTTTCGTTTAGTGTTGGATGCAGCGGTGCTGGCAGTGCTGCTGGTCTACGGGCTCGATATGGTGTTGAGGAGCTTGGGCGCGGGGAACGTGGGTGCCATCTGGACAGTGCTGCCTTCGCACTTGCCGGTCTTGGCCCAGTCCGGGGTCTGGTGGATACCGGTGCTGCTGGCGGCACTCGCGGTGGGTGGTTTTTTCGGACTGGCTGGACAACTGCAAAGTATTCCCAGCAAGGAATTGATCTCGAGCGGCGCAGCCAGTGCCCATGCCGGTGCCGCGCTGGTGCTGTTGGATGACAAGTCTCTGGAAAGCGCCATTGGTGCTTCCGGTGGCAGGGAAAGCAAGCGAACACTGGCGAAAAGGGAACGTACCAGACGACACGGATCGGATGTCTTCGCTCGGATGCTTCCGGCCAAATGCGTTCGCGGGCCGTACTCCGCTCTCGTACGTGCGGAACTCCTCGTGCTATTGCGGACCGGCAAGACATGGAAAGGGCTGCTTGCCGGGTGGGGTATCCCGGTTGGCGGGGTTTTTGCCGTGCAAGGCGGGCGTCCGGTGGTGTTGGTTTCCTTGGTGTTAGTTGGGGCTGTGCTGGCGGCACGGGCGGCGTCCCAAGCGGCGGACCAGGCAGCGCAGGTTCCCTCGTTGGAAGCCATCATCCCGTTGGGCCGATCCGCCGTGCGCCAAACCCATGCGCTTGTGGCGGCGCTGCTGCTCATCCCGTGGACCGTCGGACTCGGAGCTTTCCTGGGCTGGGCCGTCGAAGCGAACACGGAAGGATTCCTGGTGCTGCTGGGGTTGGGGGTCCTTGCTGGGTTCGGCCTAGCTGCAGGGGCCGTTCGCATGGCTTTCCGTCCTGAACTTGACTGGGGATCGGTGATGCCCATGGCGGCCATGGGCCGTGCCACCGGTCCCCTGATCCAACATTTCATCCACGGCTACGAGGTGATGGCGGTGTCCGTCGTTGGACTGCTTGCCGGACTGGTGCTGGAACCGATCCCGCCGGTGTTGCTGGTGATTGGCGCCGTGGTTGCGGTTATTGCGTGGGGCGTTGGAACCTCGACCTCGAATCGATCCAATGCCCATCGCAGACAGTGGTGATACCCGAGTCCTGGGACAGGCCCAATACGGTGCCGGTACCCGCAGGGCACCTGCGTCCGGTCCACGGAATTTCTCGTCGCTTCACCTCGTGAGCGGTGCTGCTCATCGAGGTCGTCGCCGGCAAACTGCCGGTCGTTGACTAACTAGACGACGTCGTGCGGATGATGGTGTGTCGAGCCTCCGGCGGACCCGTTTTGTTTCCCGAGTGGGCGCCGAAACCATTGCCGTGGC
>JAUNVO010000068.1:4039-5339 GCA_030540695.1 Micrococcaceae bacterium | reverse complement strand
AGGCCAAACGATCAGCTGATGGGCTTTTTTGGTCCCTGCGGATCTGGCTGCCCCGCGTAGTAGCGGGCGATGGTGCGTTCCTTGAGCTCGTGGAACGTGCCGTCCTCGATGGCCTGGCGTGCGTCATCGACCATCTTCACCACGAAGCGCTCATTGTGGATGGAGATCAGCGTGTGGCTGACCAGCTCCTTGGACTTGAACAAGTGGTGGATGTAGGCACGTGTGTAGTGCTCGCATGTGTAGCAATCGCATTCCTCGGACAACGGCGTGAAGTCCTTTTTATATCGCTGGCCGGAGAGGTTGAAGCGGCCGTGCGGGGTGTAGAACGCGGAATTGCGGGCAACCCGGGTGGGGGAGACACAGTCGAAGGTGTCGGCGCCGTTCTCGATGGCCGTGAAAAGGTCATCGGGTTCGGAGATCCCCAGCAGGTGGCGCGGCTTGTTTTCCGGAAGCTCATCGGCGCACCAGCCCACGATCGTGCCAAGGTTTTCCTTCTCCAACGCTCCGCCGATGCCGAAACCGTCAAAGGCCATGGCACCAAGGTCCCGGCAGGCCTGGCGACGCAGGTCCTCGTACTGGGCGCCCTGGATCACGCCGAAGAGTGCCTGGTAGTCCTTGCCTGCCCGGGTATCCGTGAGATTGAAGTGCTCCGCCACGCAACGCTGGGCCCACAAACGGGTTCGTTCCAGGGATTCGACCTGGTAACCGCGGGAGTTTTGCAAGGTGGTCAGCTCGTCGAAGGCAAACATGATGTCCGCACCGATCTCGTGCTGCACCTTCATGGAGATCTCCGGGGAGAACCGGTGCATGTCACCGTTGAGGTGGGATTTAAACCAGACGCCGTCGTCGTCCACGTTGGCCAGGCGCTCCTTGCCCGGGGCCACCGCATCATCGGGTCCGGACTGGTCGACCGAGGACATGTCGATGACCTTCTTGAAACCGGATCCAAGGCTCATGACCTGGAAGCCGCCCGAGTCGGTGAAGGTCGGTCCCGACCAGTTCATGAACTTGCCCAGCCCTCCGGCGGCGTCCAAGACATCCGGGCCCGGCTGGAGATACAGGTGGTAGGCGTTGGCAAGCACGGCTTGGGCACCGAGCTGCGCCACGGATTCGGGCAGGATCGCCTTGACGGTGGCCTTGGTGCCCACGGCAATGAAGGCAGGAGTCTTGATCTGTCCATGCGGGGTGGTGATCACTCCGGTACGGCCGTTGGTCACCGACCCGTCGGCCCCGCGCAGCCGGGTGCCGAGCTCAAAGGAGAACTCGCTCTGGCGGGAATGGGGCTCTGTGGCATCAATAG
>JAUNVO010000068.1:0-3939 GCA_030540695.1 Micrococcaceae bacterium | reverse complement strand
AACAACGACCAATGGGTCGCGTTGCGCACGGCGCTGGGGATCTTCCTGCCGCTCTTTGGCCTGTTGGCCCTTGATCGGCTGGACCTGATGGTTTTCGTGATCTTCGGCGCCTTCACTGGCGTCTACGGCCGGGTGCAGGGCTACGGAAACCGGTTGGCGGCCCAGGCCAAGGCCGGGGCATTGTTCTTGGTGGTGATCGCCGCAGCGGCGCTGGCTTCGCACTACCTGGTCAACCACGACGGCACCATGGCCGGTACATGGATGGTGGTGGGCCTAACCACCGTGGTTTCGGGGATCTGTTCGGTGATCACCGGATATCTGCAGTTGCGCCCGGCCGGATCGCTCTTTCACATCTTCGCCTTCGCCGCCATTGCATCAATGGCGCACCAGCCGCCACCGCTTGAATCGCTGATCGCGGCGTTGGTGGCGGTGCTGTTCTCGGTAGTGCTGGGCTTCTCGGGGATGATCTTCACCAAAGGTGCGACCTGGGGCCCCTACACCGCAGGGACACCGCTGTCGCGCCCGGTGCGGATCGCCATCTGGAACGAAGCCTGGCTGTATATGCTCGCGGCCGGGCTGGCCGGATTCACCGCCAACCTGCTGGCTCCCGCATTGTCCACCGGGCACAGCTACTGGGCCATGGTGGCAGCGGTGGTGCCCCTGGTGGGGCACACCACCCGTCATCGGGTCCGCCGCGGCGTTCACCGTATTCTGGGCACGCTGACCGGTTTGCTGGCGATGGCTGCCGTGATCGCCTTGGATCCGCCGGTCTGGGCTCTGCTTGCCATGATCGGCCTGCTGCAGTTCGGAGCGGAGATGTTTATCGCCCGCAACTACTTCCTGGGCCAGATATTCGTCACGCCGCTTGCCCTGGTGGGCGTATCCGTCGGGAGCGGACTGGACACCGCTTTGCTCTACGACAGGATGCTTGAAACCGTCATCGGTGCAGTGATCGGAATGCTGGTGGTGCTGATCGGATCGGTCTACGGCACGTGGCTGCGCCGGCGTTTGCTGCCGGCGGAGCCAGGAACGTCCGGTCAGCCGATGTAACCGACGTGGGCCAGTGCCTGGCGGACCAGGTTCTCGCGTCCGCCGGCGAACTCTTCCTGGATGTTCGGGCTCAGCGCCTCTTCGGGACTAAGCCACGTCAGCTCCAGTGCGTCCTGGCGCGGCGAACATTCCCCGCGCACCGGGACGATGTATGACAGTGCCACCGCATGCTGGCGTTCATCGGTCAGCCCGGTTTCGGAGGGCGAGGGGAAATACTCCGCCACGGTGAAGGGTGCCGGGCACGGGGGTAGCTGCGGCATGGCCATCGGCCCGAGGTCCTTTTCGATGTGGCGCGTCAGCGCCGCACGGATGGTTTCCCTGTACATGACACGGCCCGAAACGAAGGTGCGCAGCATCCGCCCTTCGCCGTCGGCGGTTAGCAGCAAACCGAGTTCGGTGACATTGCCCAGTGGATCCAGCCGCACGGGGATGGCTTCGATGTAGAGCATCGGCAATCGGGCGCGGGCCTCGTAGAGGTCTTCGTCGGACAACCAGCCGGGATAGGGATCGGGAGTGCGAACGTTCATGTCTCCATCTTGGCCTATACCGTGCCTCGTGGGCCACGCAGCGGGCCCGTGTTGTGCAACTCTCGGCGGAGTTTTGCTTTTCGGGAATCAATCACGGGGTGCCGACGCTAGAATGAAATGTTGTTCATTCCCATACCCGCGCCCGACATGCAGAAGAGGCCACTTGTCCGTGACCGAGACCAGCACCAAACTCAATCCCAAGGATTTGGCGACCATCACGGTGTTGATCGTTTCCGCATTCGTCGTGATCCTGAACGAAACGATCATGAACGTGGCGCTGCCAGTGCTCATGCGAGAGTTCAAGGTCAGCGAGGAGGCCATCCAGTGGCTCTCGACGATCTTCATGCTCACCATGGCCGTGGTCATCCCCGCCACCGGTTTCCTGCTTCAGCGTTTCAGCACCCGCAGGGTGTTCATGTTGGCCATGGGACTCTTCTCGCTGGGCACGCTGTTGGCCGCCGCGTCCCCGGGATTCTCCTTGCTGCTGGGGGCCCGGGTGATCCAGGCCAGCGGTACGGCGATCATGTTGCCGCTGCTGATGACCACCGTCCTTGACCTGGTGCCGATCGCCCGGCGCGGGGTCATCATGGGCAACGTGTCGATTGTGATATCCGTGGCACCGGCCATCGGGCCGACTATTTCGGGGCTGATCCTGCAGTCGCTGAACTGGCGGTTCATGTTCCTCATCGTTGCCCCGATCGCTCTGACGGCCCTACTGATTGGTGCGCCGCGGTTGAACAGGTTCGCGGAGGCCTCCACGCTGCCGCTGTCGATCCCCTCGGTTCTGCTGTCCATACCGGCCTTTGGCGGGTTGGTCTTCGGGCTCAGCAGGCTCTCTGCCAACGGGCCTGAGGCCGTTACCTTGGCTATCCTGCTCATTGCGGCGGTGGCGCTTGTGCTTTTCACGATGCTGCAGCTGCGCCTGCAAAAGAAGGATCATGCCCTGCTTGACCTGCGCACTTTCACCTATCGGCCGTTTACGTTGGCGTTGTCGCTGATGGTGCTGGCGATGGTGGCGCTATTCGGTGTGATCATCCTGCTGCCGATGTACCTGCAGAACGTGCGCGGATTCGACACCTTGACCACCGGGTTGATGCTGCTTCCCGGTGGGTTGCTCATGGGGTTGCTGGCGCCAATCGTCGGCAGGATCTTTGACAAGGTGGGCCCTCGCCCGCTGTTGGTCCCGGGTGCCGTGGTGCTGGCGGTGGTGCTCTTCGGCTTTTCGCGGATATTGGGCGCCGAGACGGCCATACCGGTGATTGTGGGCCTGCACCTGACCATGTCGTTCGCGCTGGCGCTGATCTTCACCCCGGCGTTCACCACTGCGTTGAACCCGCTGCCAAATTCCTTGCACTCCCACGGAGCGGCAGTGCTCAGCACCCTGCAGCAGCTCGGTGCCGCCGCTGGCACTGCCTTGCTCGTTGGGGTCTTGGCCTCGCGGATCGGAGCCGGGGCCGCAAGCGGGATCGATCCGATCCAGGCCCAACTCAATGGATTTTCCGCCGGATTCACCGTGGCCTCGTTCTGTGCCGTTGGCATGGTCGTCATCGCCTTCTTCATGTCGAAGGCCGAATTGCCGGCCGAAGCAGGGTCGTCCAACCACTAGCTGCGTCAATAGCCGGTGAACTCCTGCCAAGGAATTTTGGGTCGACGGCGACTAGCTGGGCTTCAATATCCATACCGGGCATTTGCTGTCGTGACAGCCCGATGCTTCCGGCTCCCAGGATGGGTGCTCTGATGTTGGGCGCCGTGAGCAAAATGAAGCCGTGGAAGGCAACCGGGTTGACCTGGACCGGCTCTAGACAGCGACTGTTTCTCTTGGCTGAGGGAGTCCTTCGAAATTTGGGTTAGTGAGCTGCAACATGGTTTGCCGTCACCGGGATACTGCCAGAGAGCAATCACGGAGCCATCGCAGGAGCTCGAAGAGAAAACCTGCATCGTGGAATTTAATTCCAGTTTGGGCATGAAACGCTCCTCAGCGGCCAGAAGGATGCCGAACTGCAGCCGACAGCCCCGGTACGGGGGCCGCCCGTACCGGGAAACCGGGATTTCGGTGCGACTGGCAGGAGCAAGGCGCAACCCAGCGATGACGGACCTGGGTTCTGGGCAACGCTTCGGCAAGCATCAAGCAGCAGCGTGCCCACCTTCGGGGGCTTTGGCCCGGATGCCGGGCCAAAGCGGGATACTATCCGGCTATCTGGGTGAGTCCAGGGGTATCGTTCCAGATCCCGATGCTCGCATAGCTTAATGGCTCCTGGGTGGTTGCGGCGGTGGACTTGACCAATATCAGCCCGAACTCTCCGGCCCACGGGCCCCCAAATATGCCAAGTGCCAAGTGCCAGGCGTGTGGCACCCTCTCGCG
>JAUNVO010000067.1 GCA_030540695.1 Micrococcaceae bacterium | reverse complement strand
CCGCGTGGATGGCTCACCGCCAGTTTAGGACAAAACCGCGACCCCTGGCACGTACTAGGATTACGGCCATGGAATCGGGATTCAGCGCCGGGCCGTCCACGGGCCCACAAATCGGCAGCGTGCGCGAAGCGGTGGCCGCTGACGCCCCGGCCTTGGCCGAGGTCTTGGCTGCGGCATGTCGCGCCTCCTACACGGGGATCATCGATGCGGATTTCCTGGCCGGGATGAATATCCGGGAAACGACTGATCGCTGGGAGTCCACCTTGCGGGAAAACACCCAGGTACCTCCGCGGGTTGCCGTCTTGGACGGGGCCTTGGCGGGTTTTTGCCAAGTCGGCGTGTCGCACGATTCCCCGGGCCGAGACCTGGACACTCCTGGCACCGGGGAACTGTAAGCGTTGAACGCGTTGCCCGAAAATGGGGATGCGGGTTGGGATCGCGGCTGCTGGGAGAGGCACACGAAGGATTGCGCCGGCACGGATACCGAAGGGTCCATCTGTGGGTTGCCGACGGAAACCTGCGGGCCATTGACCTGTACGAGCGCCATGGCTGGCACACCACCGGCATCACAAAGAACGACGGGCGATTCACTCCGCCGTTGCTCGAACACCACCTGGCCATCGAGCTGGGCTGAGCCTCGCAGCTCCGGTGTTGCGTCCCGGCCGGGGAAACGCAAACGCTCCCCGGCGCCTTGGGGCACCGGGGAGCGTTTCGCCCAAGGGTTAGAGCATGGTCGCCAGGGCTCCCAACAGGTCCTTGGCACGACGGTCCTTGTCCTCGGAAAGCATCTCGTTGGTCAGGAACGAGAATCCGATGTTCTTGCCCGGCCAGGCGCCGTGCAGCCCTCCGCCGGCACCGGAATGCCCGAACGCCGGGGTGACCGGACCATAGGTGCCCAGCGGGTCGGCCAGCTCGTAGCCGAGCCCGAAGCGCAGCGGACGGTCGTTGATGGCATCGACGCCTTCGGAAAAGGTGGAGGTGGAAATCGCCAGGGTGGCTGCCGAAACCAGTGCCGGTGTGGGAGCCGCCAGAGACGAATACAGGGCGGCCATCGCATCGGCCGTGGCATAGCCTCCGCCAGCGGCAAGTTCCCCGCGGCGCCCGGCCAGCGAGTTGAACGGGTCATCATCGCCCAGCAGCGAGCCGGCATACATGCGCTCGACGATCTTGCGACGTTCAGGATCCTTCAGCAGGGTGCTGATGGCGTAGTCGTCTGGGAGGAAGATGGTGGCCAGTCGCCCATCCAGGGATTCGGGCAGGCCCAGATAGATGTCCAGGTCCAGCGGTTCGGCCACCAGCTCGCGGAAGAGTTCGCCCGGGCTCTTGCCGGTGACCCGGAAGAACAGTTCGGCGGCCAGGTACCCATAGGTCAATGCATGGTATGCAACCTTGGCCCCGGGGGTCCACAGCGGTTCCTGCGCGGCGAGCACCGCGGCTTGGGCCCTGTTGTCGTAACGGTCGGCCGGCGCCGGGTCCACATAGACAAGACCCACGGTGTGGCTCAGCAGCTGGGCCACCGTGGCTTCGGCCTTGTTCGCCGCGGCGAACTCGGGCCAGTAGGAGGCCACGGTGGCTGCGGGATCCAGCAGACCACGGTCAATCAGGATCGCGGCAACCGTCGCCACGATGCCCTTGGTGCCGGAGAAGAGCAGCGCCATGGTTCCCTCGTTCCAGGGGCCCGGGGCCGCGGCGCCGGTAGCCGCTTCGCCGCCGGACTTCACGGTGCCTCCTCCGTAGAAGCGGGCCAAGGGCTTGCCTTCGCGGTAGACGCAGAAGGCCATCCCGCCGTTCGCGTTTCCAAGGTGCTTCGCGAAGATCTCCGAGATCTGTTCAAAGCCTTCGTCGGGAAGTCCGTCGTTGTGGGCGGTGAGGCTCGTGGTCGGTGATGTGCTCATGATCATTCCTTGCTTAAAAAGTCGGGACGTTGGCCAGGAGTTCCTGGGTGTACTGGTGCTGGGGGTTTTCCAGCACCTCATTGGTGGTGCCGATGTCAACGATCTTGCCCTTTTGCAGCACCGCCAGACGCTGGGAAATATGCCGGGCCAGGGCGATGTTGTGCGTGACGAACAGCATCGACATGCCGTGCTCGATCTGCAACGTGCGCAACAGGTCAAGGATCGAGGCTTGCACCGAGACATCCAGCGCACTGGTGATCTCGTCGCATACCAACAGTGATGGCGCATTGACCAAGGCACGGGCAATGGCGGCACGCTGGCGTTCACCACCACTGAGGTCTCCCGGGCGTCGGTCGATGTAGCGTTCGCCCAAGCGGACCTGGTCCAATGCTTCGCGCACCAGGGCACGACGCTTGGCCTTGTCATGGATCCCGGACATCCGCAACGGCACCTCCACCGACTCGGCAATGGTTCGCCGCGGGTTCAACGAGGAGAAGGGGGACTGGAAGATGTACTGGATCTTCCGGCGGTCCTCTGCGGTCCGGGCCCGGGTGCCCTTGGCCAATGCCTGTCCAAAGAGCTCAACGTCCCCGGTATAGGCGTCGTTGAGCCCCGCGACGCAACGCGAGAGCGTTGTCTTGCCCGAACCGGATTCACCTAACAGCATCATCGATTCGCCTTGCGCTAATTCGAAGTCGATTCCATCGAGCACCTTGTGCGACCCGTAGGCCATCGCCACATCGGAAAGGCGCAGCAAGGGACCGGTTGTGGTATTCGGCTCGGCGTCCAGCTCGGGGGCCCGCGCAGGGGTGCCCGGCAGGAGCAAGGCATCATCGCTTTGACGGTGGCCGGCCGTGGTGTCGGCGGTGCCGTGGGGCCCCGGGACGATGAGCGGTTGTTCCCCGGTGATCGCCTCCACGGCCCCTACCCGGCGCTTGCCGGCAAGGTCGGGGACCGAGCGCAGCAATTTGCGGGTGTAGTCGTGGCTCGGGGAGAAAAGCACCTGCTGCGTGGGCCCGAATTCGACGATGTCTCCCTCGAGCATCACGGCGACCTCGTCGGCGACTTCCGCCACCACGGCCAGGTCGTGGGTGATGTAGAGACCAGCAACCTGGTGGCGTTCGGCCAGTGTGTAGATGGTTTGTAGCACTACCGCCTGGGTGGTGACATCCAACCCCGTGGTTGGCTCGTCGAGCACGATCACCTTGGGCCGGCAGGCGAAGGCCATCGCGATGCCCACCCGCTGCTGCTGACCGCCGGAGAGCTGGTGCGGGAAACGGCGCTGGTAGGCAGCATCGTTGGCCAACCCCACCTCCGCGAGCACCTCGGCAACACGTGTGCGGCGTTCTGCCTCCGAGGACCCGAACCGGTGCACACGCAAGGTCTCGGCGATTTGCTCGCCGATGCGGATGGCCGGGTTCAGCGAGAGCGAAGGATCCTGCGGAACGTAGGAGATCTCCTTGCCGCGCAGGGAACGCAGCTTGTGCTCGGGCAAATCAAGGATATTGCCTTCAGTGTCCCCATTGAGCTTCACCGAACCGGCCGTGAGCTTGAGTCCCAGGCGGAAGTGGCCCATACAGGCCAGGCCCGCGGTGGTCTTTCCGGAACCCGATTCCCCGACCAGGGCCAGGATCTTGCCCGGGTGCAGGGTGAAGCCGATCCCGTGCAGGATCTCGGTCCCATCCAGTGTTGCCACGCGCAGCTCGGTGGCGGCCAACGCACTGTCGGTGATTTCCTTGTCCATGACGTTGGATTCCATTAGTTGTTCCCCGCATTCAGGTTTGCCGAGGCCCGGGCGAGCGAGTCGGTCAACAGGTTGGTGCCCACGGTCAGCAGGGCGATGGCCAGCACCGGGAGCAGAACGCCCCAGGGCTGGATGACCAGCGCGATCCGGTTCTCGTTGATCATCAGGCCCCAGTCGGCCGTCGGCGGCTGCATGCCAAGTCCAAGGAAGGACAGCGAGGCGACGAAGCCGATCGAGTAGGTCATGCGCAGGCCGAGCTCGACCATCAAGGGCCCGGTGATGTTGGGCAGCACCTCGGAGGCCAGGATCCTCCACCGGGGCACTGCATACATCTCGGAGGCGCGGATGTAGTCCTCGGTGATCACCGAGGTCGTGGCCGAGCGGGTGACCCGGGCGACGCGAGGTGCGTGGGTCACCCCGATGACCACCACCAGAACCCAGCCCTTGGGGCCCAACACGGTGATGGCCAGCAGCGCAAAGACCAGCTGCGGCAAGGCCAGCAGCACGTCGTTGCCGCGCATGATCAGCGAGTCGACCCGGCCCCCGGAATACGCGGCGACCATGCCGGCGGTGACGCCCAGGGCCATGCCCAGCAAGGTGGCAAGCGCCGAGTAGATAATCAGCCGCAACCCGCCGTCAAGGAACCGAGAGAAGACGTCCCTGCCCAGGTTGTCGGTGCCAAAAATCCCCACGTCCTTGAAGGGACGCCCGGTGAATTCGGTGCTGGTGGAACCGGTGAGCAGCGGCAGCAGCAACGGCCCCGCCAGCGCGATAACCAGCACAATAAGCGTGAGCACCATGCCGATCTTGGCCTGGCGCTGGCGCATCATGCGCGCAAAGAGCTTTTTGGGTTTCACCGTTTGCTCCGGATCGAGCACGGGTGCCTCGATGACGCTCATTTGACTGCCTCCGTGCGTAGTTTCGGATTGGTGAGAATGCCGACCAGGTCGGCGAGCAGGTTCACCACGATGTAGGCGGCGGCAATGATGATCGACAGTGCCTGGACCACCTGCACGTCGCGGTTGGTCACCGCGTCCACCAGCGCCTGGCCGATGCCCGGGTAGCGGAAGAGGAACTCGATGACCACGACGCCGCCGGCCATCCACGCCAGTTGCATGGCGATCACCTGGGCGACCGGGCCCAGTGCGTGCGGAACGGCGTGCTTGAGGATCACATCGCGTTCGGGCACGCCCTTGAGCCTTGCCATTTCCACGAAGCCCGAGTCGAGCACCTCAAGCATGGTCGCCCGCATCATCCGCACGATGTACGGGGTGACCACCAGCGCCAAGGTGAGGGTGGGCAACACCAGCTGCAAAGGCAGGTTCCAGACAGGTTCACCGGGCGGGGCCATCGTCACCGAGGGAAGGATCTTGAACACCGAGGTGGAGAACAATGCGATCAAGCCGATGCCGATGACGAACTCCGGGAGCGAGGCCAACACCAGCGAGAAGCCGGTGGAAACGTGGTCGAAGGCCTTGCCGCGCTTAAGCGCGGAGAAGGTGCCGACAAGGATACCCACGGGGATGGAGATCACCGAGGCCAGGCCCATGAGCACCAGCGAGGCCTGGATGCGGTCCGCCAGCAGCGCCGTGACCGGACCGCCGGTGGCCGCCGAATAGCCAAGGTCCCCGGTAAAGAGCCCTCCGATCCAGCTGAGGTAGCGTTGCCAGACCGGATCGTTGAGGTTCATTTGCTCCCGCAGCGCCGCAAGACGTTCGGGGGTTGCCTGCTGTCCCAGGATGGCCTGGGCCGGGTCCCCGGGAAGCAACAGCGTGGCGATGAAGACCATCAATGAGACGGCGAAGAGGATCGCCAGTGACACCAACAGCCGTTTCGCGGTGATTCTAGCAATCATTTGGAAACTCCAATCCATGCACGGCGGAACTCGAAGCCCGAGAGCGCAAGGCCCGTCGCATTGGGAACCAGTCCCGCGACGTAGCTCTGAAACGCGTCGGCCTGGTTGGGATGTCCCCAGATGATGTAGCCGCCCTTCTCGTATTCGATTTCCTGGGCCTTGGTGATCAGCGCGTTGCGCTCGGTCTCATCCACGGTGGTGAAGGCCTTTTCGACCAGTGCGGTGAACTCGGGATCGGCCCAGTGCGTCTCATTGAACGGGGAGGCGGCCAACGAGGAGTTATTGACCTGGGGCAGGAAGTTGCGGGTGTACCAGAAGTCCTGGGCGAAGGTCCAGGACAGGTAGTCATCTCCGAAGAACGTGGTGGTGTCCACCCGTCGGATCTTCACCCTGATCCCGGAGGCCGCTGCCTGTTGGGCGAAGACCTGGGCGGCCTCCACCGCCCCGGCCTGGATGGGCGCGGTGACAAGTTCGATGTCCAGCCCCTCGGGGTAGCCGGCCTCGGCCAGCAGCTTCTTGGCTTGGGTGATGTCTTGGGTGCGTTGGGGCAGGTTCTTGGCGTAGCCGGGGTCGTAGGTGGCGTAGAGGTCGTTGCCCACCGTCCCGTTGCCGCTAAGCACCTGTTCGATCATCTGCTCGCGGTCCACGGCCAAGCGGAACGCCTGGCGGACCCGCACGTCGTCGAAGGGTTCCTTGTCCACCCGCATGGTGAACGGCAGCCACGCCCCGGTTTCCGAGTTCAGGATGGTGACGCGCGGATCGGCGCCGATGACCTCGAGCAGGGCCAGCGGGATCTGCCCGATCGCGTCGACCTGGGTGGAGAGCAGCGCGTTGATCAACGCGTCGTCGTCGGCGAAGTTCAGGATGACCAGTTCGTCCAGGTACGGTTCGTTCTCCCGCCAGTAGTCCTCGTTGCGGGTAAAGACCGATTGGCGTCCGGGGTCGAAGCTGGAGAACTTGAACGGCCCGGTGCCGATCGGGTTGGCGATGTCGAAGTCCGCCGGCACGATGCCCAGGGCGTATTGGCCCAGGGAGTCGTCGAAGGTCGCCGAGGCGGTGTTCAGCCGGAACTCGATGACCGTTTCGGAGACGACGGCGACCTCGTCCAGGATGACCAGCGCCGCGGCCCCGCTCTTGGGGTCATCGGGGTTGGTGACCCGGGCGAAGGTGGCAGCGACGTCCTGGGCGGTGACCGGGCGTCCGTCGTGGAACGTGACCCCGGGGCGCAGTTCGACCCTCCAGATTTTGGCCTCGGCATCGGGCACGGCACCGAGTCCCAGCAGGGGCTTGAGGGCGAAGTTCTCATCGCGGTACAACAACGGCTCGTAGAGGTTCACCACCCGGGCGATGTCGGTGGTGCTGACCGGTGAGTGCGGGTCAAGGGAGTCGGCGGCGCCGCCGCCGGCCAGACCGACCCTCAGCCTGCCACCATGCTGCGGTGGCCCGGAGGGTGCAGCAAGCACTGCGGTTTCGCCTTGGCCGCATGCGGTGAGCAGCACGCCCAGGCCCAAGGCCATGCCGCCACCGAGCAGGGCACGGCGGCTTACGGATGAGCCCAGGACGGCGGGACGGTGTTGCGGGGTTCTATCGGAGATCAAGACTGACTCGATTCGTCGGAAGGGAGGTGGAGGGAACTCATGCGCTGATGGATCGGCCACTCCAATCCGGGGTTCGGTGCTCGTGGCTCGCGATGGTGGCTGTGATCTCCGGCGGGAAGACGGAGGTGGAACCGGAAGCCGTATCCACGTGCAGCCCCAGGATCTCCTCGGTCGCCACCAGGGACCCGTCCACGTGCATTTCGTGGGCCAGATGCAACTTCTTCGCCGCGGAGCCGGCGATCACCGTGGTGATTTCAAGCGTGGCGCCCAGGGAGACCTCGTCCAGGTATCTCACGTGGGCCTCGACCGTGTAGAGGGACGCGGAGGCGGTGCTCCGGTAGTCCTCATCAAGCCCCAGGGCGTCCATCACCGCGGTGGTCGCGAAGCCGAAGGCCAGCACGTAGAAGGCCTCGGACATGTGCCCGTTGTAATCGATCCAGTCGGCTTGAACGCCGCAGGTATAAGGTTCCAGGCTCATGGCTTTGGCACCGCCGCGGCGGCGTTAAGTCCGGCCATCGCCTGGCGGATGGCGATGATCCCGGCATCGCGCTGGGCAATGAGTTCGTCGATGGAGCGCCCGTCGGCTTCCTCGTTGCAGCCGTCGATGACGTCCTGGCTGAGCTTGGCCGTCAGCTCGGGGGCTTCAAGCCGGGTCCACGGTGACTTCAGCGAGGGACCGAAATGATCCAGCATGTGCTTCATGCCGCCTTGGCCGCCGGCCAGGTGGAAGGTGAGCATCGGGCCCTGCAGGGGCCAGCGAAGACCGGGCCCCTCGGTGATGGCCGTGTCGATCTGCTCGACGGTCGCCTCGCCGTTGTCCACCATGTGCAGCGCCTCGCGCCACAGGGCTTCCTGCAGGCGGTTGGCGATGAAGCCGGGGATCTCGCGCTCCATGGTGATCACCGACTTGCCGATGAAGTCGTACCAGCCCGAGGCCCATTCGGTGGCCTGCTTGTCGGTGGCTTCGCCGCCGACGACCTCGACCAGCGGGATCAGGTACGGGGGATTGAAGGGGTGCCCGACGACCAGCCGGGAGGGATCTTCGGCGGTGATCGACATCTCGGTCATCCCGTAGCCGGAGGTGGAGGAACCGATGACCACATCTTCGGCGGTGGCCGCGGCCAGCCGGGCCAGCAGGTCCTGCTTGAGCTCCAGGACCTCCGGGGCGCTTTCCTGGACGAACCCGACCCCGGCGACGGCCTCGGCCAGGTCTGCGTGCACGGTGAAGTTGTCCTTGTCGGCGCCCTGCGACAGACCCAGCGCGGTCAGTGCCGGCCAGGCGGCGTCAATGAGCGCGCGCAGCTTCTCCTCGGCATCCGGGGAAGGATCCCAGGCCTGCACGCGCAGGCCGCGGGAGAGGAAGTAGGCGGCCCAGCCGCCGCCGATGGTGCCGACGCCGACGCAGGCGACCGTGGTGACGTCCGTGAATGGGGGGTACTTTGCCATGGGTCAGGCCACCTTGTCGAGCTTGAGGATTTCGCGGGCTTCGTCGGGGGTCGCCACGGAGGCGCCCATCGATTCAACGATGTTGATCGCGCGTTCGGTCAGTTGCGCGTTGGTGGCCAAGACACCCTTGGAAAGGTAGAGGTTGTCCTCCAGCCCCACGCGGACGTGCCCGCCGAGCAGGACGGACTGGGCGACCCATGGCATCTGGTTGCGCCCGATGGCGAACGAGGTCCACTGTGCGCCCTCGGGAAGCATGTTCACCATGGCCTGGAGCAGGCCGGCGTCCACCGGGGCTCCGTAGGGGATGCCCATGCACAGCTGGTAGAGCGGCGGCGGGGCGATCAGGCCCTCGGCAACCATCTCGTTGGCGAACCACAGGTTGCCGGTGTCGAAGATTTCCATTTCCGGCTTCACCCCCAGTTCGCGGATGCGTGCCGCTCCCTCGCGCAGCATGTCCGGGGTGCTGACGTAGAGCTGGGATCCTTCGCCGAAGTTCAGCGAACCGCAGTCGATGGTGCAGATCTCCGGGCGCAGTTCCTCGATGTGGACCAGGCGCTCCAGACCGGAGACCAGGTCGGTGCCTTCCAGCGCCACGGTGGGGTTCGACGGGTCGATGACCAGGTCTCCGCCCATGCCGGCGGTGAGGTTGATGACCGGGTCCACGTCGGAGGCCGCTACCTGGCGGACGACTTCGCGGTACAGGGCCACGTCGCGCGATCCCTGGCCGGTTTCGACGTCGCGGACGTGGATGTGCACCACCGAGGCTCCGGCGCGCGCGGCGGCGATGGCGTCGGCGGCAATCTGATCCGGGGTGACCGGGACGTGCCCGGACTTGCCCGTGGTGTCTCCGGCCCCGGTCAGGGCGCAGGTGACGATGACTTTACGATTCATGGTGCTTGTCCTTCGTTTTGATGATGGTTCGATTGATGAACCCACGGATATTGGTAAACATTTGGTCCGAGGTCAGCAGCCCGGCGAGCACCTTGATGCCCATCCCGTCGATCAGTGAGGTGAGCTCGGCGGTGAGGATCCCGGGGTCCTCGTCAACGAAGCAACCTTCCTTCTGCCCGGAGGCGATGACGTCGCGGACGGTGGAGACCCAGCGCCCGTACCCGGGGGAGTGCGAGTCAAGCCCGCCGTCATTCACCGCCAGCTTGGTCCAGGTCTGCAGCCAGATCGACCATTCGGCACGGCCCCCGGGCCCGGTGGGCAGCTGGAGTTCGATAAGCCGAAAGAGTCTTTGGGCGGGATCGGTGATTTGCGCCAGTTCGGCGATCTGCCTGTCGTAGGCGAGCTTCACCGAAAAGTGCAGGGTCTCGGCGAAGATGGCCTGCTTGTTTTCAAAGTAGTAGTGGACGGTGGGAGTGCTGATGCCCACCTCGGCGGCGATGTCGGCGATCCGCACCGCCTCGAAACCACGTTCGGCAAACAGCCACCATGCACGTTCGATGATGGCCCGGCGACGTTGGGCATGCTTGTCGTCCTCACGGTGGCGCTGGGGCAGGATGCCCTGGGGCGGAACCGTTGAGGCGCCCGGTGCCGAGTCTGAACCGGTGATCAGCCAATTGGCGGTCACCCCGGTGACCATGGCAAGAAGCACGATCTCATCGGCGGTGATCTTCCGGATCCCCCTCAGTGACTTGGAGAGCTTGGACTCCTCCACACCGATCCTGCGCGAGATTTCCCGCTGGGCAAGACCTGAATCACGGATGGCCGCACGGGCCCGCTCTGCTAGTTCGGCACGCGCTGTCTCGGGTGATTGCATAGGGGCAACGCTAAACCCTGTTTTGCGATTTTGGCAAAGGGTTCGACTCGGAATCAGTAATTCGTTGCGCTATCGTGACTATTTCGTTACCTGGTTATCCGGTGCTGCGGCGCGGACCGGGACGTGGCAGGGGATGGATCCAGCCGGCTGCCGTGCGGGCCAGTGGCACCCTGAGCACCCAACGGATCACTGTATTGCCGCGGATTTGGGATTCTCGTGCCACGCCGTGGTGTGGCGTGACCCCCCCCGAGAGCTGTGCCATGACGGGGCGGAGCTGATGTGCGGCCGAATCCTTGCGATGTGACCTGACCCGAAATCAGTTAAGTATGACGCTCGCTGCGCGGCCCCACGGTCCTCGGGCGGCCGTAGGGGGGGGTGTGGCCCGGCACGTGGGCGGTGCTGGCGTGCAGTCTGGGTCGCGCGAACCCCCCGAGGGGCCGGGGTGTCGTTCCCCCTGGGCATGCGGGGCCGGCCGGCGGCCGCAGCCGGGCCTGCCGGATGGGGATCGCGCACGTAGAATGTTCATTTGGCGCTGCCCCCACCGGCGCGCGGGAAGACCCGCGCCCTGCGCGTCCGCAACATCTTTAAGGAGCACACCGTGGCCCAGCCGAAGAACCTGAAGAAACTCACCCGTACCCGCATGGAGCGCACGGGCGAGAGCTACACCACCGCCCGCAAGGCGATCCTGGCCGCCAAGCCCGAACGCCCGGGCAGCGCCGCGGATGCCCAGGCTGCCGCGGATGCCGCCGAGGAGGCGGAGCTTCCCGAGTACCCGGCGCCCGACAACGTCGTGCAATACGATGCCGGGTTGTGGCACCGCGTGCTCACCCAGGCCGGGGTGGTGCACCCGATCACGGGGCAACCGCTCAGCGAGGCGTTGCTGGCAGGACTTGCCGGAGGCATCGGATTCATGGTCTTCACCTTCGAATACGAGACCGTGACCACCGCTACCGTGGTGACCCGCGCCCACCCCGAGCCCTACACCGCGAACCTGCTGGCCCGCTGCGGGGCCAAGGTCAACGAACGCACCACCGGCAGCACCCGGCTCGCCGCCGAATACCTGGACGCCGGACTGGATGCCGGCCGCGCGGTGGTGGTGCGCGCCTCCGTCGCCGCGCTGCCCTGGATTGACGCCGAAGCCGTGGAGGACTCCGACTCCATCGACCTGGCCGTGGTCGGTGAGCACGGCGATGACCTGTTGCTCGATGACGGGTCGGGCCAGCTCACACCGATCTCCCCGGCAGACCTGGCCACCGCGCGCTCGCGGCGCAAGCGGGACAAGAACTGGCAGGCATGGATCCCCGCCTCCACCGGGCCAGACACCAAAACCCTGGCCGCCAATGTGCTCAGCGCCATTGAAGCGACCACCGCGCGGTTGCTGGGCACCAGTGAACTTGACGGGGTGCCGGCGCACTTCGGACGGAACTTCGGCATCGCCGGCATGGACTCATGGGTGGACCGGCTGCGGGACACCACCACGGCCAAGGGCTGGAGCCAGGTCTTTGCCGAACCCCAACGCCTGGCCTCCGGGCTCGAACAGGTCCTGGGTTTCCTCACCGACACCCGCTTTGGCGGGCTCGGGGCACTGCGCGGGCAATACGCGGACTTCCTGATCGAAGCCTCCGGGCTTCCGGGGCTGGAGTCCCTGGGCGAACACGCGCAGGGGTATGCACACCTGGCCCAGGACTGGATCGATTTCACCGAGGCCATCGACCCGGCGATCGATCCCGGGCAGAGGACCGAGCACTTCGCCGCGCTCGCCGACCACTTGGCGGCCATCGCCCGCGCCGAGGAGCTTGCCGCCACCGCCCTGGCCGCAAACGCCAAGCAGCTCTCCGCCTCCAGCTAGTCCCGTTGCCCGGCCCGCCGGCGCCGTTCCCGCGCACGCGAAGCCGGTGTTGGGGAGTGCCGGGTGCCTGCGCCGGGGCGGGAGGGAAGGGCACGCCGACGCCCGGACCCGCCCCTGCCCCGGACTGATAGGGTGGTTCGGTGACTTACGAGATTGAAATCGGCCGCTTCAAGCGCGCAGCCCAGGCATACTCCCTCGATGACGTGGCGATTGTCCCAGACCGCCGCACCCGTGACCCGCACGATGTCTCGGTGGCATGGCAGATCGACGCCTACCAGTTCGAAACCCCGATCCTGGGGGCGCCGATGGACTCGGTGATGTCCCCGGGAACCGCGATCGCCCTGGGCAAGCTCGGCGGACTGGGCGTGCTGAACCTTGAGGGCCTCTGGACCCGCTACGAAGACCCGACCAAGGTGCTCGAGGAAATCGCCGCCCTGAAATCGGCCAACGGCGGGCACTTCGACCCGGCCATCACCGCACGGCTGCAGCAAATCTATGCCGCCCCGATTGTCCCCGAGCTGATCACCGCGCGGCTGGCCGAGATCCGTGAATCCGGTGTCACGGTTGCCGGTTCGCTGACCCCGCAGCGCCTGCAGGAGCACTACAAGACGGTGCTCGATGCCGGGGTTGACGTGTTCGTGATCCGCGGAACCACCGTCTCGGCCGAGCACGTCTCAAAGAACAACGAGCCGTTGAACCTCAAGGCGTTCATCTACGAACTCGACGTCCCGGTGATCGTCGGGGGAGCGGCGGGTTATACCCCGGCGCTGCACCTGATGCGCACCGGCGCGGCCGGCGTGCTCGTCGGTTTCGGCGGCGGTGCCTCGGGCACCACCCGTCGCGCCCTGGGCATCCACGCCCCCATGGCATCGGCCATCTCCAATGTCGCCGCCGCGCGCCGGGACTACCTCGACGAGTCCGGCGGACGCTACGTGCACGTGATCGCCGATGGTGGCCTGGGCACCAGCGGGGACATCGTCAAGGCCATCGCCATGGGCGCCGACGCCGTGATGCTTGGTACCGCGCTGGCCCGCGCCACCGAAGCCCCGGGCGCCGGATGGCACTGGGGCATGGAAGCGGCCCACGAGAACAACCCGCGCGGCGATCGGGTCAAGGTCGGCACGGTCGCCCCGCTTGAGCAACTGCTCTTCGGGCCCTCAAACCACACCAACGGCACCTCAAACCTGATCGGCGCCCTGCGCCGCTCGATGGCCACCACCGGCTACTCGGACCTCAAGGAATTCCAGCGGGTCGACGTCGTGGTTTCCCCCTACGAAGCCGACTAGCGCCGGCCGGTCCACCGCACCACGGCGCCCCCGGTGCCCCACCGCGTCGATGACGACCGGGCTTGATCCACCCTCAGCTCACGGGCCGGGAACGGAATGGGCCCGGTCGTTTCGCGTATCCACGGGAATCGCCGCGGCACACGGGCAACCCGGGCGACCGACCGCCGCAACCGAGGATGCCTCCGGTTCCGCGCCCCTGTACGCTACGAACCAGGTGCCCGCCGGTGGGCACCGGCGCCCACGAAATCCCAGTTCGACACCCCCCTTGGAATCGATGCGATGAATCCCCCACAGCCCGGCACGGCCGGCGACGAAGCACCCGCGATCACCATCGCCTCGATGGTGGCCCTGGAAATGGCCACACCCAGCCGCGACGAGACGATCGCGGTACTGGCCGCCAGGCTCCTGGACGCCGGACGGATCACCGATCTGCCCGGTTTCCTCTCCGAGGTGCACCGCCATGAACACCAGCTGGCCACCGGGCTGCCCGGAGGAATAGGACTGGCCCATGCACGCAGCGACCACGTGAAGGCGCCGAGCATCGCCGTGGGCGTGATGGGCTAC
>JAUNVO010000066.1 GCA_030540695.1 Micrococcaceae bacterium | reverse complement strand
GCCGTGCTCTTGTTTGCCCGGCAGGGCTTCGCCGCCACCGGCATCCGCGAGCTCGGGGCCGCCGCCGGAATCAACTCGGCAACGCTCTACCACTACGCCGGAAGCAAGGAAGAACTGCTGGTCCAGGTGATGCGCAGTTGCCTTGAAGCGATGATCGCCTCGGGTGCCGCCGCCCTGCGGTCCAGTGCCGAGCCCACCCTCCAGCTCGCCGCGCTGGTTTCCGCGCATGTGGGATTCACCGCCACCAATCCGCTGACCGCGCGGGTCGCCGAATACGAGATGCGCGCGCTTTCACCCATAAACACCGTGGCAATGCAGAAACTGCGCGATGACTATGAATCACTCTTCGCCCAGGTCCTCGAGCGCGGGATACGTGTCGGGGATTTTTCCACCGAAGACGCGACCATGGCACGTCTGGCCCTGATGGAAATGGGAACCGGGGTGGCCCACTGGTACCGCCCAGACGGCAGGCTCTCCCTGGCCGAGGTCCAGCAAAACTTCGTTGCCATGGCCTTCAAGATCCTCTCGGCCAAACGCAGCCTGTTGGAAGGCATCGACCACATCCCGCACCCGCCGGTCATGTCCAGCGAGCCACCCGGCATCTGGTCCGCAACCCCTGCCTAAGACGCCAGTTCGACTTCATTGAGGAAAGAGGCTCCATGCAAACACTGTCCAGCACGATCGACGCGGCCGACCCCGGCTTCCTGGGCAATGCCGCCGAGCAGTCGGCGTTGGTCGCCGAGCTTCGCGCGCGCCTGGCCAAGGCGGCACGCGGTGGTTCCGAAAAGTCCCGGCAACGCCATGTGGAGCGCGGCAAGCTGTTGCCCCGCGATCGCGTGGATGCCCTGCTGGATGCCGGTTCCCCCTTCCTGGAGATCGCCCCGTTGGCCGCCGAGGGCATGTATGGCGGGGACATCCCCGGGGCCGGCTTGATCACCGGCATCGGCTTGGTGAACGGACGCTACGTCATGGTGGTGTGCAACGACGCCACGGTCAAGGGCGGAACCTACTTCCCGATGACCGTGAAGAAACACCTGCGTGCCCAGGAAATCGCACTGGAAAACGCCCTTCCCTGCATCTACCTGGTTGATTCCGGCGGGGCGTTTTTGCCCATGCAGGACGAGGTCTTCCCGGACCGCGAACACTTCGGCCGGATCTTCTTCAACCAGGCGAACCTCTCCGCCGCCAAGATCCCGCAGATCGCCGCGGTCCTGGGCTCCTGCACCGCTGGCGGTGCCTACGTCCCGGCCATGAGCGACGAGACGGTGATCGTGCGCAACCAGGGAACCATCTTCCTGGGCGGTCCCCCGCTGGTGAAGGCGGCCATCGGCGAAGTGGTCAGCGCCGAGGAGCTCGGTGGCGGGGACCTGCACGCCAAGGTTTCCGGCGTGGTTGACCACCTGGCCGAGAACGACGCCCACGCCATCTCCATCGTCCGCGACATCATCGAGACCCTGCCACCGACCGGGACGCCGGCCTGGGACCGCATCGAGGAGGTCACCGAACCTCTTCAGGACCCGGAGGAGATCTACGGGGTGGTGCCCACGGACGTGAACGCCCCCTACGACGTGCACGAGATCGTTTCGCGGATTGTCGATGGCAGCAGGTTCCACGAGTTCAAGGAACACTATGGCACCACCCTGGTCACCGGGTTCGCCCGGATCCATGGGCACCGGGTCGGGATCGTCGCCAACAACGGCGTGCTCTTTTCCGAGTCCGCGCTCAAGGGCGCCCACTTCATCGAGCTCTGCGACCAACGCGGCATTCCGCTGATCTTCCTGCAGAACCTCTCCGGATTCATGGTCGGGCGGGACTACGAAGCCGGCGGAATCGCCAAGCACGGCGCCAAGATGGTCACCGCCGTGGCCACCGCCCGGGTCCCCAAGTTCACCGTCATCATTGGCGGATCCTTCGGCGCCGGCAACTACTCGATGTGCGGGCGCGCCTACTCCCCCCGGTTCCTGTGGATGTGGCCGGCCGCCCGGATCTCGGTCATGGGCGGCAACCAGGCCTCCTCAGTGCTGGCCACCGTCAAGCGCGATGGAATCGAGGCCTCAGGCGGCACTTGGAGCCGCTCGGAGGAGGAGGCGTTCAAGGAACCGCTCAAGGCCCAGTACGAAGACCAGGGGAACCCCTACTACTCCACCGCCAGGCTCTGGGACGACGGGGTCATCGACCCGATGGACACCCGCAGGGTGCTCGGCATGGCACTGGATGTCGCCTCCACCCAACCGCTGCCGGAAACCTCCTTCGGAATCTTCAGGATGTGATGCACCATGACCACCCATCTCTTTGACACAGTGCTTGTGGCAAACCGCGGGGAAATCGCCGTTAGGGTGATCCGCACGCTGCGCACCATGGGCATCTCCTCGGTCGCCATCTATTCCGACGCCGATGCCGATGCCCGGCACGTGCGCGAGGCGGACACCGCCATCCGGGTTGGCGCCTCCCCCGCCACCGAGAGCTACCTCAACATCGACAACGTCATTGCCGCGTGCAAGGCCTCCGGCGCCCAGGCCGTGCACCCCGGGTACGGGTTCCTCTCGGAAAACGTTGCCTTCGCCCGGGCGCTGAAGGACGCGGGGATCACCTTCATCGGCCCCGGCATCGACGCGTTGCTGCTCATGGGCGACAAGATCCGTTCCAAGAACCACGTCGCCGCCCATGACGTCCCGGTGACCCCGGGCATCGCGGAGCCCGAGCTCAGCGACGAGGAACTCATCGATGCGGCCACCGACATCGGCTTCCCGGTGCTTATCAAGCCCTCGGCCGGCGGCGGCGGCAAGGGGATGGTTGCCGTAGACACCCCCGAGGCCCTGCCGGAGGCCCTGGCCAGCGCACGGCGCACCGCACAAAGCTCCTTCGGGGATGACACGTTGTTCCTCGAGCGCCTGGTGCGCAGCCCCCGGCATATCGAGGTGCAGATCCTTGCCGACACCCACGGGAACACCGTGTTCCTGGGGGAACGCGAATGCTCACTGCAGCGCCGGCACCAGAAGGTCATTGAGGAGGCTCCCTCCCCGCTGCTGGAGATGAATCCGGACGGGGCACGCATCCGCGCCGAGATCGGTGCCGCCGCGGTGGCCGCCGCGGCATCGGTGAACTACGTGGGTGCCGGGACCGTGGAGTTCCTGATCTCCGACGAGGCCCCGGGCGAATTCTTCTTCATGGAAATGAACACCCGGTTGCAGGTCGAACATCCGGTCACCGAGGAAGTGGTGCGCGTGGACGGCGAGCGCCTGGACCTCGTCGAGGCGCAGGTGCGCATTGCCGCGGGCCTGCCCCTGGGGTTCACCCAGGAGCAGGTGTCCCTGCACGGGCATGCCATCGAGGCCCGGGTGTATGCCGAGGACCCCTCGCACGACTTCATGCCGTCCACCGGCACGTTGTTGAAGGTGGCCGAACCGGCCGGGGAACATGTGCGCGTGGATTCCTCCCTGGCCACCGGCCTGGTCATTTCCCCGCACTACGACCCGATGCTGGCCAAGGTCATTGCCTGGGGGCCGGAGCGGGACACCGCGCTGGGCCGCCTTGACGCGGCGTTGGCAGGCACCGAGATCCTGGGCGTGCACACCAACATCGAATATTTGCGCCTGCTGCTTGCGGACCCGGAGGTGATCGCCGGGAACCTCGACACCACGCTGATCGAACGCAAGATGCCCTCCATGTCCTTTGGCTCGATCGGCGGCAGCGAGCTGGTGCTGGCCGCCGCACTGTGGTTGGCACGCCAACCGGGCCACGGAGGGACCTGGCAGGCGGCGGACTCGTGGCGTTTGGGCGCCCCGGCGGTGCTCACCACCACGCTGGAGGCCAACGGCAAAACCATCACGCTCTCATCGATCCCCTCGGGCACCGGGCGTACCTTCACCCTCGATGGTGAGCAGTACGAGGTGTCGCACCTGCCAGGGGGCGCGGTTTCCGTCAACGGAGTGCGACGTCATCTGGACACGGCGTTCGGGGAGGAGGCGAGCCTGTGGATGGGCCACGACGGATGGGTCGGTTCCATCGGGTTCCCGGACCGGGATCAGTTGCTGCTCCGCGAACTGGCCAGCAGGGATCATTCGTCCGGGCAGGCATCGCCCGAGGTGCGCTCCCCCATGCCCGGCACCGTGATTGCCGTGGGCGTGAGCGACGGCCAACGGGTTGAGGCGAACCAGGTCCTCGTGACGATCGAGGCCATGAAGATGGAACACCAGCTGCGCTCCCCCGCAGCGGGTACGGTGGAGATGGGACGGCTCCGCGTCGGCGATTTGGTCAAGGCGAACCAGGTCCTGGCGACCCTGGCCTACGACTCCGAGGAGGATCTGGCATGAGCATCTTCACCATGGGACCCTCGATCCTGTTCTGTCCGGCGGACCGGCCCGATCGCTACGCGAAGGCACTGAACCGAGCCGACGCGGTGATCATTGATCTTGAGGATTCGGTGGCACCGGAAAACCGGGAACGGGCCCGAGAAGCACTGGTGGATCACCCGTTGGATCCCGCACGCACCATGGTGCGGGTTAACCCGGTGGGGACCGAGGACTTCGCCGCCGATCTGAAGGCCTTGTCCTCCACGGAGTACACCACCATCATGTTGGCCAAGACCGAGGATCCCCGGGATTTGGCCAAGGTCCCCGGCTATGGCGTGGTGGCCCTGTGCGAGACCGCCCTGGGCATCCTGAACTCACCGTCCATTGCCGCCGCAAGCAATGTCGTGGCCTTGATGTGGGGTGCCGAGGACCTGGTCGCATCCCTGGGCGGGTCCTCCTCGCGGAACGAGGCGGGAACATACCGCGATGTTGCCCTCCACGCCCGCTCCCGGGTGCTGCTGGCCGCCGGGGCCCACGGCAAGGTCGCGATCGATTCGGTTTACCTCGACATCCCCGACCACGAGGGGCTGCTGGCCGAATCCATCGATGCGGCGGCGTCGGGTTTTGGCGCCAAGGCCTCCATCCATCCCGGGCAAATGCCGATCATCCGCATGGCCTTCACCCCCACCGCGGAACAGGTCCACCGGGCCCAACGGATCCTTGAGGCGGCCCAAGGAGCCAACGGCGTGTTCACGTTCGAGTCACAGATGGTCGATGAGCCGTTATTGCGCCAGGCAAGGGCCACGGTGGCCCTCTTTGACGCCCTGCATCCCGCCCCCCGGGACAACCCGGAGGAATGAATCACCGGCGGGCAGCAAATCGCCGACTCGTCGGTATCGGCTCGTTGGCCTAGATTGGGAATCCCGACATGCAGCACCCACCCAGAGAGCCACCGCCATGACCCAGCTTCCCGACCTCGAGCAACTACTTGGCGATCCGGTGGTCGCAGCCCTCGCCAGGGCCGAGGAAACCGCCTGGTTCAGCCCACATCCCACCGCGAGTGCTGCGGCCATCGAGGCATCCGGCATCGACCCCGCGATCACCGCCGACGCCCGGGAGCGCTTTCGCCGCTTCGCCCCGTGGTTTGCCTTGCGTTTCCCGGACACCAGACCCACCCACGGCATCCTGGAATCCCCCTTGGTCGGCATCCCCGATCTGCAGCGGGAACTGGGCACCCGGTTCGGCCGCGAGCTTCCGGGAAAGCTGTGGCTCAAGCGCGATGACCTGCTTCCGGTCAGCGGCTCCATCAAGGCACGCGGAGGGATCCACGAGGTCCTCCAGGTCGCCGAACGCATCGCCATGGACGCCGGGGTGATGACCCCGGCCGACGACGCCAGCGTCTTGATGGCACCGAACGCGAAGGCACTCTTCGCGGGCCACGGCATCGCCGTGGGCTCGACGGGAAACCTGGGCCTGTCGATCGGCATTGTTGCCTCCGAGCTCGGATTCAAGACCACCGTGCACATGTCCATGGATGCGCGTGCCTGGAAAAAGGACCTGCTGCGCTCCCGCGGCGTCAGGGTGGTGGAGCACGCCGGCAATTTCTCCGACGCGGTCGCCGCCGGGCGCCGCACGGCTGAGCAGGATCCAAGCGTGTGGTTCGTCGATGACGAATCCTCCTTGAGCCTGTTCGCCGGATACTCCGTGGCCGGAGCTCGGCTTGCGGCCCAACTGGTGTCCTTGGAGGTCACCGTCGATGAGGCGCACCCACTGATCGTCCACTTGCCGTGCGGCGTCGGCGGAGGACCGGGCGGGGTGACCTTTGGCTTGAAGCAGGCATTCGGTGACGCCGTGCACGCCATCTTCGCCGAACCGGTCAATGCCCCCTGCATGTCATTGGGCGTGCGTACCGGGCTGCATGATTCCATTTCCGTCGCGGACATCGGCCTGGACGGGCTGACCGCGGCGGACGGGTTGGCCGTGGGCCGCCCCTCGCGCCTGGTCGGCGAGCACCTGCAACAGATGATCGACGGATTCGTGACGCTCACCGATGAGCGCATGAAGGCATTCCAGGGGCTTCTGCACGATGTCGAAGGCATCGACATCGAGCCCTCCGCCGCTGCCGGCTTTGCCGGCCCGTGGAGGATTCTGCACGACGCCTCCTACCGCAGTGCGTTCGGCCTTGACGAGCAGGCGATGGCCAACGCCACCCACATCGTGTGGGCCACGGGTGGCTCGATGGTCCCGCCGGCGGAAATGGCGTCCTACGTGGCCGAAGGCCAACGGCTGGCCAGCGTGATTTCCTGGGCCTGATCGGCCCCTGCCTCTTGTTGCCACGCCTGATCGGCTTCCACCAAACGCACCGTCGTTCGTGTCCCCGTCACCGGGGGCGCCCCGGAGCCCTGCGTCGACGGCCCGGTTCCGCATTGGCCTGGTCTCCGGTGCCTGCAAGGACATGCCACCGAGCACATGCAACTCATGGGCACCACACCTTGCATCTGAAAAAGTGATGCGGTTGAGCTAGAACAAATGTTTGAAAGATGCCATTGGATGCGGTTTTCTAGAGGTAACCAGATGGACGAAAACCTCCCCCTCACGGGGATCCCGAGCGCACCGACCGTGCATCGTCACATCGATACAGACTACCTATGACAATGGAGGACGGCATGCCGATCCAAGAGACTGAAGTGCTGGTCGTCGGCGCGGGCCAGGCCGGTGTGGCCATGAGCGAGCACCTGGGCGCACGGGGCATCCCGCACATCGTCCTGGAAAAGGACCGCGTCGCAGAGCGCTGGCGCACCGGCCGGTGGGACTCCTTGGTGGCCAACGGCCCAGCATGGCATGACCGCTTTCCGAATATGACCTTTGACGGGATCGGCCCCGACGCCTTCGCACCGAAGGACAACGTGGCGGAGTATTTCGACGCCTACGCCAAGAAGTTCAACGCGCCGATCCAATGCGGCGTCGAGGTCGTTTCGGTACGCCGGAACACGAACAAGCCCGGTTTCCACGTAGAGACCACCGCGGGGCCCATCAAGGCCCGGTACGTCGTGGCCGCCACCGGGCCTTTCCAGCGTCCGGTGATCCCCGCCGTGGTTCCGCACACCGAGGCATTCCAGCAGATCCACTCCAGCTCCTACAAGAACCCCGGGCAGTTGCCCGAAGGCACCGTCATGGTCATCGGCGCCGGTTCCTCCGGCGTGCAGATCGCCGAAGAACTACGCAGCTCGGGCCGTGAGGTCATCCTTTCCGTCGGTCCACACGACCGGCCGCCGCGCCAATACCGCGGCAAGGATTTCTGCTGGTGGCTCGGGGTCCTGGACAAATGGTCGGCAGTGGCCCCTCCCAAGGGGGCTGAGCACGTCACCATCGCCGTCAGCGGGGCCAACGGCGGAAACACCGTGGACTTCCGCGCACTTGCCGCCAGCGGCATGAAGCTGGTGGGACGCACCGAGGCATACACGGGCGGAGCCCTGCGCTTCGCGCCGGACCTGGCCCGCAACATCGCCAACGGGGACGCGAACTACCTCTCCGTGTTGGAAGAGGCCGACGCCTACATCACGCGCAACGGACTGGACTTCCCCGAGGAGCCCGAGGCCCACGTGATCGCGGAGGACCCCAAGGACCTCACCGACCCGACGCTCGAGCTGGATCTGGAAGCCGCCGGTGTCACCACCATCATCTGGGCGACCGGTTTCGCCGTGGACTACAGCTGGTTGCCGTCCACCGTTGTCGATGAGAGGGGCCGTCCGGTGCACCAGCGCGGCGTCTCACCCGAAAGCGGGGTCTACTTCCTGGGCTTGCCCTGGCAGTCGCACCGAGGGTCCAGCTTCATCTGGGGCGTATGGCACGATGCCAAGTACGTCGCGGAGCAGATCACGATCCAGCGTGGATACCTCGAGCACGCAACCGATGCCCCGCTGGATGCGGCCGCGACGCTGGATCCGGCCATTTCCCTGGACCTGAAGGAAAACGCCGCGGTTCCGCAGACCGTATGACCGCTTCAGGGGCCCAAGCCCCTGAACCGGTCATCGAAACGCCACGCCTCTCGCCACGCCTCCCCCTCGGGATGCCGGTTCCGGGAGGCGTGGCGTTTCGTCGTTTTGCCTGGTCACCGGTGCGGACATGCCTGCACCCATGCCTGCGCCGTAGACTCGCACCAATACGCAGTGACGGCATCAGCCAACCTGACAGGAAAGGCCGCCCATGAAAATCACCGGTGCAGTTCTTGAAACCTCCGGCGCCACCCGCCCCTACTCCGGGTCCCGCCCGATCTCGATCTGCGAGGTTGAACTCGCGGAACCGGGACCGCAGGAGGTGCTGATCAAGATCGAGGCCGCCGGGGTGTGCCACTCGGATCTTTCGGTGGTCAACGGGGATCGGCCGCGCCCGCTCCCCATGCTCCTGGGCCACGAGGCGGCAGGCCTGGTGGTGGCGCTCGGTAGCGAGGTCACCGACCTGGCGGTGGGGCAGCGGGTGGTCACGGTGTTCCTGCCCCGCTGCGGCCACTGCGCAAACTGCCGCACCAACGGCAAGCTTCCCTGCAGCGCGGGCACCGAGTCCAACGGTGCGGGGTCCCTGCTGGGCGGCACGCAGGCCCTGAGCCGCGATGGGGACACGGTGTGGCATCACGTCGGCGTGTCCGGCTTTGCCACCCATGCCGTACTGCACCGCAATTCCCTGGTGGCCGTGGGACATGATGTTCCCCCGGCCGTGGCCGCCGTGCTGGGCTGCGCCGTGCTGACCGGTGGAGGCGCAGTCATCAACGCCGGAAAGCCGCAGTCCGGGGACACCATCGCGGTGGTGGGGTTGGGCGGAGTGGGCATGGCCGCATTGTTGGTTGCCGCGGCGATTGCCCCCGCAGGGGATGAGCCCGCAAGTATCATCGCTGTCGATGCGAATCCGGACAAATTCCCTCTCGCCCTCGAGCTGGGTGCGACGCAGGTCCACACCCCGGCAGACATCGAAGCCTTGGGCCTGCGTGCCGACGTCGTGATCGAGGCGGCCGGGCACCCCCGGGCGTTTGAGACCGCCGTGCGGATCACGGCACCGGGAGGAACCACGGTCACCGTGGGCTTGCCCGCTCCCGGCGCCCTGGCCTCCATCGATCCGCTGGGCATGACCGCCGAGGCACGCACCATCATCGGCTCCTACCTGGGCTCGGCCGTTCCCGCCCACGACATCCCGAAGTACGAGCAGTTGTGGCGTGACGGGCGACTTCCGGTTGAGCGGCTGACTTCCTCGGTGATTCCCCTGGAGCAGATCAATGAGGCCATGGATGCACTCTCCGACGGGCAGGCGATCCGGCAGATCATCACCTTCGATTAAGGCCGCCCCCGGCGCTAGGTGTATGAGTGGATGGCCCCCGCGTAACCGGCGGGCAGGCCTGCCCCGGAGGCCCAGCTCATCAGCACCTGGATGGTTTCGGCCGGGTTGAGCTTCTGCACGGCGGTCACCGGCTCATCCGGGCTGTTCGGCTCGTTCGCGGCGGCGGCACCCTTGCCGATGCGAAGGTTCAGGGCGCCGTTGGGCACGCACATGCCGATCTCCACGGTGTAACTTCCGCCGTCCACGCGCATGGTCTGTGCATACCTGGTTTCGGGATCTTCGTCCTGGACGACCATGAAATCACCGGCGTGCGGAAGGCCGTTGACCAGCTGGGCCAGATGCCCGATCCCCTCGAGGTCCTGCCATTCGGTCGCGACGTCGTCGATCGAGGCATACCAAACCAACGGGCGTTCCGGCTGGGGATCGGCCAGCAGGGCGTTCCACTCCTGGCTGTCGATCCACGTGCCGTGGTCAAGTGCCGCGATGTTCCCCCATGTAGTCATGGCTCCATGGTATGGGTGGGCACCCACGCGTTGGATCGGCTCAGCGGCTGGCCGCCAGCGCCTCTTGCACCTGCTGCGCGGCCTGGCGCAGTGCGGGCAGGACAGCTTCGGCCGCGTCGTGGGCGCTGGGCGGCGAGTGCGGGCCCACGCTCATCGAGACGTTCATGGCCGCGGCAACCGACCCGTCGGGGTTGAACACCGGGACGGCGACCGAGCGCAGCCCGATCTCCAGTTCCTGGTCCACGATCGCGTGGCCCTGTGCACGCACGCGTTCAAGCTCCTGGCGCAGCTGGGCAACGGTGGCGATCCCTGCGCCGGTCGGGGCCGGGATGCCGGCGGCCAGCAAGGCATCGAGCACGCCGGGTGCCTGGTAGGCCAGCAGCACCCGGCCCATCGAGGTGTTGGTCGCCGGGAACCTGGTTCCCACCGAGATCCCCACGCGCATGATCGAACGGGTGTGCACCCGGGCGATGTAGAGGATCTCGCGGCCCTCAAGCACCGAGGCGGACGCCGATTCATGGACGCTCGAGGACAGTTCCTCCAGGACCGGCTCCATGAGCTGCGGCAACGTGGCGCTGGACAGGTAGGAATAGCCCAGCTGCAGCACCTTGGAGGTCAGTTCGAAGAACTTGCCGTCGCCCCGGACGTATCCCAGCTCCTGCAGGGTCAGCAGGAAGCGACGTGCCGTGGCGCGGGAGAGGTCCACGCGCTTGGCGACCTCGCTGAGCGTCATGGAGGGGTGCTCGGCATCGAACGCGCAAATGACCTCCAGCCCGCGGGCCAGGGACTGCACCGAGGTGGATCCGCCCGCGGACCGGGTGCCGGTTTCCTGGCTCATGGTTCTCTGGCTCCTGCTTCTTCGTCGTTGCCCCGGGGAGCGGGACCGCACCCATCAATCTACGCCCTAGAGACCGCGCACCAGCTCAACGGGCAGGCGTTCGGCGAGCTCGTCAAAGGAGATGCCGTGGGTCGAACGCACGGACACCGTGCCGTTGGCGATATCGAAGATCGCCGACTCGGTGTAGATGCGCGAGACGCAGCCCAGCCCGGTGACCGGGTAGGTGAGCGCCTGCACGAGCTTTGATTCGCCGGTCTTGGTGAACAGGCCCATCATCACCCAGGTCGATTTGGCTCCGATGGCCAGGTCCATGGCCCCGCCCACGGCGGGGATCGCCCCGGGTGCCCCGGTGTTCCAGTTCGCCAGATCGCCGTCCGCCGAGACCTGGAAGGCCCCGAGCACGCAGACATCCAGGTGCCCGCCGCGCATCATCGCGAAGGAGTCCGCGTGGTGGAAGTAGCTGGCGCCGGGCAGTTCGGTGACCGGGATCTTGCCGGCGTTGATCAAATCCCCGTCGATGTCATCCCCGGTGGCGACAGGGCCCATGCCCAGCATGCCGTTTTCGGTGTGCAGGGTGACGCCTTGCCCATCGGTCAGGTAGTTCGAGACGTTCGTGGGCTGGCCGATGCCCAGGTTCACGAAGGCGCCTTCGGGGATGTCGGCGGCGACCAGCGCGGCCATTTCGTCGCGGGTCAGGGCGTTCTCGGTGTGGGTGTTGGTGCTCATGAGTTTTTTCCTCCCAGTGCCACAAGGGTGTTGACGTAGATTCCCGGGGTCACCACGACCTCCGGGTCGATGCTTCCGGTCGCGACGATTTCATCGACCTGCACGATCGCCGACTTCGCGGCGGCGGCCATGATGGGACCGAAGTTCCGTGCGGTCTTGCGGTAGACGAGGTTTCCGTGGGTGTCCGCCGTCAACGCCTTGATGAGGGCGAAGTCTGCCGGGATGGGGCTTTCAAGCACGTAGCCACGTCCATCGATCATGCGGGTTTCCTTGCCCGCCGCCAACTCGGTGCCGTAGCCGGTGGGGGTGAAGAATCCCCCGATGCCGGCTCCGGCTGCCCGGATGCGCTCGGCCAGGTTGCCCTGGGGCACCAGCTCGAGTTCGATGTCCCCGGCGCGGTAGGCCGCATCGAAGTGCCAGGAGTCGGACTGTCGCGGGAAGGAGCAGATGATCTTGGCCACGCGGCGTTCCTTGATCAGCAGTGCCAAGCCGGCGTCGGCCTGGCCGGCGTTGTTGTTGATCACCGTCAGGTCCTTGGCGCCGCAGTCCAGCAATGCGTCGATCAGTTCCATGGGTTGGCCGGCGTTGCCGAAGCCGCCGATCATGATCGTGGATGAGTCGTTGATATTTGCCACAGCTTCGGCTGCGGTGCGCGCTATGCGTGGTGCCATCGGGATCTGTCTCCTCAATTTTTGTGGGTGTTGCCGGTTGCGGGGGCGGTGATCGCCCCTGGGTGTGTTTAGGCGTTGGGGTTTTCCAGCACCACGGCCAGGCCCTGGCCGACGCCGATGCAGATCGCGGCAACGCCCCAGCGCTGGTTCTTCTCCTGCAGCCGCCGGGCCAGGGTGCCCAGGATGCGCAGGCCGGAGGCTCCCAGCGGGTGGCCGATGGATAGGGCCCCGCCCCAGGCGTTGACGATTTCTTCATCGATGTCCCAGGCGCGCACGCAGGCCAGGGATTGGGCGGCGAAGGCCTCGTTGAGTTCCACCGCTTCGACCTCCGACCAGCCGATTCCGGCCTTGGCCAGTGCCTGGTTGGCCGCATCCACGGGGGCGAAGCCGAAGTACTGCGGGTCAAGGGCCGCGGAGGCCCGTGAGGCGATGCGGGCCAGTGGCACGCTGCCAAGCAGTTCGCCGCCACGTTCGGAGCCGATGAACGCGGCCGAGGCGCCATCGGACATGGGCGAGGCGTTGCCGGCGGTGACGGTCCCGGTTGCGCTGTCGCGGAAGACGGTGCGCAGTCCGGCCAGGGTTTGCGCGGTGGAGTCCCCGCGCACCGTCTCATCCATGGTCACCAACGAGCCGCGCTTGGTGGCCGGTGGCACCGGAACCACGAGGTTCGCGTACTTGCCCTGCGCCCAGGCCGCTGCGGCACGTTGGTGCGAGAGCGCGGAGAATTCGTCCTGGTCTTCGCGGCTGATCCCGTGCTTTTCGCGCAGCTGCTCGGTGGCTTCGCCCAGGGACACCGTCCACTCGCGCGGCATCGCCGGGTTGACCAGGCGCCAGCCCAGGGTCGTGTTGGCCAGTTCGAGGTTGGCCATGGGGAAGGCACGATCGGTCTTGGGCAGCACCCAGGGGGCGCGGCTCATGGATTCGACGCCGCCGACCAGCACCAGGTCGGCGTCGGCCGTGTTGATCTGCCGGGACGCGGCGATGGCCGCGTCCAGCGAGGAGCCGCACAGCCGGTTCATGGTGGTGCCGGGCAGCGAGGTGGGCAGGCCGGCGAGCAGGGTGGCCATGCGTGCCACGTTGCGGTTTTCCTCCCCGGCGCCGTTGGCATTGCCGAAGATCGACTCGTCGATGGCCGCGGGATCGAGTTCGGGTGCGCGAGCCACGATTTCGCGCACCACGTGGGCGGCCAGATCGTCGGGGCGGTGCGCCGACAGGCTTCCGCCGATCTTGCCGAAGGGCGTGCGGATCGCGTCGTAGAGGTACGCCTGCTGCATGTCGTGGAGTCCCGGTTTCCTAGATGGAATGTTCGCATCGTGAACTTATGTTCACTAAATGAACTTTATCAGTTGGATGGCCACCCATCAAGGGGTGCCCCCTCGCCATCGCGTCTCCATCCGGTGTCAAACCGGCTATCACCCACCTCGCCCATCCGGGCGGCACCAAGGCCTGGAACGGGCGTGCGGGCACAACGAGCTCAGGGACCCCGACAATTCGGGGTCCCTGAGGTGCTGCCAAACGCGACCCCCGAGGGAGTCAGACCGACTCTTCCCGGGTAGCCATCAGTGCCGCATCAATCCATAAACACGCGAACGCTGGATTTAAGCTTCGTCCCTGATTAGCTCCGCGCAACGTTCGCCGATCATCATGGTGGTGATGTTCGGATTCACGGTCACCAGTGCCGGCATCACCGAGGCATCCGCAACGCGCAGGC
>JAUNVO010000376.1 GCA_030540695.1 Micrococcaceae bacterium | reverse complement strand
TGCGCTTCGAGTCCCACCGGTCAAGCTGGTGGACACTGCTCTTGTCGTACCCGATGGAATCCATCGCGATTTTGATCTGTTTCAGGGACAGGCCTGCCTGCGCACATTCAGCTAGCAAGCGCGGCATCAATACCTCGGATTGACCGTTCCTGTCCCAGCCGTTGTTTCCGTAGAAATCGATGTCGTCCAATAACGTGCCCTGCTCGGACGTAACGTCTGGCCAGGTATGATTTTTTGGTTTACGAGCCATATCATTCACCATAGCCTGCAAAGACTGTCCGCTGAGGTTCCGAGGCTGTCCACCTCGGGATCTATTCCGGCGGTGAGCTGATCGTCATGTCCACACCCGCACGAATCCTACCCAGCGGTCGGTACGTCGTCAGTCGAGGCGATCATGGCTCTATCCCACAGCGAGTGTCCCCTCTACCGCCGACCCTTCTATGGCTCAAGTCAAGAGGGTTTGTAGCCTGCGGAAGAGTTGGCGGGCGATGAATCGTTTGACACAGCGGCGAATCTCCCGAAGGGTCTTCCCTTCGGAAGTCCGACGTTCGACGTATGCGATGGTTGCGGGGTCATAGATCATCCGAGATCGGGCGATCGTATACATGGCTCGGTTCAGTTGCCGGTCGCCGTGGCGGTTGAGTCGGTGCCGGGTCGTGTTGCCGGAGGATGCGGGGATGGGGTTCACCCCGGCCAACGCCGCAAAGGCGGCCTTGCGAACGCACCCGACCGTGGTGCGAATACGACACGAGCACCTGGGCAGCGGAGACGGGCCCGACACCGGGCAGGTCCAGCAGGCCGGCTGCCATGGTGCCCACAATGTCCCGCAACTGCCGGTGGTTCGATGCCAGCTGGGCGTGGAACTGCAAGATGGCAGCGGCCAGCCGCTTGGCCTCCGCGCGGGCGACCGCGATCGACAGGTCCTCGCCCCGGCGAGCCCGCCACCGGCTGACCAGCAGGATCTGCTCATCGGCGAGGGCGTGGCGGGCATCGATCCCCAGCTCCATGGTCCGTAGCAGCGAGGTGAGCATCAACCGGTCGGCCGTGTCTTGACGCGCCATGGCGTTCCGGGCGTTGAGCAGGATTCTTAGCGCCTCCCGGTTAACCCCGGCGCGGGGTTCCAACATGGCCTCAACCTGTTCCCCAAGCACCGTGCGTGCTGCCGCCAGGGCGTCAATGTCGTCCGATTTTCCGCGACCCACACGCGAGGCCCGGCGCGGAGGACGCACCTCGCACAGGTCCAAGTCCGTGGAGCGCAGGAAGCGGGTGAGCCCCGAGCCGTACGAATTGGTACCTTCGATGGCCACCAGGGTCTTTCCCGGTTCACTGCGCCGGTCGATCCAGGCGATGGCTCGTTTGAGGCCTGGGCCGCTGGTGGGAAAGGTCGCGGTATCCGTGACCTGACCGGTGGCGGCCACCAGGATTGCGTAGGTGTTGGTGCGTGCGTGGGTGTCCACGCCCACGATATTCGTGTATTGCTCCCGGACTGCAGTCATGGCAGTGGTTTCCTTCCCAAGACGGGATGCTGAATGGCCAGCCGGGGTGGGATCGCAGCGAGACACATCTCTAACGAGTCACATCCCGCAGGAATCTGAGGATGGACAACCTTCTATCAGGCCACCGTGCGAGCCAGAACTGGCCCCACGGACCGGGTGGACAAGTCGGCGGGAAGACACTGCCTTGGCAGGTCAGATAACAGCCGAGTCACACCCGGTCCAGGGGTCCCATTCTGGCAGCCAGCCTCAGGCTTGCCACTACACATTAGAGATAACAGCACATATGACAAGCCGTATAAAGGCAAAGTGCAGGATCCGCTGAGTAGGACTTGGTGATACGGCGTGCCTGCTGTTCCGCGCAGTTAATCAGCCTGGATCGCGCTCTCAACGAGGTTTTCCTTATCATTGTCCTGGAGCCCAGACTCGGGCTCCAGCATCTGCTCACGCGAGTACTGGAAGGAGACCATCACAACGGCGAT
>JAUNVO010000065.1 GCA_030540695.1 Micrococcaceae bacterium | reverse complement strand
CCACCTGCACGTGGCCTCCGCTTTCAGCGCACACTACGGTGTCTCCTGGCCCAAGGACCTCGTCGCCGCGGCGCTCGCAGACGGGGCCGATGCCCTCGCGCTCACCGACCGCGACGGACTCTACGGAAGCGTCAAGCACCTCAAGGCCTGCATTGAAAGCGGCATCGATCCCATCCTCGGGGTCGACTTGGCCATCCTCGAGCCCGCGCCGGTCACCTCGGCACCTGGCAAGCCAGCACCGATGCGCACGGCGGGCCGCCTCGTGGTCCTGGCCAAGGGGCACAGCAGTGGTGCCGGGTACGCGGCCCTCTGCCACCTGGTCACTGCGGCACACCAGCCGGCCACCAGCTCCGGAACTCCCAAGGGACAGACCGGCATCACCCGCGAGGAACTGGCCCGCCATGCACTGGGACCCGAGGGGGAAGCCCTGCTCACCGTGTTGCTGGGACCGGGCTCCGATATCGGTTTAGCCACCGGGCACCGCAACTACACCCATGCCCGTGCGTTGCTGCGCACTTGGCGAACCCTGTTGGGGCGCAATGCCCTGCGGGTGGAAATCACCACACACCTTAACAGCCCCGGACAGAGACTCAGTACCGCCCACGCCATCCGCATGCTGCGTTGCGCCACCTCGGTGGGCATCGACCCGGTGCTGAGCAACGCCGTGCGGTACACCGACCCCGACGGGGCGGCAACCGCGGATGTGTTGGACTCCGCACGGGCACTGAGCTCCCTGTCGACCCTCAATGACATCCAACCCAATGGACAAGGCTGGCTCAAACCCGCGGAACACATGCGACACCTCGCCACGGAAATCGGGCGCTCCGCTTCCGAAAGCTCCCTGGCCCCCACACTGCTGCGCAACACCGAGGCGCTCGCCGACTGGGCGCGCCTGGATCCTGCCACAGACACCGGGTTCGGAATCCCCGTGGTTCCCGAGGCACACATCATCGGGATCACCGCAGCACCGGATGCAGAACTCGCCGCACGCACCGAGGCGGGCATCACCCGCCTGATCCCCGCCGAGGCAAGCAACCCCCTGATGCGCGAACGCCTGGAGATGGAGCTATCGACCATCGAGGACCTGGGCTTCGCCACCTACTTCCTCACCGTCGCCGAAGTCAGCTCCATGATCACGGACATGGGCATACGCTCGGCCGCCCGTGGCTCGGGGGCATCCTCGTTGGTGAACTACCTCATCGGCATCAGCCAGGTAAACCCGCTGGCCCACGACCTGCTCTTCGAACGCTTCCTCTCCCGGGACCGCGCCACGCTGCCCGACATCGACATCGACGTCGAATCCGCCCAACGCCACAACATCTACCAAAAGATCTTCGAACGCTTCGGCGCCGAACGCGTCAGCCTCATGAGCATGCAAAACGGCTACCGCGCCAGGGGGGCAGTGCGTGATGCCGGTGCGGCGCTGGGCATGGGGGAGCAAGACATCGACGTGATCGCCAAGCAGCTCTGGCGCTTCTCCGCCTCGTCCTTCCGCGAAGCCCTGGAGGAAAAGCCGGAACTCGCCCCGTTCGCCGAGCGGCTCGGCACCGAAAAACAGCTAGATCTGCTCGTGGACCTCACCGAACGCCTCGATCGGCTGCCGCGCCACATCTCCATGCACCCCTGCGGGGTCATCCTCTCCGATGCCGGACTGCTGCACCGGACCCCCGTCGAACCCAGCGGGCTCACCTTGCCCATGAGTCAATTCGACAAGCACGACATGGACCCCATGGGCATGCTCAAGCTCGATGTGCTGGGGGTGCGCATGCAATCGGCCATCACCTACGCCTTGGAGGAAATCACCCGCCTCCACCCCGATGCAGCCTCCGTGGCCAAGGCCGGGGGACACCGGGGCGGGGCGCCAGGAGGGATCCCGGACTACATCGGCCCCAACGGGGCCATAGACCTCGCACTGGTCCCGCTGGATGACGAACCCACCTTCGAACTCATCCGTTCCACCCACACCCTGGGATGCTTCCAGATCGAATCCCCGGGACAACGCGAACTCATCGGCAAGCTCGCCCCACGCGAATTCAACGATCTCATCATCGACATTTCCCTTTTCCGCCCCGGGCCCATGCAATCGAACATGATCAAGCCCTACCTGGAAAACCGCCACGGGTTCGCCACGGAAAAATACCCGCACCCGGATTTGGCACCTGCGCTCGCCGAGACCCACGGGGTCACCGTATTCCACGAGCAGGTGCTGCGGACCATGGACGTGATGACCGGCTGCGGGTTGGCCAAGGCCGATGTGTACCGCCGGCTGCTGGGCAACCCCGAGGCCGAACCGCAGGTGGAGTCGCTCTTCCGCTCCCGCGCATTGGAACGCGGCTACAGCCTCGCGGTGATCGACGAGGTCTGGGGCACCCTGGCGGCCTTTGGCTCCTTCGGGTTCTGCAAGGCCCACGGGGCGGCGTTTGCCGTGCCCACCTACCACTCGGCCTGGCTCAAGGCCCACCATCCAGAGGCCTTCCTGGCCGGAATCTGGGAACACGACCCGGGGATGTATCCCAAGCGGTTGCTGGTGGCCGAGGCCAGGCGCATGGGCATCGCAATCCTGCCGCTGGATATCAACCGCTCTTCCCGGAGCTACAAGGTGGAAAAGCTGGAGGGGATGCCCCCGCCTGCCCTTTTGCCGATGGTGCCGCGGGCCGTGGGTTCCACGCCACCGGGCCGGTACGGGATCCGGCTCTCGCTGCGCGGGATCCGTGGGGTTTCCGAGCGCGAGGTCACCCGGGTGGCCGCAGGCCAGCCGTATGACTCGATCGCGGACGTGCGGGCGCGGGCCGGGCTCACTCGGACCTCGCTGAACCACTTTGCCGCACTGGGGGCCTTCGATTCCCTGCAGGCCCAGGCCGGGCGCGGGAACCGGGCGGATTTGGTGGCACACCTGCGTGGCACCGGCACCAAGGCGTTGGCGCCGCGCCACCGGCCGATCCCCGGGCAACTTTCCCTGCCGCTGGGGGACCTGGAGATCTCCAACATGGGCATCGGGGCGCGGCCTGCGCCGATGGACGAGGTGGTGCGCACCGAACTGGATCTGCTCTCCATCGACGTCAGCGCGCACCTGATGTCTTCCCATGCCCCGTTGCTCGCTTCCCTGGGGGTCTCGCGCTCACAAGACCTGCTGGCGATGCGTAACGGCACCGAGGTGCTGGTGGCGGGGGTGCGTGTGGCCACCCAGACCCCGCCGATGCGCGGGGGCCGACGGGTCGTTTTCATTTCGCTGGACGACGGCACCGGATGCATCGATGCCACGTTCTTCCACGAGGCCCAGGAGCGTTGCGGTCCGTTGCTTTTCTCCACCAGACTGCTGCTGGTCCACGGGCTCACCCGCCGCACCGGGCCGCGCGGTATCAGCTTGCAGGCACTTGACGCCTGGGACCTCTCGGCCAAGTCCCTGCTGCCGGGGCCTGGGTACCTGAACGATCCCGCCAGGGCACGCAACGAGAGTTTCGGGTCCTCCGCAGCCAAGCCCGTCGTGGCGCAACCGGGCAGATCGCTGGCCCAGCGCATGGCCGACGAAGGCCTTGACACCAGGGGGCACCTTGGGGCGTGAACTCGATCCGGGTGGCCGCCTCCCACGGTGAAATGGATACAAGTGCGCAATCCCCGGGCAGGTAGCATCGAAGATGCGAATCACCGCCCCCCACGGGAAAGCCTCCGCAGTCATCCCGCCGCCCAGATCCTAGGAATGCGATGCCGTTGAACAAAAAAGCTCTCAAAGATTTCGGGTTCACCGGGTTCAGGCCAATCACCGCCCTGGAGATCAACCGTATTCCGCAACACACGGGGATATTCGTAGTGCAGCGTCCCGAGGGATTTGACCCGCGGTTCCTGACCAAAAGCACCGCAGGTATCTTCAAGAAGAAGAACCCCACCCTGCCTCAAGCAGGGCTCAGCGCTGAATGGGTGGCGGACGCGGATGTCTTGTTTATCGGCAAGGCCGGCCCCGGCAGCAAGGGTAACCGGGGGCTCCGACGCCAGATCCAGGAATTCGTGGACTTCGGAAAAGGAAAACCGCCGGGACATTGGGACGGTCGGCTGATCTGGCAACTGGCGGACGCCGGAAACCTCCTGATCGCCTGGAAGGAATTCCCTGCCGAAGAGATCAATGCGGCCCAGGCGAGACTCCATGAGGCCTTCCTCCAACACCACGGCAGGTTGCCGTTCGCAAATCTTGTCCAGGCCCGCGCCTAGAGCACGGTACCCGCTGGCACGCTGAAGGCAAAAGTCCGTGCCCCACAACGCGCGAATCCGCCCGAAACAACAATTGACGGCCGCCCCGGCATGGGGCGACCGTCAATTTCAGCATGTTGCGGGCCTTAGTGCTCGGTGTCTGCTGCCTGCGCCGCGGCAGCCTTCTCGGCATCCTTTTCCGCGCGCAGGGCCTCCGAGTCGTGCTGCTCCTCGGCCTTTTCCTGGTGGATGACCTCGGCCAGCAGCTTCTCCATCTCCTTGGCCACGCCGGCGGCAGATGCCGGGTTCTGGCCGGTGACCAGCCGCTCGTCAACCACGACGTTCTCTTCGAAGACATCGGCCGGAACGTGGGTGGCGCCCTGTTCCTCGAGCCGGTCCGCCAGGAAGAACGGGATGACCTTGTCCTTGCCGGCGGCAATCTCTTCGTCATTGGTGAAGGCAGCCACCCGCCGGCCCTCGACCAGACGGAACCCGTTCTCCAGTTCCACGTTCACCAGGCCGGCCGGCCCGTGGCAGACCGCGCCCACCACGCCGCCGGAGTTATAGACACTGGCAACGAGCTTCTGGAGTCCTTCGCTGTCCGGGAAGTCCCACATGGTGCCGTGGCCTCCCACAAGGTAGACGGCATCATACTGCTCGGGATCAACGACCTCGACGCGGGCCGTGTTGTACAGACCGGCTCGCGTGGTCTCGTCCTCCGTGAAGGCAACCTGGATGGGATCTTCCGAATCCACCTCGTCGCGCGGGGGCTGGCCGCCCTTGATGGACGCGAAGTCGACAAAATGACCTGAATCCTTGAAGACCTTCCAGGGGTGTGCAGCCTCGGCCACGTTGTAGCCGGTGCTCTCTCCCGTATTGCCGATCTCGGAAACGCTGGTCAGTACCATGAGGATTTTCTTCATGAAATGCTCCTTTCGTCCGTTTCCCACCCTAGGCGAATTCCTCACAACCTGCCTAGTCCCTTGCCCGAAGACCCGACACGATCGATAGGGGCGTGAATGGCGAAAACCACACATCAGGGGGTCGAAAGACAGCTGAGCCACCGTCATGAAAGCGAATTGGCCCCCGCGTTGGGGTGCTATTCCAACCCTATTCAACCGGCAAACCGGATACGTGGGATCACGCCACGTTGCACATGGTCGTTTGGCATTCCCATCGACCCGTGCGGTGAGTATCGTGGGTGGCGGAGGCAACCATGCTTGAACTGGAATATCCGCGTGATCTGGTGATGATCGGGGCGATTTTCGGTATCGCGTGTTTCGTTTGGGCAGGCTGGGCGCAAGCAGGCCCTCCGGGACAGTGGTGGTGGCGCGTCGTTCTCGGGGTGCTGGGACTGGCTGGTCTCGTCCTTGCCGCGGTGAGTATTCCGATGGCGATCAACCACTGGAACATGCCAACTGCACTGCGCAGCGGAACAACGGCATTACTGGTCTACATCATCGTGTTCTGGGTCGAAATGATCCTTGCGGGTCTTCTGGTCTTCTTAGCCGTTCGCGCCGAGCGCACTGACCTCATCGCACCGTTGGTGCTGGTCGTCGTCGGCATTCATTTCCTGGCGCTTGCACCCGTCTTCGGGCAACCGGTTCTCTACCTGGCGGGTGCGCTCCTGAGCGCGGCCGCAATCATCGCGGTGCTGCTTCCTGAGAGCTCCATCGAGAGCAGCTTCTGGTGTGGCATCCTCGGTGCGCCGATATTTTTGGGTGTCGGAATATGGACAGCCACTGCCGCCGGCAGGGCCTTCGTCCACGCCTGAGGACGCTGGGGGGAGGCTGCCACCAGGCCGGTTGCCAACGATAGGTTGGGGCGTCGCCTGGATTCATAGCCGCAGGCTCAGGTCTGGCCCCCGAGCATCGCAAGCATTCGTGGATCATGGCCAACCCGAGCGCTGCGGCCAACTCATTCGCGGAGGAGTTCAGTCTTCTGGCCCTGGGGCGTGGATATTCCTGATGGTGGGGCCCATTTCGGTTCCTCCGCGTAGCGGGCCCCGACCTGCAGGCTGTATCAGCAGCTTGTCATTTCGCTTGATAGCTTCGATCAGTTTCAGGTTGCCACCCATCGCGTTCCAGTGGTGACCGGTGCACTTCAGCGGCGTTGCTTGGAGGTCAGGGGGTTGATGAGAATCCTCCCGAAATGAATTCACCGAGTAGCAGGGGGAGCCGCAATACCGAAGACAACGAAGGAGGTGATGCAGCCATCTCCCGGGGAAACAAGGATCGCGAAAGCGGAGCTGAGTCGAATCGCCGTCAAAAAGGCCACGCTGGCAAGCCCCGGCACCAGCATGGCAACTCACAGGCACTGTCTCGAGGTTGCTGCTAGGAATTTTTGCGGCATTCCTCCGGCCCACGTTCAAGAGGCCACTTCCAGGAATAGCGACCGCTTATCTGTTCCATCGTGCGAGCGTTCGATTGACGGTTCTGTTACCGAAGCATCCAGCTACACCTTTCGCTACCGGGTACACGAAGAAGCAGGAACGCAAGGTGCCCTCGGCCTAGCCAAAGAGCACCCCCGGCGGTGTTCGTGTGAGTGCCTCATGCAGTTTTACCGGGTTTGGCGCGAGCCGTGCCGGGATCCAAGCACGGACATGGATTCACTGGCCAAATGCCGGAAGCCAATGTGGCGGCACCAGTGCCACGCTCCGGGTGCCGCAACCGAGGGCACCTGCAGTCGTCACGAAGGTGGCCGGGAGAGCGGTATTCCGGTGTGAACCCGAAGCGGTTGTTAGGATTGGTCATGGTGGCCACCGTCTTTTGGTGGTTCTCGCACCCGGGGATGTGCTCACTGTTCCTGGGCGCCTTCCGTTCATGAACAACCAACTAAACGATGCCGGTGGAAACCTTTGACTGATGTTCGACGAGGGACGAAAAAGATGACGATTCGGGGAACCAAGGCCCTGTCCGTGATTGCCTCCGGACTGGCACTGGGCCTGCTTTTATCGGGATGCACCTCAGCGGACGCGGGGGATGCTGCCATGACAGCGGGGGACCGGACGCAGGAGAGCCAAAACAGCGTGGTGTTGGCCGCTCCCGAGGCAGGCGTGGGCCGGATCGGTGGCAATTCCGGGGATATGGCATTGAAGGCAAGCCAGGCATTCTTTGACAAGGCGCCCGCCGTGGTCGTGTTGGGCCCAGAAGGTGAGCGGGAAGCTGCAGCAGGGCAGGCCCGAGAACTCGGGGTCCCGTTGCTCGTGGCACCTGGCGCGGGTGCGGGTGATGCTTCGGACCAAGAGGGCTTCTCCACCGAGCTGGCGCGATTGGGCGCCCGCACACTCATCGTCCATGGAATGCTGCCCGACTCCTTGGCGGGGGACAGGGACGTTGTCGACGGGGCAGCACCGGATGCGGACCTCCCTGACATCGGCACTAAAGTAGGCGCCACTGCATCCGGATTCGCGGTCGTCGTGAGTGCAGGGAAAAAAGCGGAGGAAGCGGCGGCTCCGGCCGTGGCCACGGCCCAAGCCGCCGGGGCAGACCTCCACACAATGGATTCACCTGACCCGCGGGATGCGAAGAACCAGGAATTCTTCCAGGAACACGCCGACTCGGAACTGTACGCGATTGGCAAGGGGTTCGGAAAAGCCAAGGAATTCTCCGCCCTGTCCGCAACGGCTGCCGGGGGAAAGCAGCTTCCCGGCGGTGGGCAGCTCGTGTTCCCGGACCGGCGCATGGTTGCGCTCTATGGCACGCCGGGCACGGCCGCATTGGGCCTGCTCGGTGAGCAGGACGTCGACGCAGCCATCAAGCTCGCAAAGAAATACGCAGCGAAATACCAGCCCCATAGCCAAGAGAAGGTCCAGCCTGCCTTCGAAATGATTGCAACCGTTGCCTCGGCATCTGCCGGCAAGGACGGAAAGTACTCGAGCTATGCACCTGTGGAACAACTCGAACGCTGGGTCAAAGCAGCCGATGAAGCAGGCGTATATGTGGTGCTTGACCTGCAGCCGGGCCTCAACGACTTCCTGACCCAAGCCAAGCACTACGAGGCATTGCTGGCCTACCCAAATGTCGGGATTGCCTACGATCCCGAGTGGCGGCTCAAGCCCGGTCAACGGCACCTGGCCCAGATCGGCTCCGTGGACGCCGCCGAATTGAACCGCGCCAACGACTGGTTGGCCGAGTTCACGCGCAGGAACCACCTGCCGCAAAAAGTCGTTATCCTGCACCAGTTCACGCATAGCATGATCCGGGACCGCTCGACCCTGGACACCTCGCATCCGGAACTGGCGATGGTGCTGCACGCCGACGGGAACGGGACACCAGGGATGAAGATGGCGACATGGAAGAGCCTGCGCCACGACCTGCCCGAGGGCATCAGGATGGCCTGGAAGAACTTCATTGACGAAGACACCCCGACGTTCACCCCGGAACAGACCTTCGAGATCGACCCGAAGCCGTGGTTCGTGTCCTACCAATAGACCCCATGCTCGCTTCCGTTCCGCAGCCCCGTTGGAATGGCACGAACGACCGGAATCATTGCTTTGGCACTGCCTGGCGGTGTTGTTGCAGTTGAAGCTGAAGTCCCTGAGGGGGCAAGGACGGGCCCCTGGATTCAAGGCTGGAACCCGGATGTCCCCAAAAACAGCGGCAATAGATCGGTCGCCGTTTGATCCGGGCGCGGATGCATGCTCCGTGGCCGCGCAGTTCCCCGCCATCGGCACGCCACTTCACGGCGTGGTCGCCGGTTTGAAGGGCCATCCGTCCACTCGGCGCGCTATCGCGCGGGTACTCGCGGCAAGCACTTCGCCCCTGCCTGCCATGCAGAAGATGGACTCGCCCGGCAGTGTTCGGCGTTCTCCCGGTCCGGGACAAGCCTTCGGGATGTATCCAGTGCTTAAGTTGCCCAATACGCTGACGGCCCCCCACACTACGGGAACGAGCAGAGCCAGCTTCGAAGAATGCAAGTAATTCCCGGGTACCGGCGTGACGGATTCGTCATGTCTGTATCGGTGTTGGTGCGTTGCCGCATCAGAACCAACGAAGCCATGGGAAGTTCGACACGAAGAATCCAAGCATGGGAAGCGTGTGAGCCGATGACCAGCATCCGGCCGCTGGATGTGATCTGCACGAGCACTGCCCGGAGTGGCAGGCAACAGCGATTGTCGCGTCCCACGCACCAACCCACTGACTCGCCCTGCTCCTTGGGCCCTGAGTCGAAGGAGCCTATCGGGCGCCATTGCCGCATTGCGCCGGAGGATGCCTTGTGGGCGGGAGCCGCGGGATGGTTCAGTTACCCGTGCACGCCAAGGAAATGGGCAGAGAGCCCGTCCGTGCCAGTCCCGCACCGGAATTGAACTTTGGCCGACGGGAGCCAGAGCAACGGAATGTACGGTATTTAGCCTCGCCACATCCCAGGGTAGGAGCCCTCGGGTAACTCTGACCCGTTTTGCGTTGCGGCGGCCCAAGCCTGAATGCCATGAACGGTGTCATGCTGAACTGCTTCCGGCATGACTCAGTGTCCGAGCCCGAGCCCGATGTCGAAGAAGGACCAGGCCAGATAGGCGATAACGGCAACCAATTGCAGCCCTGCAAGGATCAAGCCGGCGCCGCCCAATGCACGGTCCGTACCCGGATTGCGACGTGCGAAGATCCCGCAGAGCACGGCGAGAATGAACAGGGGTAGAAACATGAGGTTAAAAGGATAGAAGAACGCCATCACCGGCACCCACGCTGCAGCTTCCAACCCGCCGCTGAACATTACCAAGACGGTCCATGCAGGCAAGATCGCCCCGGCGACCAAGGAGCTAACGCCAAGAATGGGCAGCGGTCCGCGTTTGGCCATGAACAAGTCTCCCCGTTCACCGCTCTCTGGATTGATTGTCACGTGGTTGGCCTCATCTTCTCGACGGTGGGGCAAGAACTTCGTAGATCCGCGATTGCCCCGACGGCTATCGGGCGGAAGTCCGTCATGGCGTTCACCGTAGCAGGCGCAAGGGCAAAGCTCTAAGACACCCGTTGTCGGTGTCTCCGCGACGGAAACCCGGGTTCCACAGACCCAGGCGATGGACCACGGCTTCAGGCCACATTCCACACCCTGGCTGAACAACGCATGGAACCCATCACGCGGAGAGCCTGGCTATGAGGACCTGCTTCCAACGGGCCTATGCCTTTGCACTGGTCGTTCCAACCGGGGCAAGCAGGTTCCCGTGCTTCAGATAGGAACTTGGAATGGAGCCATCGGCTGTTTCAGGGGATCCAGTACCCGACAGCGCACAGCAACCGCGTCTCTTCGTCCGCCCCGGCCGGCGAATCGATTGCGGGCGGGAACACGCCGAAGCCACGCCATTCTTCGATGTTGGGCAAGACATGCTCGTTCATTCCGGCAATGATTTCCTCGGAAAGCCGGAACGGTATACCGAGGTGCTTGGCCAGCAGCCATGCCTGGAATCCGCGGTAGAGCGCCAAGTGCACCAAGCCTTCTTCTGCCGGGTAGTCGCCGTATTGGAAGTGGAATACCGACCCCGGAGAGACACCGGCACGCACGGCCGCCGTGGCGGTGTCGTTGAGCGCGTTGTACGCAGTGATTGGTTCGTCGCCGAGTAAATCGCAGTCCAGGAAGTCATCGCCGTCTGCGATCGAAGCACCGCACAGAACACCGGGGACCCACGCTTCGTCGTAGGCGTGTGCCTGCAGAAGGTCGAGTACGGACGGATCGGCGGTGCTGGACCACGCTGTCGGAACAGGTTTGGCGAAGTCGTCTGGCTCTATGCTGTTGATGACGGCGCGCAGAGCGGCATCGGCGGCGAGGAACAATTGATCGGTCTCCATGCACGGAGATTACCCCGGGGAGGTACGCAAGTCACGAGCGCGATGCACAATCCGCCTGACTTGCTGCTGGAAGCCATGCAGATTAACGCGCTTCGCGCAGGCGGCAACTGATCTGATGACGACAAGGCCAAGATCCAGGACCGGATATCGTCACGTTGCCGCGGGGCGTTCGACAGTCGGGCCAGCTTCGAATCCGTCATCGAGTGAGCCATCGGTCAGCTGACTGGAGAAGCGGTTCACCACACCAGGTTTGTGTCTGGCGAAACTCCTGCCTCCATTCTGGGTGGATTACCGCGCTGGGGTGACTTTCCCAAGACCTGCTCACCGGTCGGAAGACGTATGCCGCACGCCAGCGGGCGATTATGAGGTTTTCAGTTGATTGGGACTACGTATGGGATGCGTTCAATAGGCTTCGAAGTGGCCATCGCTTCTGATTGGAGGAACCCAAATAGATGCCGGGTGTGGTTGACCAAGCACGGTCTCGGGTGATGCGTTCCGCAGAGCCGGCGCCAACCAAGGGGTGGGCGCGTAGCATGGGGCGTAGGAAGATGCGTCGCTGATCCACGAAGATGGAGTAGCCCATCAGACATCGCGCCAAGGACATCGGGTGCGACAAACATTAGAAGCGCAATGGCGGTGCACCGCCATACACCGGTGGTGGCCCCACGGTGTTCTGGTTGGCGGGAGCCGGGCTGTCTAACCAACCACCAGGCCACGCTCATCGTGGACAACCTCGGGCCACGGCTGACGGGCCTCTTCAAGCAATTCCGCTGTTTCCCGGGTGATGCCTTCCGCTGCCTCAGCAATGGAGCGGCCGTCGGCCTGCCCAACCCAGTCATGGAGTTGTTCCAGGTACGAGCGCAGCCAGTCGATGGGGTTTTCACCCATCTCCTCGTCGAAGGTTCTCTCCTCTGGCTCCCCGTCAACCATGCCGGGATGAAAGTGCATGCGGTCGGCTTTGTGTGGCGCCGATTCAAGCATATCGATACGGATGATCGCGGGTTTCAACGAGAGCGCGGGCGAGGAATAGATCGTATCGATACTGCCCACCGCCATAGGACGGATTTCCAGGCGTACGCCGCGCTCCCGGATGTCAGGTTGATCAGCGAGTGCGGGATCGAGAAAGTCCACGAGGACCGCTGAGATTGCCGATGTTTCAAAAGCCCAGATACGTTCCATCCTCCGAACATATCGATGCGGATTCAATGCTGTCAAGAAGTGGTAAGGGGAAGCGGAAAGCGATGCATCCCATGAAGATCGACACTTGCCTAGCCCTTGTGGGGCCCGTGGTTTCGAGACAGCACTTTGTCGGGCTCGCTCGAGGCCACCGCGTTGAAGCGGCGAGAGGAAGCCGTTCCAGGGAGCCGGGGGCCTGATAGAGATCCGCGATCAGGTGATTGGGCTCTTGACAAGCTCCATCGAACGCTTCATATTCGGGGGTACGCTTTCAACTTCAACCAGGGGAGTGGGCTGTGAAGGTCGCCATCCCAGTTTCACCGCCGTTGGCGCTCCAAGAGTACTACCGCATTCTCACCATGGGATCGGACGCATATGGAGCAAAGCAGGAACTGCGCAGACGGGTCACAGACCACCCGCACTTGACCGGCTCCTTGGCAGTGCACCACATGGATTCCACGGTAGGTTTTCTTCGAGGCATGCTGGGCCTCTTCTCGACGGTCCACAGCATCACCGTGATCGGTGAGGTCCAGGACGACCCCGCCTCCGGTGTTTTATGTGACGCTGAGATACCCGGTGGCTACGTTCGTTCTGCCATCCGAGACTGCATGAGCGACACGCTCATCTGTCACGACGACGGGCAGGACTCCATTGCGAAGGGCGGACAGTGACTAGTTTGCACCCGCCAAGCCCGCAGGAGGACCTGGTGCACAGGGTCCGGGTAGCAATGGCCTCGCTAGCGAACCTGCGTGAAGTTCGCATGTTTGGCGGGCTGTCATTCATGGTGGATGAGAGGTTGGCGGTCTCTGCCGGCATCGACGGCACCCTGCTGGTGCGCATTGCTCCTGCCGAATATGACCAGCTATGCCAACGGGGAGGAAAACCGGCGTACATGGGCAAGGGTCGTCCCATGGGCCCGGGGTGGCTCACCGTGCCGGCCGAATGCCTTCAGGACGACGGTGAGCTCGCGTACTGGATCAACGTCGGCATCGATTCCAGCATCGCTTGAGCTGGGTACTGCCGCCAGGCAAAAGCTTTCGGGCCTTCCCGCGCGGCTCGGTGGACAGCTCCGAGGCTCGTGAATCTACGATTTGGAGGGGGTTCGGCTAGCGTTCTTCATGGAAATCAATACCTGCATGGTTCCCCTGGACGCGGCGGCTTCTGGCCAAGTTCACCAAAACAAGGAACGCAGCGATGAATACCAGTTCCACCAGACACAGCAAGACCAGTGGCGTCCATGCTGCCTCGCCAATGAAGATGGTGGCGCCCATGAACAGCAGCAAAGTTCCGGTACCGAGCACGAACCAAGCGAAACCCAGGACGGTGCGCGCGCTGCGCCTACCGGTACGGAGCCCGAAGCCCTCGGCTGCGGTACTTGCCCCATGAAGTTCGGTGGAATCGTCGCCGTCGCGATTCTCGGGTGGTTTTGAATGATTCATCAACATGGCTCCGCTTCTCGGGTTCTCTGGATCCTTGGGATCATTGGCTGATCTGGGGTGTGCCGCGGGGTAAGCGTGGTGCCTTCGAGGGGGCGGTCTCCACTAGTTGGTCGTTGCTCAAATGCGGGCGTCAATGATTCGGGGACACCCGAAAGGACTTGGGAAATCGTTGTGTGGCTCTTATACAGGTCGAGCGAATCGACGGTGGTGTGCATGGTGATTCCATCTTGCCTTGCCGCAAGCGAATATGGCACACATCCTGCGTGTGCGGTCGGCAGGGCAGTTCCGTTTGGCTTGGTGCTGCCCAATCGGCATGGTCTTTTTGGGGTGACTTGGGGTGCGATCCATCCAATATACGGGCTCTTCCCTGATCACTGTGTGGTCATTTTGGCCATGGTTTTCGAATGGAGACTGGGCGCTGGGGATCGGGGACTTTCTGACGGTGAAGAATCCGGCAGGGGGGGATGGAAGCATGAGCCACGGTGCTGTCTGGCTGGATTTCTACGGAGCCATGATCCATGTGTCTTCGGTACGGTTCCACACCTGCCGCGGGCCTTCCCCTTCCCGGGCAGGGTCCGTTAGCCAAAGGGTGCTGCCGGGATCCCAGCCGGCGATGACCGAGGCCG